>JAFDDR010000080.1 GCA_019310785.1 Deltaproteobacteria bacterium
GTCGGTTTGTTGTAGTATGGTGCGACTTGCAGGGTCGCGTCCGCACCCGCCTCCTTTGCGTGCGTTGTTAATTCTATTGCCTCATTAGTGTTGTTTCCCCCGGTCCCTGCAATGACCGGGACCCTTTTGTTGACGGCCGAAATAGCAATATCAATGACCCGGCTATGCTCCTCCATATTCAGGGTGGCCGATTCACCGGTTGTGCCGCAGGGCACGATTGCATTAGTTCCATTTTCTATCTGAAAATCTATGAGTTCACGGTAGGCATCCTCATCCACTTTTCCGTCTTTAAACGGGGTCACGATTGCAACTATAGATCCTTTAAACATGATAACCTCCTTCACCTGTTGACTAAGGGGTTAGGTGTTAACAAAATCTGACATATTAGCCATAGCATAATATTGGTAAATACTCAGTTCAAGGTTCAGTGTCCAAGGTTCAACGCGCAGCGCAGGCAGGTGCGTGTCGTTTCTACTGAGGTATCATTCTTTTGATATCAGACAGTTAGGTCTCTTTAATCGTGAACCTTGAACGTTGAACCGCTTAACCCTATGTATAAGACTACAGTGCTTCCCGGTTTAATTGTGCCTGGTAAACAATTGCGGTGTTCCCTTCGAGCCAGACCTGATCAAAGGAATCATCCTGCCTCTCAAAATGGATGGTCAATTCCTCTCCTCCCCGGGTCTTGACCTTTACGGGGGAGCTTGCCAAACCCCTGATCGAGGCCACCAGGGCACAGGCTATAGCCCCGGTCCCGCAGGCCAAGGTCTCATCTTCAACACCCCTCTCATAGGTCCTCATTTCCAATTGATCGGAGCCGGTTACTTTCATGAAATCGGCATTGGTCCCTTCCGGAGAAAAGCGATTGTGATAGCGAATGTCCCTTCCCTGTTCCTTGACAGGATGATTGGAAAGGTCATCAACGCCGACTACCACGTGAGGGACTCCAGTATTGATAAAGTCCACACTCTTCCAGCCCTGCTGAAACGAGAGGTCCATATCCCTTAAAATGCCTGACGGTTTGGGCATAAGGACCTTGACCATGCGCCCGCTGACCTCTGCAGAGAGGGGCCCGGCCAATGTCTCAAAGGTCATTTCAGGCCCGGCGATCCCCTTTAAAAAGGCGAAACGGGACACGCACCGCGCACCGTTACCGCACATCTCCACCTCCCCGCCGTCGGCATTCAGATACCGCCATCCGAAATCGTATTTTTCCGATTCGGTGATAAAGATCATGCCGTCCGCGCCTACAGACTCCCTGCGCCTGCAGGCCTTTTCCACGAGACGGCCCATTTCTTCATCTTTGATTTGCCCGCTACGGTTGTCGATCAGGATGAAATCATTACCGCTGCCGTTCATTTTCCAGAATTCTATCGGTTCCATATCGCTTACGCTACATTAAGAAATTCAGGTATTGTTTCTCCCTTGATTAGGCATTCAAAAGTCTCCCTGGCCCTTATGGTATAAAAACGGTCCTTGTTGACCATCACCTCGCAGGCCCTGGGTCTTGAATTGTAATTGGAAGACATGCTGAAACCGTAAGCGCCGGCGCTCATAATGGCCGCAAGATCGCCTGGCTCAAAGGCATCCATTTCCCTTTCCTTTGCAAAGAAATCACCGGACTCACAGATAGGACCCACCATATCGGCAGTGACCGTGCCACGGTCCGATTTCCTGACCGGCTGAATAGCGTGATACGAACCATACAGGCTCGGCCGGATGAGATCATTCATGGCCGCATCCACAATAAAGAATTTCTTTTCCCTTGCAGTCTTGGTATAGAGGACCCTTGTCACTAAAATTCCCGCATTGCCCGTAATCACCCGGCCGGGCTCTAAGATCAGGGTCAGGTCCGCCGTGCCAAGCTCTTTTGTAATGGCCCCTGCATATTCTAAAGGATGCGGGGGTTCCTCGCTGTCATAGGTAATTCCCAGCCCGCCTCCCAGGTCCAGATATCTTATCCTGATGCCTGTCTCTTCCAACATCCCGATCAGGTCCTTCAACTTGCTGATGGCATCCACAAAGGGGCTTGATTGCGTCAATTGCGACCCGATGTGGCAGGAGACGCCGGAAACATCGAGGTTCTTAAGTCCTGCTGCTAAGGCATATTGTTCCGGGGCGTCATTGATACCAATTCCAAATTTGTTTTCTTTCAGGCCCGTGGAAACATAAGGATGGGTCTTTGGATCCACATCCGGGTTGACACGGACTGCTATCCTTGCCTTCTTTCCTGTTCGTTTTGCCACTTCATCCAGTTTCAGGATTTCCTGGGGCGACTCCACATTAAACATGAGGATATCCGATTCAAGGGCATACTCAAGGTCTTCAACCCGCTTGCCCACACCGGAAAAGACAATCTTTGCCGGTTCAATCCCTGCCTTCAGTGCCCTGTACAACTCCCCGCCCGAGACAATGTCAACACCGCCCCCTTCTAAAGCGAAGAGTCTCAAAATAGCGAGATTGGAATTGGACTTCATGGAGAAACAGGTCAGGTGCTTCATTCCGTCAAATGCATTGTCAAAGGCCCTGAAATGTCGCTTGAGTGTGGCACAGGAATAGAGATAAGCAGGAGTACCAACCGCCCGGGCAATTTCCGCTACAGGAACCTCTTCACAGTATAGCTCATTTTTTATGTAATGAAAGTGATGCATGGCTTTTTGGATTGAAGATTGACTATTGAAGATTGACGATTGAAAAAGCACTCGATTCATTGAAAAGCAATCTTCGTAAGGTCTCAATAAATTCGGGGTATCCGACCTTGCCTGTCGAAGCGAAGCGGAGATCCCGCTATCGGGGCCTCTGGCACGGCTTTAACCCGAACTTTTTGATAAGTTACCAATCTTCAATAGTCAATAGTCAATCTTCAATTTCTAACAGTTAACTTGACCCGATTGGAGGGCGGGCCTACCTCCCCCTTTGGGCCTATTAAACGAACCTCAAAAAAGTGGATACCCTCCTTTTTCTCTACAAAAACCTCGCACAGGAATTCCTCTTCCGCAAGAATTTTGCCCCTTATTTCCTGAAAGCCGGGATAGTCGATTGGGCACCCTTCACAGGGAGGATTCTTTAAGGAATACCGGGTATGGTAGACTCTGCAACCAGTTACACCCGGTGTATCTTTCTTTTGCCCCTTTAGAGCAGGGATACTCCCCTGAAGAAGGACCGCTTCATTTGTCCACTGACCCTTCAATTGCTCCACCTTCAAAGGCATGTCTGTCTTAGGCAGAAATGGGGGACCTTTCTTTCCGCAAGACATAAGGGCAAGAGAAACCACACCGAGAATCATTGCACTGCATATAAATCTCCATTTTACCTGACGAATGCTTCCTTTATGTATCAATTCTTTAGCTCCTCTTTTGCCTTGCCTAAGCTTTTTTTCACCATCTCCGGTCCTGTTCCGCCGGGGATGTTTCTTCTCTCAAGGCTCGCTGACGGGTCAAGCCATTCATAGACATCCTCATCAATGTGTGATGCAAAACTTTTCATTTTGTCTAATGTAAATTCATGCAGTTCTTTTCCCTGATCCGCGGCAACAAGGACCATCTTCCCGACAATGCCATGGGCCTCACGAAATGTCATGCCTTTACGTACAAGGTAGTCTGCCAGGTCGGTGGCTGTTAGAAACCCTTTCACTGTGGCCGCCTTTAACCTCTCAGCGTCGAAGGAGATCTCGCCAAGGAGCCTGCACATAACCTCGAGGCAGATCAGGGCCGTGTCCGCCGTGTCAAACAGGGCCTCTTTATCCTCCTGCATATCCTTGTTGTATGTCAAGGGAAGACCTTTCATGGTCGTCAAGAGAGAGATCAGGTGTCCATAGGCCCGGCCTGTTTTCCCCCTAATCAGTTCCGGGAGATCAGGGTTTTTCTTCTGGGGCATAATACTGCTGCCGGTTGAGAATGCATCGGATATTGAGACAAACCCGAACTCCCTGCTCGACCAGATGACCAGTTCCTCGCTGAGCCTGCTCAGATGCATCATCAGGACAGATACACTAAAAAGGAACTCTAAAACAAAATCCCTGTCGCTTACCGCGTCCATACTGTTTTCGGATATACTGTCAAAGCCCAGTTCCTTTGCCACCATGTCCCGGTCCAGGTCAAAGGTGGAACCTGCCAATGCGGCGCTTCCCAAAGGCATGATGTTTGTCCTTCTAAAGTTTTCCTGAAAACGTTCCCTGTCTCTTTTCAGCATCTCATAATAGGCAAGCAGATGATGGGCCAGGAGGATCGGCTGGGCCCGTTGAAGATGTGTATAGCCCGGCATGATCAGGTCAAAGTTATTTTCCGCCAATGTCACAAGCGCTGATTGCGTGTCCCTTATCAAATCCGCCACGCGACCAACGGCATCTCTGACAAAGAGCCGGACATCTAAGGCTACCTGATCATTTCGACTCCTGCCCGTGTGCAGCTTTCCCCCCAATTCCCCCACCTTTTTTACCAGTGCCGTTTCCACAAGGCCGTGTATATCTTCGTAATCATCAAGCGGGATTTCATTCCTGTCCAGTTCAACCTTAATTTCTTCAAGGGCCCTCAGGATCTTTGATGCCTCCTCAGCCGTGATGATTTCCTGTTTTGCTAACATCCGGCAGTGGGCCATACTCCCTTCGATATCATAGGCATAAAGCCTGTGATCAAAATCGATGGAGGCATTAAACCTGTTTACAAGGGCGTCTGTTTCTTCTCGAAAACGACCGCCCCAAATTTTTTGAGTCATTTAGAACCCCTCTTAATCATAGCAGCGGGTTATTGTTCCTCTTCCGTTCCAAAAGCCGCGCGATCTTGATCCGCAGACCGCTCAGTCTTATGAATCCCTCGGCATCCTGCTGATTGTAAACTTCGTCCCCCTCGAATGATGCATAATCCGGGTCATAGAGTGATGATTCGGATTTTGTACCTGCCGCCGTACAATTACCCTTATACAACTTTAATCTCACAACACCGTTTACGTTTTTCTGGGTCTCATCAATAAAGATCTGGAGCATTTCCCGCTCCGGGGAAAACCAGTAACCGTAATATATCATCTCCGCATACCGGGGCACCAGCCCGTCCCGGATATGCATGACCTCCCTGTCCAAAGTTATGGATTCCATGGCCACATGGGCCACCCTGAGGATTGTCCCGCCCGGCGTTTCGTAAACGCCTCTCGATTTCATGCCCACATATCGATTTTCCACCATGTCCACCCTGCCGATGCCGTTTCTGCCTCCCAGTTCATTCAACCGTGACAGGAGTTCTGCCGGTGTCATGGCCAGCCCGTCCACGGAAACGGGATTCCCCTGTTCGAACTCAATCTCAACATAGGTGGTCCGGTCGGGGGCCTTTTCAGGAGAAACGGACAGTACAAACATATCCTCGGACGGCTCGTTCCAGGTATCTTCGAGAACCCCGCCTTCAAAACTTATATGCAACAGGTTGCGATCACTGGAATAGGGCTTATCCTTTGTCACGGGTACCGGGATGCCCCTTGAACGGGCGTATTCCATGAGATCTTCCCTGCCCCTGAATTTCCATGTCCTCCAAGGCGCAATGACTTTAAGGTTAGGCTCCAGGGCCATATAGCCTAATTCAAACCTCACTTGATCATTCCCCTTTCCGGTTGCGCCGTGACTCACGGCATCTGATCCTGTTTTCTTTGCCGCCTCTACCTGGCCCTTTGCAATGAGCGGCCTTGCCAGGGAGGTGCCTAAAAGATATCGTGATTCATAAATGGCATTGGCCCTCAACGCGGGCCAGACAAAGTCCTTTACAAACTCCTCCTTCAGGTCTTCCACGATAACTTCATCCGCACCTGTTTCCAGTGCCTTTTCTTTTATCCCGCCAAGCTCTTCACCCTGTCCCAGATCGGCTGCATAGGCCACGACCGGGCATCTATATGTCTCTTTAAGCCATTTAAGGATAACAGACGTATCAAGACCTCCCGAATAGGCTAAAACGATTTTTTTGATACCTTCATTCAATTTGGTTCTCCTTTTTCATTTCGTTGTGAAAACCTGCGTCCTTTGGGCGTGGTCATGTTGGGTGACTATGCCGGAGCAATATTGCCAAATGCTGAAATGCGAAATTCGAATATCGAAGTCCGAAACAAATTCGAAGCACGAATGCATTACCTTTCAGAAAGTAAATTCTCTAAAAGGGCCTGGTGGAGGTGCATCTTGTTTTCGGCCTGATCAAAGACCACGGAATTGGGACCCTCCAAGACATCGTCTGATATTTCTTCCCCCCGGTGGGCCGGAAGACAGTGCATTACCAGGACATCCGGTTTGCAGAGTTCCAGTAAGGACCGGTTTAGCTGAAAGCCCTTAAAATCCCTTAGCCTCTTATCCCTCTCCGCATCCTGACCCATGCTGGTCCACACGTCCGTATTGATCACGTCGGCACCTCTGGCAGCATCGGCAGGGTCTTCCACGAGTTTGATGTTTTTTTCAGACCCTTTAAGCACATCGGGACTCGGATGATAGTCCGGGGGACAGGCGAGTGCCAGTTCAAATCCAAGGACACCGGCGGCATTTATCCAGGAATGGGCCACGTTGTTTCCATCCCCTATCCATGCCACTTTCAGATTGTCCAGGCTACCCCGTTTTTCCTTAACGGTCACAATATCGCTTAGGATCTGGCAGGGATGGTACTGGTCGGTCAGGGCGTTGATGACAGGTATTTCAGCCCACTGCGCCATTTTTTCAACAAAGTCCTGAGAGAAAGTCCTGATTGCAATGACATCCAAGTAACGGGCCAGGACCCGGGCCGTGTCTCTGATGGGCTCATTCCTGGACAACTGGGTATCTCCCCTGCTCAAGAAGAGTGTCTGCCCCCCGAGCCGGAACATGGCTGTTTCAAAGGAGATCCTGGTCCTCGTGGATGCCTTGTCAAACATGAGGCCAAGGGCATGGCCGGCAAATGGCCTTTTTGCGGTCCTGCCGGCCTTTTTTATCTCCAATGCCCTGTCTATAAGGGCCAGGATTTCGTCCTTTGTCATATTCCGTATTGTCAGAAGGTCTCTTTTCATGGGTCATTCCATTTCAATCTTCGATTTTGATATAGCCGCAAGGCACAATAGCCAAATGGATTTGGATTTTTAAAGAATTCATCAATCGTCAATCATCAATCCATTAAGTATCCTGTCAAGGGTCTCAATCAGCCTGTCAATCTCATCCTTCTCTACAATAAGGGGGGGGACAAACCGGAGCACATTTTCATGCGCGCAGACAATTAAAAACCCTTCCTCTTGACATGCCGTAACGACCGGCGCGCCGGGCCTATCCAGCTCAACCCCGAGAATAAGGCCCATACCCCTCACTTCTTTGATAAGGCTGTGTTTTCGGCCAAGCTCTAAAAGCCTCTCTTTGAAGTAATTGCCAACGCTCGTGCAGTGCTCAAGCAGACCGTCCTCGAGAATGCTTCTAAGTACGGCAGTCGATACCGCCGTCACTAAGGGTGTGCCGCCAAAGGTAGTGGCATGACTTCCGGGACCAAATGCCCGGCTAAACTCCTCTGTTGAGAGCATGGCGCCGATGGGAAGACCGTTACCAAGGGCCTTGGCAAGTGTCATAATGTCGGGTGTAACCCCATAATGCTCGTGACAGAAAAGCCTGCCCGTGCGTCCCATTCCCACCTGTACCTCGTCAAAGATGAGGGCCGTCTTGCGTTCGGTGCACAGCTTCCTGACCCCTTTTAAATAATCGGGATCCGGACAGACAACGCCCCCTTCCCCCTGTATGGGTTCAAGGATTACTGCACAGACCGAATTATCTAATGCCTGTTCCAGGCGATTCAGGTCATTAAAAGGCACGAACTTGAACCCGTCCAACAGGGGGTCGTATCCGGCCTGGATCTTGACCTGGCCCGTGGCCGACAGCGTGGCCATGGTACGGCCGTGAAAGGAATTATCCATGGAGATGATCAAATGCTTGCCAGTACCGTATACCTCATTTGCATAACGCCGTGCTAATTTGATGGCCGCCTCGTTGGCTTCGGCCCCGCTGTTACAGAAAAACACCCTGTCCGCAAAGGAATTCTCCACTAAAAGCTTAGCCAGATCGATCTGGGGCAGGGTATAATAAAGGTTTGAAACATGAACCAGTTTTCTGGACTGTTCTTCGAGCGCCCTGGTAACAATGGGTGAGCTGTGTCCCAGGGCACAGACGGCAATGCCGCCCACAAAGTCAATGTATTCCTTTCCTTTCTCATCCCAGACCCGGCATCCTTCTCCCCGCACCAATGTTACGGGAAAACGGCCGTATGTCTGAAACATGTACTTATCCGCAGATTCAATGGTTGTGCTCATATTATCATCCCTTATCAAAAATAATTGCTTAATATCTCAATGAATCGGGGCTTCTCACCCCCACCCCAACCCTCCCCCGTCAAGGGGGAGGGAGATTTTTGAATGATTTCATACCATTAATTCACTCTCCCCTGTCGGGAGAGCGTTATGGTGAGTTGTGTCCAATTAAGAAATGAGCAATTTTTCGCAAGATCAATATAGGGCGTCCCGCCCCTAAAGGGCGGGAACAACCAACCCTGCCGATTGACGCCGACCTGTCCCGAAGCAGGCGGGGGATTGCGGAAAAGGGCCATTTATTGGAGGCTGTCCGAGAATAGACTTCTACTGCGATCGGCTGCAAATTCTGATGGCTGCGTTGTCAAGCCCAAAACGTCCTCAACGTAGGCTACTGCTACGCTTACGGCCGTTTTGGCCTTGTCGCCTTGCCCTCAAAACTTTCGCTCGATCTCGCTACGAAGCCATTCTCGGACAGCCTCCTATATGGACACTAAGGAACTATTTCCGTGCTCACCCCCATTCGCGTAAAGATCTCCAGCAGGATGGCATGATCCTTTCGACCGTCTATAATATGGGCCTTTTTGACGCCGCTTTTAAGTGCCTCCAGACAGCAGTTTACCTTTGGCACCATGCCTCCCTTTATGGTGCCGTCATTGATCAACTGACCCACCTCGTCATGCCTGAGTGTTGACAGCAGTTTTCCTTTATGGTCAAGCACACCTTCCGTGTCAGTAAGGAGGATAAGTTTTCGGGCACTGAGAGAAGAGGCAATATGGCCGGCCACAAGGTCGGCATTGATATTATAGGTTTCGCCCTCTTTGCCCGCACCGACCGGTGCTATAACCGGAATAAAGTCACTTTCAAGGAGGCTCATGAGGATATGATTATCAATAGAAACAATCTCTCCAACCATGCCTATATCGATGATTTCGGGGGGCTGGTCCGCTCCTTTATTTTTCAGATATTTCATCTTCCGGGCCGTGATAAGCCGCCCGTCCTTTCCGGACAAACCGACTGCACGCCCGCCGTTCCGGTTAATAAGGCTCACAATCTCCTTGTTTACCTTGCCCACCAGTACCATCTCTACCACATCCATGGTTTGTTTGTCGGTGACCCGCATGCCGTCTACAAATTCCGAATCAATGGCAAGCCTTTTCAATAGATCTCCTATCTGGGGACCACCACCATGTATTACAATGGGATTTAACCCGACGTACTTCATCAAGATGATATCTAAGGCAAAATTTTCCTTTAGCCCTTCGTCCACCATGGCATGGCCGCCGAATTTCACAACAATAGTCGCCCCGGTAAACCTCTGTATGTATGGAAGTGCCTCTATCAGGACCGTTGCCGTATCTGTTTGATTATTCGCCATGTTGGGAAACCTGTCCTTAATTATTAACGCCTTTCATTGAAAACTCGCCCTCCCCCGCGTAACGGGATTTTCGATGGGCCAGGTCAGAGATAGACCGCTCTGCCTTAGAGTTTTGTGTCTAAAAATACAAATTCCAAGCACCAAATTACAAATAAATTTCAAATTCCAATATCCAATGGCCAAAACCTTCCAGGACAAGACATCGTTTGGTTTTTCGAATTTTGGTCATTGGGATTTGTTTGATATTTGGGATTTGATATTTGTAATTTCAATAAGTTAATGAAATTCCAACAAAGCAAATCACCTCTGGGGACAGCCAGAGCCTGGTCATCTGGGCCAGGATTTCTACTACAGGATATACCTGCTCAGGTTTTCATCCTCCAAAATGTCTTCCAGCTTTTCCGCCACATATGCCTTGGTGATGCTTATCTTTTTTTCGGTCATATCCGGGGCATCGAAGGATATCTGCTCCAGCAGCTTTTCCATAACCGTATGGAGACGACGCGCCCCGATATTCTCCATACGTTCGTTTACCATGCTGGCCATGCCGGCAATCTCCCTGACTGCCGATTCCTCAAAAACCAGTTCGATCTCTTCGGTGGCAAGCAGGGCCCTGTATTGGGTTATCAATGCATTCTTGGGCTCAGTGAGGATCCGCACAAAGTCCTCCATGGACAGGGAATCAAGCTCTACCCTGATGGGAAATCTTCCCTGAAGTTCCGGTAAAAGATCCGAGGGTTTGCTCACGTTGAAAGCGCCTGCCGCAATAAAAAGGATATGGTCCGTCTTTACCATCCCGTATTTGGTGATAACCGTGGAACCCTCAACGATGGGCAGGAGGTCTCTCTGCACTCCCTCGCGGGACACATCCGGCCCATGAGAGGATTCAGCGCCCGCGACCTTATCCAGTTCATCTAAGAATATAATCCCGTTCTGTTCCGTGAGACGGATCGCCTGTTCAATAACCTTATCCATATCAACGAGCTTCTGGGACTCCTCTTCAAAGAGGATCTCCAGTGCCTCCGGGACTTTTGCCCGCCTCTTTTTTTTCTTGGCCGGGAACATGTTCCCAAAGACCTCTTTGATATTAAATTCCATTTCCTCCATGCCCGCGCTGGAAAATATCTCTACCATGGGGATATTTGCGTCGGTCACTTCAAGTTCTATAAAGCGCTCGTCCAGCTTCCCGTCTCTCAACATGCGCCTGAGCTTTTCACGGGTGGAACGGCTCTCTGACTTATCCACTTTGACTACTTCTAATCTTTTTTCCTTTTCACCTTCTTCTTCCTCTCGAATCTCCTCCTTCTTTTTCGGGAGAAGCAGGTCAAGGAGTCTTTCCTCGGCCAGTTCACGGGCCCTGGTTTTTACGCCCTCCTCTTCCTTTTTCTTGGCCATGCTCACGGCCAATTCGGTGAGGTCTCTGATCATGGATTCCACATCCCGCCCCACGTATCCCACCTCGGTGAATTTGGTTGCCTCCACCTTTGAGAAAGGCGAGTTGGCGAGCCGGGCCAGGCGCCTGGCAATCTCTGTTTTTCCGACCCCCGTGGGTCCGATCATGATGATGTTTTTGGGAGCGATCTCATCCCTCAGGTCCGGGGGAACCTGCTGCCGGCGCCATCTGTTCCTCAGGGCAATGGCCACTGAACGCTTGGCCTCGTCCTGTCCGATGATATACTTGTCCAACTCACAGACTATTTCTTTCGGTGTCAAAACTTTGTTAAAAAAGTCTTTTTCTACTTCAGTCTCTTTCATGCTAAACTTCTACCCCCTTTTCGAGTTCATGTATGACCACTTCATTGTTTGTATAAACGCAGATAGAAGCGGCGATTTTCATTGCTTCAAGGGCAATGGCCGTGGCATCTAAGTCGGAATGATCCACCAAGGCCCGCGCCGCGGCTAATGCAAAGGAGCCTCCTGATCCTATTGCGGCCACTGATTCGTCCGGTTCTATAACGTCCCCGGTGCCGGAGATGATGAGAGTGTGCTCTTTATCCATGGTAAGGAGCAGCGCTTCCAGCCTTCGAAGGATCTTGTCGGTTCTCCAATCCTTGGCCAATTCAACCGCGGCTTTGATGAGGTTCCCATTATAGGTTTCCAACTTCCCTTCCAACCGTTCGAAGAGGTTAAAGGCGTCGGCCGCTGCGCCTGCAAATCCGACTAATACCTTGTCTTCATACATGTAGCGGACCTTTTTGGCTTTTTGCTTCATAATTGTGTCGCCGAGACTCACCTGCCCGTCGCCTGCCATAACGGCCCTGCCGTTTTTCCTGACCGAAAGAACCGTGGTGGCCCGTATTTTCTTGAAAGTATCCTGGTGCATATTATTTCTATCCTTAATTTTGTTTTGTCCCGTCCCTTCTCTTCACTTACTCCTCGGATGTGCCTTATCATAAACCTCCATGAGCCTGTCAAGGCTCACATGCGTGTACTTCTGCGTAGAGGAAAGGCTTGCATGTCCCAACAGCTCCTGCACCGATCGAAGATCAGCACCCCCATCCAGAAGATGCGTGGCAAAAGTATGCCTCATGGAATGCGGGCTGATTTCGGAGGTCAACCCGCTCTCTATGGCATAGCGTTTGATGATCCTGCCGATGCTTCTCCGATGCTTCTCACAGAGAGACGGCCCCCGCGAGAATTGATAAAAAGAGGCCCGTCCCTGGAAACATCCCCGACCTTTTTCCTGAGATATTGAACCGCATCCAGATAGTTTCTAACAGCCTTAAGCGCAATTCTGCCAATGGGCACGATACGTTCCTTATTTCCCTTGCCTATTACCCTTACCAGACGCTCTTCAAAATCAATACCGGATATGTTCAGGGCCTCGAGTTCGCTTACGCGGATACCGCAGGAATATAGAACTTCTAAAATTGCCAGGTCCCTCAGCCCTAAAGGTTTCTCTCGATCAGGTCTTTCAAGGAGCCTGAAAACGTCATCTACGGGGAGATAGACGGGGATATATTTTTCCAGCTTGGGAGTTGCAATATCGGCCGCAGGATTTGACTGAATCAGACCTCTTCTTTCCAGGAAAAGCAAAAAAGAGCGAACCGCTGAAAGTTTGCGGGCAATGGTCGTGCGCGTCAAACGTCCGTAAAGGCTACCCAAATATGCCCTGATGGCCGTGGCTTCTATCGCCTCTATCTCAAGACCGGTTTCTCCCTTCCGTGAAGATTTATTTCTTGAATCTAAAAATTCCGAAAACTGCTTAAGGTCAATATGGTAACTTCTGATCGTATGCGGGGAATACCCCTTCTGGTCCTTCAAGTAGCTGATAAATGTCTCTATATAATCGTAAAGTGACACAACGCGCTGGCCCGATACCCATCTTCCCCAATTTTTCCTTGAAAATTTATTAGTTTACCATTTTTATAAGAATTGGCAATTAAAAAATGTCCTTGAACATTCTTGTCTTGACTTTGATTTGTTTGTTGATGTAGTTATTTTTTTTGGTTTAATATTTACCTCACCTTTAAACCACAGGAAAATCATTAATGCTTCCAGCAGTTCACTTGAGAATGTTGGATTTTAATATCCTGGATTTTCCAATAGTTATATCAACACAAAACTTCGCACAGGAAAGGGTTAAAGTATGGAAAAAAAAGCCGAACAGTTGAGAAATGTCGCTCTTGTGGCCCACGGGGGCTCTGGGAAGACTTCCTTGGCAGAAGCAATGCTATTTTGCGGCAAGGCTACCACAAGGCTTGGTAGAGTGGACGATGGTACCTCAAACCTCGATTTTGAACCGGAAGAAATAAAGAGAAAAATTACCATCAGCACTGCCTTTCACCACTTAGACTGGAAAAAACACGTTATAAACCTCATAGACACGCCTGGGGACGACAATTTTCTTTCCGATACCAAATGTTCACTTCAGGCTGCAGACGGTGTGGTTGTGGTCATTGACGCTACATCAGGGGTAAAGGTGGGGACGGAAAAGGTCTGGGCTTTTGCGGAAGAGCAACATCTCCCCAAAATGATCTTCATCAACAAGATTGACAGGGAAAGGTCGGATTTTTTCAAAGTCGTTGAAGAGACTGCCAAGACTTTCGAGATAAAGCCCACGCCCTTATTTCTTCCCATTGGAGCGGAGGACAAATTTACGGGAATCGTGGACCTGATAAAAATGAAGGCATACCTTTACGGCAGAGACGGAAGCGGTAAATTCGAGACCGCCGAGATCCCCGCTGATATGGAGGATGTTGTCAGCGAGTGGCGCGAAAAAATGATTGAGAACATCGTCGAAGTCAACGACGAGCTCATGGAAAAATATTTAGAAGGAGCAGAGCTTTCCGTTGCCGAGATCGAAGAAACACTTATGCAGGGCATCAAATCCGGGATGGTGTTCCCCATTCTCTGCGGCTCTGCTGTCTTGAATATGGGCGTTTTCCAGTTGATGGACCTGATCGTCCAGGCTTTCCCTTCTCCCCTTGAAATGGAGTCCAGGAAAGGTACCAGACCCGGCAGTGAAGACGTGGTGGAAAGGCCGGCCTCAGAGGACGCGCCTTTTTCAGCGCTTGTCTTTAAGAGCGTCGCGGACCCCTTTGCGGGCAAGCTGACCTTGTTAAGGGTCTTTTCAGGCACTATTAAATCGGATTCAACCCTTTATAACGCCAACAAGGAGGCCAAGGAAAAATTCGGGCAGCTTCTTATCATGGAAGGGAAGAAGCAGACGTCCGTGGAGACGGCGGGCCCCGGTGACATAGTGGCCGTTGCTAAATTAAAGGAAACGGCCACAGGAGACACCCTTTGCTCGGGAAATGATCCCGTCATTTACGAACCTGCCAAACCGCTCCCCTCAGCCATATCCTATGCGGTCGGGGCAAAAGTAAAGGGTAGTGAGGACAAGGTTTTTACCTCTTTGGGCAAACTGCTTGAAGAAGACCCCTCCCTCAGGCTGGAGCGGGACCAGGCCACATCCGAAATTGTCCTGTCCGGCAGGGGCCAGATACACTTAGAAGCCACATGCGAAAAGCTGAATCGCAAATTCGGCGTGGAGGCAAAC
The DNA here is from genome assembly GCA_019310785.1 of Deltaproteobacteria bacterium. GTDB lineage: Bacteria > Desulfobacterota > DSM-4660 > Desulfatiglandales > Desulfatiglandaceae > JAIOSR01. The sequence goes on from JAFDDR010000080.1 coordinate 14,655, forward strand.
CTGAGCCCGGTGAAGGTGCCTTACAGAGAAACCATCAAGAAATCCGTTAACAAGGTTATTTACCGCCACAAAAA
>JAFDDR010000280.1 GCA_019310785.1 Deltaproteobacteria bacterium
TATATCCCATCAAACGTGCTTCGCACTTCTTCTTTTTTTATTGCGGTGAAATCGCTTGAGGCAATGGGAACATTTGTCTCGGAACCCTGCCCCACAAAACGCATGTCTATGGATCGTTTAAAGGTGATATTTTCCGTTTTGCCGGATTTTTGAAGGGTCCTGGCGCCCTCTGCCTCCATGTCCTTAAAAATCTGTTCTAATTCACTAAAATCGGCATCCTTAAGAGAGACCTTATGACTCCTGACGAGGTCAAACGCCCTTGGGGCCGTAAAAAAGCCCAAGGCGGAGCCCACGCCCGCATTAGGCGGGACGATCAACCTGGGCGAGCCTAATTTTTTCGCCAGGCCATAGGCGTGCACCGGGCCCGCACCCCCAAAGGCGGCTACTGTAACGACTTTCGGATTTCCGCCCTTTTCGGCAATATGGGTCTTGGCTGCCGCCGCCATGGTTTCATTGATGAGGTCGTGGATACCCCATATTGCCTGTATGAAGGTAACCCCAAGGGGCCCGGCAATCTGTTCCTCAACCCCGCGCCTCGCGGCATCCTTGTCCAGCTTCATTTCTCCGCCCAGAAAATAATTTTCGTCCAGATAACCCAGGAGAAGATCGGCATCCGTGACACCGGGCCCGGTACCGCCTCTGGCATAGCATATGGGGCCGGGATCGGCGCCCGAGCTTTCCGGTCCGACCTGAAGGGTTCCCATCTTGCTGACCTTGGCTATGCTGCCGCCTCCGGCCCCGATCTCCATCAGGTCCACGACGGGCACCTGGATCGTCAGGCCGCTGCCTTTCATGAACCTCTGAACACGGCCCACCTCGAACGTGGGGACGACTCCTGCCACGCCGCCCTGGATCAAACACGACTTTGCCGTCGTTCCACCCATGTCGAAACAGAACATCTCGGGGATATCAAAGAGTTTTCCGTAATACTGACCGGAGATAACGGCGGCTGTCGGGCCCGATTCTATGATCCGGACCGGAAACTCCGCCGCCGTTTCCACAGATGTGATGCCGCCGCTTGAAAGCATGATGAAGAGTTTTCCGCCGAATCCCATGTCTTCCAGCCTGTTGGAGAGTCTTTTGAGGTATCTTCCGGTCAGGGGCTTGACATAGGCATTGGTGACCGTGGTGCTTGTGCGTTCGTATTCCCTTATCTGCGGAAGGACGTCGTAGGAGATGGAAACAGAAATATCCGGCGCCGTTTCCTGAATGATTTCCTTGATCATAAGCTCATGGGCAGGGTTTTCAAAGGAGTTCAGGAGACACACGGAAATGGATTCCACACCCATTTCAAGCAATTGAGTGACAACCTTCCGTGCCTCTTCGGGGTCGAGGGCCTTGAGTACCGTTCCGTCGCTCCGAATCCTCTCGTTTACCTCCAGGCGAAAGCGTCTGGGCACGAGCGGCTTCGGGAATTCAGCGAATATGTCATAGGGAGCGTAGCGGATCTCCCTGCCGAGTTCCAGGACGTCCCTGAAACCCCGTGTGGTGATGAGCCCTGTATTCGCCCCTTTTCGCTCAATGATCGAATTTATGACCAATGTTGTGCCGTGGATCACTTCATCCAGTTTTCCGACAATGTCGGGGGTTTTCCCCTCCAATTCCCTTATCCCCTGTTCTACTGCATCCGAAGGATCGCTTGGCGTGGTCAGACATTTATTGATCTGCATTTCTCCTGTCTCATCATTGAGAAGAACAAAATCTGTAAAGGTGCCGCCGATGTCACAGCCCAGTCTATAAAACTTATTGTCTGACATGGATACCTCCTGCTTGAACGACTTGGAAACTCAGCCCTTAATGTCCCGCTGTGCGGGAGGGAAGAATTTTTGTTGGACAGCAAAGTCTGATATTGCGCCGAATTTACAATCTGTAGGGGGGGCGGTCAAGGCAAATTTTTATAAAAAGGGATCCACCCTCAATTGCCTTTACGGATGGAGAATTGAATAATGTTTCGTGAATTGGGAACGACCTTTTGGCCTGGGCTGATAATTCCCTGCCCGGACAATTGGAATTCCATATCTCGATCGACGGCAGTATCTTTTTCCCCCTGGATACGGATATAGGTGCCGTTTTTGCTCTCGTCAATCAGTACAAATCTGTCCTTACGGCAGAGTATGACGGCGTGTGACCGAGAAACAAGCCTGTTTTTTATCACAATGTCGTTCTCCGGATCTCTTCCCATGGTTACTATGGAACGCTTTTTGTTTACTTGTATGGCCTGATCCTTGAATCTCAATTCGAGCTGGGATGGAAAATCCCGGACCGGGCTTATGACAAGCGTATCGCCGCAATTGTGGCACTTCAGACTTCCCGCCTTTTGAACTGTTGACGATAATGTCCCGGACTCCAGGTTGTTTTTTGCACCGCATTCTTCACAAAAAATAATCATTTCTCAATTCCTTTTTTAGCTTCGCTGTTTGCAGGCTCCACATGGAGCCTGGGCCCAATCGGGAAGCCCTCCGCGCTCATCATTCGACTTCCCCCTTCATCTTGTCCAAAACTTCTCTGATTTCCCGAGAAAGGTTTTCCATTTGGAATGGTTTATGAATAAATCCATTACAACCCCGATCCAATATCTCTGAAGCCTGTCCGTCTATGCTGTAACCGCTGGCAAGAAGCACCTTCACTTTCGGGTCGATCTCCTTTAGCCTGTCATAGGTTTCTCCGCCTCCCATGTCGGGCATAATCATGTCCAGGATGACCATATCGATCTCATCCCTGTTTTTTTTATAAATTTTTAATGCGTCTTTTCCACCCTTTGCCATTAAGACCTTATACCCCATTTCCTTCAATAACTGCTCACACGCATCGAGAATCATATCCTCATCATCTACAAGAAGAACTGTTTCTGCCCCTTTTAGCATTTTTTCAGGCAGGTGCTCTTTTCGTATTGTTTCTTTTTCAGTGGCGGGCAGATAAATGTTGAACGTTGTACCTTCACCCTCCTCACTATCAACATTGATGATACCGTCATGATTCTTTATGATACCATAAGCGGAGGCCAATCCTAACCCTATTCCTCTGCCCATTTCCTTGGTGGTGAAGAAGGGGTCAAATATCATTTCTTGAGTCGTCTTATCCATGCCGACTCCTGTATCAGTAACGGATATCCTAA
>JAFDDR010000281.1 GCA_019310785.1 Deltaproteobacteria bacterium
TCCTTTTTTTGACAGCCAGTCCGTTCTAAAAGAGTAATATCCTTCGATTTCAGAGCCAACTTCAAAAGAACCATCGCCTGCACACAGCCTGGCTTTAACTTTGGGAATCTGTCTAAATTCAGCTCCATCTGTATCAGTTGATTTAATAAAAATGGGGCCGACGCCCTCTTCAAGCCAACCGGGATTTAGACCGTATTTTCGGTAAAGCAGCAAAATCCACTTAGCCGGGATTGAGTCATTTTTTCGGGCCTGGGTAATGCAGGACGGGTTGATTCCGAGTGCGGAAGCGAGCTCATTTTGGTAGCGAAAGCCCGTGGCCTCGTAAACCTTCTGAAGAAAAGAATCAAGCCGAGAAAGGGACATGAAGTTTTATAAACCCGTAGCTTAAATAAATATAATTGATATTCATAAATCACTATTTTATAAAAAGCAAGCATTATTTCATAGAAAAGCAATATTTACATTGTGGAAGGAATCGCTTTGATGTTCCAGTTGCCGGGTGGACCAACCTGAGTCAATGGCCTCATTCATATAACAGATGTGGGCCTTTTTCTCTTTAAGCTTGAGAAGGAAGTGATAATGAGTCCATGACAATTCGCTCCTCAATGCGGAGCGTTTTCTATCATGGTTTATAGTTCACCCCGAAACGCCTGCCGCAATAATGCACCGGGAAGTGCGTTAATGGTAGAAAATTGGGCCTTTATGCTTGAAATAAAATTTACGGTTTTCTCCGCTTTTTTACGAAAATCACTGACGATTTCTTGCTGTTTCTCAATTGAGGGACAAGGTGCTTCCCATGCAAACAACTGGTGTCTATTGAGTTTTGGCATTCTCGCTCGATCAGAAAGTTTATTCGCGTATTCCGTAAACTGTTCAGAAAGAAGCATCAGTGAGGTAAATTCAGGAATTATATGGTCTCTTGAAACGTTTATAGGATACATATCAGCGCTGCAAAGACCTTTAAAATCTGCATAAAACACTTTCCGAAGATATGGCCTCAATTTGTTGTAAAGCACAACCCCAGGTTCAAAAAGGTACTTACCGCTAATCATACCATCTTCGGCAGCAGTATTGAGATAAAGCAACCTGCATGTTCCGCTTTCAACATTTTCACCATTAACATGCGGAAGGTCTTTATATTCCGGTAATTTTGGATCTACCTGCTTGGATGTAATTACTGCAATTTCACCAAAAACTTTTCTTGGCCATCCTTTAGCTTCCTTGCTTTCAAAAATCTCACGAAGATAAGCATCGGTTAGAGCAGTGGCCGCCTCAAGCTGCTCTTCAGCAGATTTTCGGGCATGTTCCACGGCGTCCATGCGCTCGCGCAAAATGGCCGCGATACGTTTTTGTTCGGAAAGAGGGGGGAGGGGGATTTCGAATCTTTCTAATTGATCACGGTTTATTGCATCAAACGTGCTACCTGTACCTTGTTGTACAAGTTCTTGCTCAAACAGCCTCAAAGCAGAAAGAACGAAGTCGCGCTCAACTTCTTCAGAACACCGAATTGCTGCCAATCCCCGGCCAATACAACACTTGACAACGGCAATATTCGTTGGTCCTACGGGTGCTCTCACAGAAATCAGTATATCACCTGGTTCTGAGATTTTTTTAGGTTCAACACACCAAACAGATGGAATTGGATGGATTAATCCGAAATCGGCCTTACCTTGGAAAAAAGGTAAACCTTCCTGTGTCTTGCGATAGGTTGAACTTGGTGGAGACTGACCCGAAATTATCTCACAGACATCACTCAGGCTGACAAGCTTCCATCCATCAGGAAGAGTCCAATTATTTACTTTTCTGCGAGGAATGTTACCGATAATTTTCATGCCGCAAACATCCTGACTTTGGTTTCCCGGATTAGCTCTGCCGGTTTTCCTGCTTCCTGAAGTGCGGCGAGTCCGCCTGCTGCGATTACTGCCGGTATTTGGAATATCTGCGGATTTTCCAGGCCCTCGGTCCCTCCAAGTTCAAACTGGCCTGCAATAGCCTTGATAGCGGCGGCTGCGCTATCCGGGAAATCATTGATCCAGTCCTCATGTTTGTAGGTGAACGCCATGGTTCGATCACGGCGGGTGCGGGGCCTCATGCCCCAGCCTAATTCGGCTAAGACATCATAAAGGTCGAATTCTTCCATCTGCTCGACCATCCGCACCACATTGGGCGAATATCCGGACGTAACAAGGTTGCCGACCATGCTATGGCGAATCTGGGGGTCAACCCATATATTCCTGAATTCATCAAGGTTTTTAGCCTCTTCCACAAGGCGGGCTGCCAGGCGGGCCTTGTATTCCTCAACAGGTATCGGCATGGCCCTGCCATCTACATCTGCTACAATATAGCGTCCTGCATCTGTGATGTGGACGTCAAAGCCTTCCACTCTGAAGACCGGTTCAGGCGGAGGGGGCTCAAGGCCCGGGCCATCGCCCGTGCCCGGTCTCGGCGGGCGGGAGATAAATTCCTCACCGAAAAGGCGCGTGGCATCGGTATAGTCATAGACCCGGAACATTAGCTTGCCGGTTGGGGCGTCTATTCTCGTACCCCTGCCGACCATCTGGTAAAAACTGATAGGGGATTTGAGGTATTTGAAAAAGACGATGTTGCGCACACAGGGGACATCCACGCCCGTGGTCAGCAGTTCCACCGTGGTGGCAATAAAATGGCTGCGGGATGAGCCGCGCAGGTCGGGCAACTGGTCGTTGCCGCTGCTTGCCGCGGTGCATTTAAATGCGTAATAGTCTAATCGCTCTTTCCCGTTTTTATCGCACCATTCGGCATACAGGTTGTTCATGGTCACGGCCACGTCATCGGCATGACGATCACGGGCACAGAAGATGATGGTTTTCTGTTCCGGGCCGCCAGTCTCAAGAAAATAGTTGAACAGGTCCCCGCACATGGCAATAACGCGGTCCGGCAGGAGTATCCGGTCCTCGTATTTAGTTTTTTCGTAAAGTTCCCTGATCTGCTCGGCGGTAATGGGCTGTCCCGTTATGGCATCAACCGGGTTGCGTGCGATAATTTCTTCTTTGGTAATGCCTGTGTCATCAAGGTTCACCCTGCCTTTCTGTATCTCACAGGCAGCTAAGTAACCGTC
>JAFDDR010000081.1 GCA_019310785.1 Deltaproteobacteria bacterium
ATGAGCCATTTTTGAAAACCTCCTTCGGGTTATACGTCGGTTTTTAATCAAAAGAATTCCTCGATGCTCTGCATCGGGGTTAAATGAAAATTCCTTTTGATACCTCGCAGCTCTACTGCGAGGAGCTTCATTTTAACAGGTTATTGCGAACAGTTAATTTTGCTAACTCCCAACCAAAAACATAATATGAACTCATGTTCAGGTTGTCAAGCTAAAAATATGACGTCACATTCATATTTTTATATTGACTTTCAGGGCTGCAAGGGAGAACATGACGGCAAAAAAACAGGAGGCCGCCTTGACGAAGAGACAGAAAAACATTGTGAGAGAACCGGTTCAGCAAAGGGGAAAGGAAAAAAAAGCAAGAATAATCACGGCGGCACGCAAGCTGCTGAATTGCGAGGACTATGAGGCCGTTACTGCGAACCGGATCGCCGGGGAGGCCGGGGTCTCGGTGGGCACCTTCTATTCCTATTTCAAGGACAAGCGGGATGTGTTCTTAGAGGTTATCAGGCAGTATTCCGAGGACATCTTCGGCGAGTTGATTGCCAACATTCGGGAGTTGAAACAGGGCTCCTCAAACCTTGAGGAAGTGGTGCGCAGCCTGATCCTGGTGGCCAAAAAAAGGCATGATCATGAAAAGGGCCTCCATAAACAGATGCTGGTCCAGTCTATTCGGGATCCCAAGATTCGGGGACTCTCAATCATGGAGGAAGGGAGGGCCGATTCCCTGATCAGGCAAATCTTTGATCAATATTCGCATCAGATCGATGTTAAAGACACGGATGCCGCCATTTTCCTGATTACGAACTGCGTGGAAGAGATGATCCATCACCTGATTATCCATGGTAGCAAGATTCCGGAGGAGAGGGTGTTTGAAGAGTTGGCCCGAATGGTGTATCGGTATCTGGCAAGGCCATGAGATGAGACCTTTGCAAAACGCCCTCTTTCGCCCAATTTCTGCGTCATTCTCAAATTCTAATCCTCGAAATACTCAATGTATTCCTGTGGTTAAAATTTTCGCCTTCCTTGAACTTGAACAAAATTGAGCATTTTTCAAAGGTCTCGAGACATCAAAGAATATGAGCTTTCAATCACCCATATCCTCAGGAAGCCGAGAAGGATCGGAAGGCAGCCAAAGAATAAATGTGGTCCCCTGTTTGGCCTCACTTTTTACCTCTATGCTCCCGCCATGGTCCTTCATGTTTTGGTAGGCAATAGACAGCCCGAGCCCTGTCCCGTTATGAACATTGCTTTTATGTTTGGTGCTGAAATAGGGGTCAAATATCTTGTCAATTATTGATTTTGGTATCCCTGTTCCATTGTCCTTGATCTCAATACGAATACCCTTTTGTATTCCGCTTTCAACCAGGTTCTTTGTAGTTACCTCGATCTTTCCTCCCTGAGGCGTAAATTCCACGGCATTGGAAAGGATATTGAGAATCACCTGTTTCATTTTCTCCGAATCCAGCCATGCTTGTCCTATCTCGGGATCAAATTTATGGACAACTTCGATCTTTTTGGCATTGCTTTGCGGCGAAATAAGAAGGACCATCCTATTGATCAGGTCGTGGAGGTCATTGAAGTCAAAATGGGTCTTTTTTGTCTTGACAAGATCCAATAGTTCAGTGATCAGATCATTTACCCTGGTTGTCTCCTCCATGGCAATGTCATAGAAGTTTTTCCTGAATTCTTCATCGTCGTATTTTCGGGGTAACATCTGCAGGAACGTCCCTATGGCGGTCATGGGATTCTTTATTTCATGTGCCAGTCTTGCGGCTAAGTTACCCAAAAAGGAGAATTTCTCGGCCCTGCTCAACAGGGCGTGTGATTTTTTGAGTTCTTCCATCTGTTCTTGCAACCTGCTGTAGAGCCTTGCGTTTTCTATGGCAATAGCGATTTGGGGTGCAAAGGTCTCTAATATTTCACGGCTTTCTTTGGGAACACCGTTTACATCAACGGCATCCGTGGCAATGACCCCGATAACCTTGGATCGAGTAATCAGGGGAACAACATATGCGGATGTGGGTTTCCCGTAAGTCAGAACAACATTTTCTTTCTTAAGGCTTGAGCTTTCAATTTCCGGAATATATTCCGAACGTCCCGTACTGGTAACCCTTGCCAGGATGTTACTCACGCGATTAAGAGGAATCCTGTAGTCCTTGATCTCTTCAGGGACAGCGCCATTAAAACCGATACTCTGTAAGTACTCGAGGTATTTGCCCTCTTCATTCACAATCATGATGAGTGCACGGTTGATCTCACAGACGTTGGACAGAATATTCATAATAATGATCAGCACCTGATCCAGGTCCAGAACCGAGAGTATGGCCTTTCCAGTTTCCTGCAAGGCCATGAGTTGTCTAATTTTTTGATTCAGTTCAACATTCAGACTGTTGACCTCTTCGTACTTCTGCTCAATCAGCCGCTTATCTGTCTCCATCTCCACAATTGTTTCCATCAGAACGGCTTTTGATGTAAAAAACCGTGAAAAAATCTCATGGAATCTGTTCCTCGCAGGCCATTTCAGATGATATTCACAATAGGGATCACCTTCAAAATAACAGCGTGTTTCTTTACAGGTCAGGGGCCTGCCCCCCCAGATAAGCGGCATATAGGTATAATAGCCCTGATTGTTCAGGCACATATCTTTGGATACATCCATTTCGGGGTCCCAGTGTAACCTCACAACGGCCTCGTGCCCCCTGGCTTTTACCAGTTCAACCCTCTTGCTCCGGTTAAATTTGTCATTTATCTTTTGTGCATGTTTCAGGGCTCTTATATGGGACCAGAATGCCTTTACAAATACCTTCTGTATATAGCCGAGCGAATAATTTTTTATTGCTGACTCGGCCATTTTATAGGCAGCCATATTGTCATTAAGGATGGACCTGGCCCTTTCATATAGTTTGCGAATTACAGTGCATGAGATCCAGTTGTTGGGGTCCCTGAAAAAAGCTTCGGGATCGGGGAGATTGTCAATCTCAGGGCTGAGTTTACCAAGAAGTCCGGAACAGTCACCGTGGTTAAGTTCCCTCACGTACTCAAAGATTGTTTTTGTGTTTACGCAACTTGTTTCCTTTTCCACGCTCTATCCTATTTGTTAGATTTCATGCGGTCTAAGGCAACTTCTCACAGCACCCTGAAAATTGGCCACATTTTTGCATTAGATTTACACATCGCCTTGAAAAATGCACCTTAATCTTACAAAGGGCTACAATGTTACAGCTTTCTTTATTTGTTCACAATTGTTCTATTATTACCACTCTGCATGCTAAGAGTAAATATATTGTTCCCAAGATTTGACAACCTCGTAAAAAGTCGCTACGCGCCTTTTTACTCGGCGGAGGAGGGCTACCCCTCCCCCGCCATTTGAAGTGAATTCAAATGGTTCCACCCCTTTCCCAGGCCGGAGCTTAACCGCTCTCGGCCTGTTGATGAACTTTTTACGAGTCCATCAAGATTTCAAAACTGAAAATCATAGGAGGCTGTCCGAGAATGGCTTCGTAGCGAGATCGAGCGAAAGTTTTGAGGGCTAGGTGACAAGATCAAAACGACCCTAAGCGTAGCAGTAGCCTACGTTGAGGGCGTTTTGGGCTTGACAACGCAGCCATCAGAATTTGCAGCCGATCGCAGTAGAAGTCTATTCTCGGACAGCCTCCTGGTGAAGAGTTATGTTTACCGACTCGCAGCAGTTTTTTGAAGTCTGCAAGGATATGTGTGTTTATGCACATTTTTTTGTGCATTTTTTTGGTTACTTTCGTTGACGGGACAGGGGTTTTGTGGTGGTATTTATCGTAAAGACAGACAACCGGTTTCCTTTTAGAGAGGGCCCATATGAACAAAAAGACTACAATTCTTGTTGTTGATGACGAACGTGGGGTACGCCAGTCCTTTAACATGGTCTTAAAGGACGAGTACAATGTCCTACTTGCCAAAAATGGGGAGCAAGCTGTTGATATTTTTATTAAAAATCCCGTTGACTTGATTCTGTTAGACATCCTGCTGCCGGATATAGACGGTGTTGAACTGTTGCAAAAACTAAAGGAAGTTGACGCAAGTACGGAGATCATCATGGTCACGGCTGTAAATGAGATTCAGACAGCAGTAAAGGCAATTAAAATGGGCGCTTATGAATATGTGATCAAGCCTTTTGACGTTGATGATGTTTTGACTATCATCCACCGTGCCTTAGAAAAGCGCAGCCTCATAAAGGAAGTAAACTATCTAAGGAGTGAACTGGAAAGGTTCAATCCATTTGAAAAGATGGTTGGAAAAGACAAGAAGATGCTGGCGATTTTTGAATTAATATCAACCATTTCTGATGGTGATGGCGCAGTCCTTATCCAGGGGGAAACCGGAACGGGCAAGGAACTGGTTGCCAGGGCCATACATAACCGGAGTGCCAGGAAAAACCAGCCTTTTGTGGTTGTCAATTGTGCGGCCATACCTTCAACCGTAATGGAGAGCGAAATCTTCGGGCATAATAAGGGCGCTTTTACGGGCGCAATACATACCACCCTTGGGAAACTGGAAATCGCAAATAAAGGCACCGTCTTTTTAGATGACATAAATACCTTAGACATAAATATGCAGGGAAAACTACTCAGGGCTATTCAGGAAAAGGAATTTGAAAGAGTAGGCAGTAACAAGGTCTTCAAGGTGGATGTCAGATTTGTGGCGGCCTCTAATAGAAGCCTTAACAAATTGATATCGCAAGGAGAATTTCGTAAGGATCTTTTTTACCGGCTGAATGTCTTCCCAATAAAGCTGCCCCCCTTAGTGGACAGAAAGAGTGATATTCCCTTGCTTGTAAATCATTTTTTGGAGGTTTATTCCAAAAAGACGGGAAAAGCGCCTAAAAGCTTTTCAAAAAGGGCACTGAATGCATTAATGCGGTATGATTGGCCGGGCAATGTGCGGGAGCTTGAGAATCTAATTGAAAGGCTATCAACGGTGGCGAAAAAACCTGTCATCCAACTCCATGACATATCTTCACCCACCAGAAGCACCGAGAAAATTAAAGACATGAAGCTCAAAGATGCCGTCAGTGAATTTAAGAAAAGATATGTTTGCGAAGTCCTTGAAAGTGTCGATGGAAACAGAAAAAGGGCGGCAGAGATATTAGGAATACATCGCAACACCCTTTTAGGCAAATTGAATGAAGAATTCTGAAAACATATGATCTTCCCATATTCCCTATTTTTCTTCTGTTATCATAAGGGGTTATTTTGATCAGTTTGCTCTTTTTACAACTGTCTTAACTTACGTCGGTTTTTTTCCTAATGCACAAAAAAATGTGCATGTGCACATTTTTTTGTGCATTTTAGCATGGATATTGGAGGATTTTAGAAATCAAGAAATAGAAATCTGGTTCAATTGTAAAGGATCGTAAATTGCGGGAGGGGATACATCGATGAGAAAAAAAACGACAATGGAACGAGTCAAGTCTGTCCAGAGGAGGCTGGGTCTTGAAGATGATGGGATAGTCGGGCCGGTAACGCTCAGCAGAATTGAGTCCTTACTTGATGAAGTCCTCGGCCCTTCAGATCTGCAACCCGAGCATAATCTGGTTGTTTCCAGGAAAGGTCTGGATCAGCTAATGCATTTTGAAATTTCATCAGAGAGTTATTACAGAAATCGTCTGTCTCGACCAATATGGCCCAGGGGAGCCAGTGGTATAACTATCGGCGTAGGATATGACCTTGGTTATAATTCAAAGGCGCAGATAAGAAGAGATTGGGGCGGCAGGTTGTCTGATGTAGAGTTGGAAGAGCTTGTGAATGTGGCCGGGAAAAAGGGAGAGCAGGCCGAAGATGCCTTATCCTCGGTGCGACATATCAGGATACCTCTTGAAGCGGCCAAACAGGTTTTTTTCACATCCGCGATTCCTGAATTTGCGCACCGCACGAGAGAGGCATACCCGGGAATCCGGGAGTTGCCCGCAGATGCCCAGACCATGCTGCTCTCATTAGTCTATAATCGCGGCACCAGGATGTCAGGCAGCAGAAGAAAGGAGATGAAGGCCATTCAGCCTTTGGTCATAAACAAGGATCTCGATGGCATTGCCGAACAGATTCGTGCGATGAAGAGACTCTGGGATATATCCGTCCTGCCGGGCCTGCACATCCGGCGGGATGACGAAGCCTATATGATAGCCAATGCACGGCGTGAATATGATCCTTCTGAACTGATATCTATTTAGTTTCAATAGGGCGCACCCCGGTTAAATAAAATAACAAAGGCATTTAACGAGGCAAGAAAAGTCGCCCGTCCTCCGCAGTAGGCCGCTAAGGAGGGTGGGCAAAACACGCAAAAAGCATAATTTCAGACCTCGAAAGTTTTAACTGAGTTTGGGGAAATATTTTTGAATACTTTTTCATCGCAACTCATTTACCTTTCACTCTCCCTGTATTGGAGGCTGAACAGATCATTGGTCTCACGACTACATAAAAGAAACTTTGTTAGGGTTTCCCCAGCTGGTTTAAAAATCCCTTTCTCATAGTAGGGATGGGTTAATCTCATACAACCGGTCCTGCCCATTGCGGCTGAGTTCGGATATGCGGGTCGAGTTTCATACAAATGCACAAAAAAATGTGCACGATGCACATTTTTTTGTGCATTTTTTGTTTGGGTTTGGAAACAAAATGAATAAAATCAATTCATTAGGGAATGGCCCGATAATTGCTGATAAATATATTCATATAATATGAATCTTTCCCATAAGGATACAAAACAGGTCTTTGATTCAGATGACGAGAGAACTTTCTCCATAATGACCGGCGAGGTTGGGAATGTATAAAAAAGTCTCAAAAAGAGACCACTAAAAGAAAGAACGAAGAGGAAGTCATGACGGAAAGCGAAGGACTGTTTAAAGCTCTCAGTGAAAATGCTCCTGACATTGTTTACGCACTGGATATGGACGGAGTCTTTACCTATGTCAATCCCGCGTGGGAAAGAATTCTTGGCCATAAAAAAGAAGAGGTAATAGGAAAACATCTTGTAGATTATGCAAGAAAGGAAGATGCAAAAGGGTATTTTCGAACCTTTGAACGCATAAGGGACAGCGAAGAAACAATAGGAGATGCAACCGTTTCCCTGTTGAACACGGATGGAGATCTTTGCCTTTTTAAGGCAAGTTGTTCGCCCAATTTCAATTCTGAGGGAAAAGTAATGGGAGTAGTGGGTGTTCTTAGGGATATTTCACAACAGCGCCAATTGGAAGTCCAGCTTCAACAATCTCAGAAGATGGAGGCTATAGGGACATTGGCAGGGGGAATTACCCATGACTTCAACAATATTTTGGGAGCTATTCTTGGATATACCGAGCTTGCCATTTTAGATGCTAAAGATGAGAGTAAAATCAGACAACACTTGGAGAAGATACAGGAGGCCGGTCATAGAGCAAGAGATCTTGTGTCTCAGATCCTTGCATTTAGCCGGCAAACAAAACCGGAACGCTTTCCTGTTCAGATACACAGCATTGTCAAAGAGGCCATAAAAATGCTCAGGGCATCTTTACCAACTACTATTGAGATCCGCCAAAAGATACGGGAAGACCTGGGAACTGTCGAGGCAGATCCTACCCAGATCCATCAGGTCTTGATGAATCTCTGTACCAATGCCGCCCATGCCATGCAGGAAAATGGGGGAGTCCTGGAAGTGGGAATTCAAAATGCTGAATTTGGAGATCAGGATCCAGGGATGGAACAATTTGGTATTCTTCCGGGCCCCTACCTGAAGCTGACGGTTAGTGATACGGGCATTGGCATGACCCCGGATGTTATGAAACGGATCTTTGATCCCTACTTCACAACCAAGGAAAAGGGACATGGAACCGGATTGGGATTGTCAGTCGTCCACGGGATCATAAAGAGTAATGGTGGTGCTATTACCGTTGAAAGCGAACCCGGACAGGGAGCCATCTTCCACGTATACCTTCCCCGAATGGAATACCCAAAGGAGCCGGCAAAAACAATGGCTATGTCCCCCTATATCGGGATTCCCACCGGGAATGAGCGCATACTTTTTATCGATGACGAGCAGGCATTGGTAGACATAGGCAAACAAATATTAGAGCATCTGGGATATAATGTAATCACAAGAACGAGTAGCATAGAGGCTTTGGGGCTTTTCAAGGCGGACCCGGATGGATTTGACCTTGTCATCACGGATATGACCATGCCGAACATGACAGGTGATAAGTTGGCAAAGGCAATGATGAAAATTCGCCCCGGTATCCCGATTATACTTTGCACCGGATTCAGCGAACGGATCACCGAAAAAAATGCTGGGGAGATGGGGATAAAAATACTTGCCATGAAGCCGCTTGCAATGCGCGACCTTGCCCAGGCCATCAGGAGGGTGTTGGGGAATGAAGATTGACAATTGAAAGATGGACCATTCAGGTCAGCCCGGTACTCAGGTATCTAAGTGCCGTAAAAGGTAGGGAAAATTTGAATTTAACTGCATTGGGCCTACAATTGTATTACAATACGAAATGCTTGCATATGTAAAACTCAATTTCATTGCCATCACTCCAAAGTCCTTCCCTTCATATAAATACATCCTGCTCCGGTTGGCCTCATTTTGTTGCGCTGAATTCCGTTATGAGATATGATGTTTTAAAAAGGAAGGTAACTGATGCCCCGGAAGACTGAACGTCGATATCTGATCCTCACACTCATCGGGAGGTTATTTCGAAAGCTGAAAGAGGCCGGCCGCGACCTATTGCCTGTCATTATGGTCATAACCCTTTTTCAGCTTGCCATACTTCGCCAGCCGTTCCCTGAACTCCTTGAGGTACTTATCGGGGCAGTTTTAGTGGTAATCGGTCTAATGCTGTTTGTCTATGGCCTGGAAATGGGCCTATTCCCTATCGGTGAGGCCTTAGCCGTTGCCTTTGCACAAAAAGGAAGTCTGTTCTGGTTGTTGATATTCGGATTCGGCTTGGGGTTTTCCACCACCGTGGCCGAGCCCGCCCTGATTGCCATCACCCAGGAGGCAGCAAAAGTGGCGGCACAGGGTAACATAATCGAACCCGGCGAAAGCGCCCGGGCGTCCTATGCTTTGGGCTTACGACTTACGGTGGCGGTTTCTGTCGGGCTGGCTATCGCTATTGGTATAATACGTATCCTGCGCGGCTGGCCCGTTCATTATCTGATTATCGCCGGCTATATGATTGTCATTTTGATGACTCTAATTGCCCCCAAGGAAATCGTGGGTATCGCCTATGACTCCGGAGGAGTCACCACTTCCACTGTGACGGTGCCCCTTGTCACCGCCCTGGGAGTCGGCCTTGCTTCCTCTATTCGGGGCCGTAACCCCCTGGTGGACGGCTTTGGCATGATTGCTTTTGCCTCACTGTTTCCCATGATTTTTGTTCTGGGCTTTGGTATGATAGTTTTCGGCGTTAAAATCTCTTAGTACCTTAGGTTAAGCGGTTCAACGTTCACGGTTCACGGTTCACGGTTCACGGTTAAAGAACCTTAACTGTCTGATATCAAAAGAATGACACCTCAGTAGAGACGACACGCATGTTTCACCCAATGGGTGAAAAAGATTAATCTTGGTATTGTGCTGTAAAATGATGGATTTCAATGGATTATAACCTTTGAACCTTGAACCGCTCACTTTAGGTAGTAGATAGATATGTTGCTTGAAATTGCCCAGACATTTATGGCCACTTGCAGGGATGTTTTTCCGGTTTTGGCGCTTATCGTGGGTTTCCAGTATATCATACTGCGCCAGCCCATACCGCACTTACTCCAGGTGCTTGTGGGCTTCGGTTGTGTGTTGATAGGGCTCACGCTGTTTCTTGTGGGATTGGAGAAGGCCCTTTTTCCGTTGGGAAAGATCATGGCCAAGCAACTCTCTGCCCCGGAGTTTGTCTTCGGGACAAAGATAGTGCCCCAAGGCCCTGACTGGTGGGCTTACGGCTGGGTCTATGTGTTTGCCGCTTTGATCGGTTTTGCCACCACCATTGCAGAACCTGCGCTCATTGCTGTTGCCTATAAAGCAAATCAAGCTTCCGGAGGCAGTATCAGCCAATGGGGATTGCGGCTTGTCGTGGCCTTTGGGGTAGCGATCGGGATTGCATTAGGGACATTCCGGATCATTACCGGAACGCCCCTCTTTTTGTATATTGCAGCCGGATACCTGATAGTAGTTGTGCAGACTATCTTTGCGCCAAAAACCATCATCCCCCTTGCTTACGATTCCGGAGGGGTAACCACATCCACAGTAACAGTTCCATTAGTTGCGGCCTTAGGCCTGGGTCTCTCGGCAACCATACCGGGACGCAACCCGGCCCTGGACGGTTTTGGACTGATAGCCTTTGCAAGTCTTTTCCCAATAATAACAGTAATGGGTTATGCCCAGTTTACTCAGTGGTGGACCGGGATACGTCGCAAGTCCACTAAGGAGGGATAACATGAGATTCAAAGTAATTATTGCGACCGTGAAGACCGATGTGACCGATAGTATCGTGGATGCGGCAAAGGCGGCAGGCGCCACGGGCGCTACAATCATTCCGGGGCGCGGCACGGGCATTCGCGAGGCTAAGACCTTTTTCGGGCTGACCCTTGAGGCACAGACAGATTCTGTAATGTTCCTGTTAGAGGAACACTTAGTCGAAGAGGTCATGAAGGCTATATATGAAGCCGGCCATTTCGAAAAACCGGGCACGGGTATTGCTTTTGTATTGCCGGTGGATCAGGTGGCCGGTCTGGAGAGCCAGATGGAGAGTTTCAAGAATCGTTTGTCGAACGAAAAGACCTGAAAAAGGAAAAAAGGAAAGGGCCTTGAAAGAAACATTCCCTGTCCATGCTATATAGCCTATATACAATCTTTTCTTCGGAAACCTGGTAATGCTTCCTTCAGCTTTCCCCAAAAATGGCGACTTAGCATACAAATAGGGCATAAATTTTGAATTGGTGTTTAAAAAAAGTCAGGGGGAGTTAATTTATGAGGGCATGGTTACTCAAAGAGCAGGCCAGGATAGAGGAAAGGCCGTTGAAACTATTGGACATTCCTGAGCCACGCGCAAGAGATGATGAAGTTCGCCTGAAAATACTTGTTTGCGGGATATGCAGGACGGATATACACATTGCTGAGGGAGACCTTGCCCTCAGAAAATCTCCCCTTATTCTCGGGCATGAGATAGTGGGTGTGGTGGATGAGGTCGGGAAAAACGTCAACCGGTTCAAAGTCGGGGATAGGGCCGGCGTTTACTGGCTTTATAGCTCCTGTAAAAAGTGCAAGTATTGTCTGTCACAAAGGGAAAACTATTGCCCGGATTTTAGGGCCACAGGATGGGATGAGGATGGCGGATACGCGGAATACATTACTATTCCTGAAGATTGTGCCTTGCCATTAAATCACGTTAAGTTGGAACCTCACGAAATTGCACCCCTGATGTGCCCCGGAATAGCCGGATATGCCGCGTTCAAACTGACAGACGCGAAAAAAGGCTACAAATTAGGGCTTTACGGCTTTGGACCAACGGCCTATTTTGTTCTGAAAATAGCTGACTCTATGGGCATAGAAACATATGTGAGCACCAGGTCTTTAAAGAATATTGAACGGGCCAAAAAAGAAGGTGCAAACTGGGCCGGGGACTCCTCAAAAGAAAGAATGCCATGCGAGTTAGACGCAGCAATTATTTTTCCTCCTGCCGGAAACCTGGTTGAACCGACCCTTTCCCAATTGGAAAATGGGGGAACGCTGGTATTGGCGCCTGTGAGCTCAACTCCTATCAATATCGACAATTACAGCGAGAATCTGTGGGGTCGATCAATAAAGACCTTGTATAACATAAATAGAGGTGAAGCGAAGGAGTTTTTCAATATGGTTGAAGCCCTTGACTTAAACCTCGGTACGATCCTGTTTCCCTTTGAAGAATTGCAGGATGCATTAATACTGGTCAAACAGGGGAAAACAGAGCAGCCCAATGTGGTGATTACTGTTGCCGATTAGTTTCTTTTGCCCTTGGCGGGATACGTCTCCGCCTAATCCCTTGATCTTGTAAATCCCGCTGAAGCGGGACTGAATCGGACACTTGATAGTGCCCTTATTTCATTAATGGATGGGCACTCATTAGAACTTGAACACAAATTCGCTCTGAAACCTGTCTTCATGCTCCCGGTTCCTGTCGTTAGCAAAATTGGGATCCCATTGCTCAACCGGGTCTGTGTAAAAATAGGCGAATCCGAGTCTTAATCTGTCAAACAACATATATCGAAACGCCGCTTTATGCCCCTTGCGGTTGGCACCGTAGAAATCCTGATCGTTCATGGAGCCGACTACGGCGTCCCTTCCGATACGGGCATATTTGTAGAACAGGGACCAGTCCCCTTTCTTCTTCTCCTTGCCCAATTTGAACCCGGCAAAATAGGCCGTATCCTGATCGCTCGGCACATGGTCGGCGGTGTTTACGATATAGTCAAACATGAGTTTTGTGGGTATTGGGCCTATCTTGAACTTGACAAACGATATGCCCTCCCAGAGGTGATAATCATAAAGATAGTCGGTCAGACCCGCATTATATGAATTCCCTCCACCCCCCTTATAAGCCGCGTTTTTTAGGAATTGAGAATTATGCAGGTTGGACCATTCATAATAACCCCCGGCTAAGGTCCATTTGACCGGACCTATCTTCCAGTCAAAGCCTAACTGGTTGACGTAGAGCGCAGCATCATCGCTCTCTCTGTTGATCTCATTTATCACCATCTGGCCAAGATGGATAAAGGGCTTAAAGTTTTTCCAGCCCTGGTACTGATACCGCTCGTAGATGCCCTCCGGGTTTACGTCCGGGTCCCACATAATGTCCGTATGCATAAAGGTATTTTTGAATTTTCCTGCGGTCACTTCGAACCCCGGAAGCCATTCGGGCTTATAGGTGCCATAGGCACGATGGAGATAGATCCCCTTGTCGTTAAAGTCATTATCAAAGCTCTGGTTGGTGGTGGTGGCCTCCTGGACGGCATCCTGGTTTGTACATATCATGAAGTGGGCGGATACCTCGTCCGAGATCTTACCATCAAAAAAGAGCCTGGCCCGGATGCGATATCTGTTCCTCGAAGATACATCATTGAAGGACCCATCGGCCTGCAACCGTTCCCTGTTCCAGATCGCTTCGTAGCGAAGCCTGAGGTCCCCGGAGATCTTGATATTCTTTGTCCATTTGGGAATCCATTCACGCCAGGTCTTTTCCGCTTCTTTGGTTTCGGCCTTCACTGCCGTCTTTATTTTTTCGTCCTGGGACTGTTGGACCTTATCAATGGATTTTCTTTGACTCTTAAGATCCTGTCTCAACTGTTCTATCTGTTGCTGCTGTTTCTGGATGACGTCGCTCAGTTCATTGAGCTTTTTGAGCAGGGCCTCATTGCTCATAGCTGCAAAGGCCGGTTGACCCCATAACAGGAAAATGGCTACGAATACTGTTGCGATAAGCTTTCCGTTTTTCACTGCGTATCCCTCCTCGTCACTTAAAATCCCCCTGATATTGCCCTGCGTATTTCATTACACTATCAGTATCCTCTCAATCTCAAAGAACAGATCCTGCTCCCTGACAACACCGGCCACCTGCCCGGATCTCGTTACGACCAAGCGCCTCACCTTATTCGTGACCATCATATTGGCGGCTTCCATGAGATTGGATCCCCCGTCAATTATGAGTGGAGCAGGGGACATGAGATCCTCAATCTTCTTTTTGGCTAATGCTTTTGCCGCTCCGGTGAACATGCCGTCCCAGAACATGGGTGAATATTGAATACTATCTGCCGTAGACGGTTTAGAGGCGCCGAGATAAGCGGGCATGATCCCTTGAAGTAAATCCCGAATAGACAGAACCCCGTCTACCTGACCTTTATCATCAAGTACGAGAATAGAGCGGTGGCCCGTTTCCATGATCCGGCTGGTGGATACCTTTGAAGCAAATGATTCTTTCAACCTCAAAATGGCCTCTCCTATGGTCTGATTGCCTTTCAGGGTTGTATAGTCTTCAACCGGTATCATCACATCCATGACCGCCTTTTCTTCACTGACACCCTCCACCTTTTTAATCTGGCAGGCATCATTAATTTTTGCCGCTAAAATATCTATGTCGCAAGGTTTTGAGAGATAGTCAAATGCCCCTTCGATCAGGGCCTCCCTGGCAGAAGGCATG
>JAFDDR010000082.1 GCA_019310785.1 Deltaproteobacteria bacterium
GCCCGGGGACAATGTTGCACTGGAGGTGAATTTAATCATGCCGATAGCAATGGAGAAGGAATTGCGGTTTGCTATTCGTGAGGGCGGAAGGACGGTTGGTGCCGGTGTCATCAGTGAAATTATCGAATAGGGAGCCAGTTTCAAAATGCTCAATTTTGTTCGAGAGCAAGGAAGGCGAAAATTTTAACCGCAGGAATACATTGAGTATTTCGAGGATTAAAATTTGAGACTGACGCAGATATCGGGCAAAAGGGAGCGTTTCGAAATTTGTGATAGGGAGATGTATAAGAATGCGTGATATTATTACAGTGGCCTGTGAACAGTGCAAGAACAGAAACTATACGACCACAAAGAATAAGCGAAAAACGCCGGACAAGCTGATATTTAAGAAATATTGCCCGTCTTGCAGGACTCATACGGTTCATAAGGAAACAAAATAGGCATTGTTTTTTTAATGCAGGCCAGTAGCTCTAACGGCTAGAGCACCGGACTCCAAATCCGGGTGTTGGGGGTTCGAATCCCTCCTGGCCTGCCATTTTTTATGTTGATTATAAACCCTTATAAGAAAACTATTTTACCCAAAAACATTTTCTTGAAAATTATAATGAGATGAAAAAACAGAGCCCGCGGAAAAAAAAGAAGAAAAGAATAAAGAAGACAGCTACCGCTGTGAAGAAAAACGGAGCCGTGAATTCTGATAAAAAGCCGCTGAAAAAAGATCCGGTCAATAAAAAGCCTGTTCAAAATACTCCGAAAAAGGCAATCGAAAAGAAGGGAGATGAAGGTGTCTCCATTTTCAAGAGTATTGGAAAAGCGGGACAGTTTTTAAGGGAATCTAAAAATGAGCTTAAAAGGGTCAAATGGCCGACTCGAAAGGAATTATTGGCTTCTACGGCTGTTGTGATCGTTTTTTCTCTTATAGTATCTTTTTTCCTTGGCCTGATTGATTTTGGCCTCATAAAGATTATCAAGAGTATTGTCGGATAAACTTGGTGATTGACGACTGAAAATCGTCAATTTATTGAAACTAATCATTCGAAAGGAACCGGTCAGGGGCTGTGGAACCAAAATGGTACATTGTTCATACCTATTCAGGTTTTGAGAAAAAGGTAAAATTATCCCTGGAAGAAAGGATCAGGCTTCTTGGGCAGGAGGCCTTTTTCGGCGAGATACTTGTTCCCACTGAGCAGGTAGTTGAGCTGAGAGGCGGCCAGAAAAAAACGTCTTCCAGGAAGTTTTTTCCAGGGTACATCTTGGTTCAGATGATATTGAATGAAGAAACATGGCATACCGTCAGGGACACAGCCAAGGTCACCGGGTTTGTCGGTGGAGATGTCAACCCTACTCCAATTCCTCGTGAAGAGGCAGAACGGATTATCCGTCAAATGGAAGAGGGGATTAGCAGACCAAAGCCCAAATATCGCTTTGAAGAGGGCGATGAGGTCAGGGTCATTGATGGTCCCTTTAATAACTTTCAGGGTGTTGTAGATGAAGTGAAGCCGGACAAAGAGAAATTAAGGGTCCTTATTACTGTATTTGGACGTCCGACTCCTGTGGAACTGGATTTTATTCAGGTCAACAACATTTAAAAGAGGTTGATCATGGCAAAGAAAATTATTGGGTCCGTAAAGCTGCAAGTGAAAGGGGGACAGGCAAATCCGTCGCCCCCAATAGGACCTGCATTAGGACAGCATGGTGTCAATATCGCAGAGTTCTGCAAGGCATTCAATGCAAGGACGCAAGGCCAGACGGGAACGGTTATTCCTGTCATTATTACAATTTATGCCGACAGGTCTTTTTCATTTATTACGAAGACACCTCCGGCCTCGGTGCTTTTGAAGCAGGCGGCCAAAATAGCCAAGGGTTCGGGTGAACCTAACCGCGAAAAAGTGGGTGAGGTGACAAGGATGCAGGTGGATGAGATCGCAAAACTCAAGTTTGAAGATTTAAATGCCTACGATATAGAAGGCGCGGCTAAGATTATAGCGGGTACTGCCAGGAGTATGGGCATAACGGTGACCGAATCTTAGCCTGAGGAGATGAATGGATATGCCTTGGAGAGGAAAGAAATACAGAGATAATGCACAAAAGATTGACAGGCTAAAAAAGTACAATTTCAAAGAGGCGCTTGAACTGGCGATAGACTGCGCATATGCGAAGTTTGACGAAGGTGTGGGTCTGGCTGTCAGGCTGGGCGTGGACCCCAGGCATGCGGATCAGATGGTCAGGGGGACCGTTGTATTGCCTAATGGTGTGGGGAAAGACGTGCGTGTAGCCGTTTTTGCCAAAGGTGAAAAAGAGAAGGAGGCCCTTGAAGAAGGGGCCGACCATGTGGGTTCGGATGAATTAATAGAAAAAATCCAGAAAGGGTGGCTTGAATTCGACAAGGCGATTGCCACACCTGACATGATGAGTTCTGTTGGAAAATTAGGCCGTGTTTTGGGCCCGAGAGGCATGATGCCGAATGCCAAGTTGGGCACGGTTACCTTTGATATTGCGAGGGCCGTGAAAGAGATCAAGTCCGGAAAAATTGATTTCAAGGTTGAAAAGGCCGGCATTCTGCATGCGCCCATGGGCAAAGTGTCATTTGGCCTGGAAAAGCTTTTGGAAAATGTTGCTGCTTTCATGGACACGGTCTTGAGACTAAAACCTCCTGCGAGCAAAGGGACTTATCTCAGAAGTATTGCTATTTCCACGACCATGGGTCCGGGAATCAAGGTGGATCCCGCATACGTAAAAGATATTTTAATCCAGTAAATTAAATCAGATTTGAAGTAAATTCAAATGGTTCCACCCCCATCCTCCCGCTATGCGGGATTGATGGACTTTTTACGAGCCCATCAGATTTAGTCAAAGACAGTAGGCGCCTTGCCCGTCAAACAGGATGGCTTCCTGGACGTTCGGGCTATGGGCTTAAAACCTTAAGCCTGCCGAGACTGATTTTAGCGGGATTTTGGATTTCAGGCCTCTGCCTTTGACTTATCCAATGTCAACTGGAGAGGAGGTGAATATGGATAGGCAAGATAAAGAAAAATTTGTTGCTGCTCTTCATGACCGGCTTGAAAAGGCACGGGGGAGTTTCCTTGTGGAATACAAGGGCCTTGATGTAGAGTCCATGAATCGGCTCAGAAAAGAGCTGAAAAAAGTGGATGCCGAATTTCAAGTCGTAAAAAACAGGCTCTTAAAGCTGGCAAGTGAGGAGACTGATACCGGACTGATCAAGGACCATATGCATGGCCCCTCGGCCATCGCTGTAACCTATGAAGATACGGTTGGCACTGCAAAGGTCCTGGTCGATTTTGCTGAAGAGTTTAAGAAACTGAGAATTAAAAATGGTCAGATATTCGGAAAAGTAGTGGATATCGATGCCATTAAGCGATTGTCGAAATTGCCGGGAAAAGATGTTCTTTTAGCACAGACATTATCCGCTATGCAGGCAGTACCGGCATCTTTTGTCAGGGTTTTGAATGGAGTTGTGGCCAAACTGCTGAATGTGCTTACAGCCATTGAACAGCGAAAAGCAGAGTCCGCCTGAGGCTGGACGAAAAACTACGGAGGTTTAAAAAATAAAGATGGGAGCGAATATCAGCAAGGAAGATGTTATCGAATATATTTCAAACATGACAGTTCTTGACCTTTCAGAGTTTGTGAAAGAATTAGAGGAGAAATTCGGGGTAAGTGCCGCAGCGCCTGTGGCAGTGGCGGCCGCGGCACCGGCAGGACAAGCCCAGGAAGAGGCTGCCGAGCAGACCGAGTTTGACGTGATTCTGACTGCTATTGGGGATAAGAAAATCCAGGTAATTAAGGTCGTTCGTGCCATTACCGGTCTGGGTCTAAAAGAGGCCAAGACAGTGGTGGATGGGGCGCCAGGGCCTGTAAAGGAGGGGATCTCCAAGGACGAGGCAGAAGGCATAATGAGTCAACTTGAAGAAGCTGGTGCGAGCGTCGAGATAAAATAAAATTTCGATGAACCGAAGGTAATGGCACTCAGGTCGTAAGCAGGAATGCCGTTACTCTATTGATCACTATTAATTGATTGTTCTGAATTGCTGTTTTTCGGTTTTCAATCGGCAATAGTCAATCATCAATTTGAGGAGATGCCATGTCAGGACAAGATGGTGTCAGCGTTCGTCCAAGAAGAAATTTTGGTAAAATTGGGAAAATCGTAGAGATCCCGAATCTGATTGATATACAGAAGCGTTCCTATGAGCGGCTTTTACAAAAAGATCTGCTGCCCGAGGAGCGCCAGGATATCGGGCTTGAGGGAGCATTTAAGAGCGTTTTCCCAATTCATGATTTTGCAGGCACTTCTTCTCTGGAATTTGTCAGATATACGTTTGAAGAGGCCAAATACGATGAGGAAGACTGCCTGAACAAAGGTATGACCTACGAGACTCCCCTCAGACTGACCGTCCGATTAGTTGTATTTGATACGGACAGTGTCAATGGCACAAAAAGCATAAGGGATATCAAGGAACAAGAAATTTATTTCGGAACCCTCCCTATGATGACGGAACGAGGGACTTTTATCATTAACGGGACCGAAAGGGTGGTCGTCAGCCAGCTCCATCGTTCCCCCGGAGTCTTTTTTGATCATGACAAGGGGAAGACCCATGCCAGTGGCAAGCTTCTCTATTCAGCTCGCATTATCCCCTTGCGTGGCTCCTGGCTTGATTTTGAGTTTGACCCCAAAGATCTTTTATATGTGAGGATCGACAGGAGACGGAAATTTCCGGCGACAATACTGCTCAAGGCCTTAGGACATTCGACAAAGGATATCTTGCAGCATTTCTATGAAACCGAAATCATCGGAATTGAGGAAAAAGGATGCTGGCGAGAGGCAAAGATAGAGAGTTTGTATCAAAGCAGGATCACCAGAGACATTGTTAACGATCAGACCGGTGAGGTCCTGGCCAAAAAAGGAGAGAAATACACAAAGCGACTGCACAAGGCAATCCAGAGCGCCGGCATTATTCGTATACCCATTGAACTCGAAGATATTGTGGACCGCGTGATTGCAGATGACCTGGTAGATCCAGAGACAGGAGAGGTCTTGGTTGAGGGGAATCAAACGCTTACCAGCGAACTGCTTGAAGTGCTTAAGAACAAGGGAATCAATAAAATCGAGTGTCTTGTCTTAGATGCCCAGGGTGTGAGCTCCACTATCAGAGACACCATGGTTCTGGACAAAATAGCCGTTTCTGATGAGGCGGTCCTTGATATTTACAGAAAAATGCGGCCCAGCAGTCCGCCGACCCAGGAAGTGGCAAGCAATTTTTTTAAGAACCTTTTTTTCAATTTAAACACATATGACCTTTCTAAGGTGGGTCGGCTGAAGTTAAACTACAGGCTCAATTTTGATGTTCCTCTTGATCAGCGAACCCTTAGAAAAGAAGATATCATGGCTACGGTAAAAGAGCTTATTAAACTAAAGAATGCCGAGGCCATGGTGGATGATATTGATAATCTTGGAAACCGGCGGGTGCGGGCTGTAGGTGAGCTCCTCGGGAATCAGTACAGGATAGGGCTCGTAAGAATGGAAAGGGCTATCAAGGAAAGGATGAGCCTTCAAGAGGTGGAAACCTTGATGCCCCATGATTTGATAAACTCCAAACCGGTCTCGGCCGTGGTTAAGGAGTTTTTCGGAACAAGCCAGCTTTCCCAATTTATGGATCAGACCAACCCATTGTCAGAGGTTACTCATAAACGAAGGCTGAGTGCTTTAGGCCCCGGTGGTTTGACCAGGGAAAGGGCGGGTTTCGAGGTTCGGGACGTTCATCCAACCCATTACGGCAGGATTTGTCCAATTGAAACACCGGAAGGACCAAATATCGGTTTAATTGTATCTTTGAGCACGTATGCGAGGGTGAATGAGTTTGGCTTTATCGAGACGCCGTACAGACACGTGGAGAATGGCAAAGCAAGCAAAGAAATTGAATACCTGTCTGCTCTTGATGAAAAGAAATACCCCATTGCCCAGGCCAACGCCCCTTTGGATAAGCGTGGCCTTTTTCTGAAAAAAGAGGCCGCGGTGCGGATAGAGGGAGAGGCCGGAAAGGCGCCCATTTCGGACGTAAGGTATATGGATGTGTCTCCGGATCAGCTTGTAAGCGTCTCCGCCTCTTTAATCCCTTTTTTAGAGCATGACGACGCCAACAGGGCACTTATGGGATCAAACATGCAACGTCAGGCGGTTCCTCTATTAAAGGCCAAGGCTCCATTGATAGGGACCGGAATAGAGAATGTGGTTGCGCGGGATTCAGGTGTCTCCGTGATTGCAAAAATGGACGGTGTAGTTGAGGACGTGGATGCTTCACGTATTGTAATCAGGTCCAGCGGGGAATCGAATGATGACGAACCTGAGGTGGAAATATGTAAATTAGCCAAGTTCAAGAGATCCAACCAGAACAGCTGTTACACCCAAAAACCGATTGTAATGAAGGGGGATATAGTCAAGAAGGGGCAGATTATTGCCGACGGACCCGCATCCGAGCTTGGAGAGCTTGCCCTGGGTCAGAACGTGATGGTCGCTTTCATGCCCTGGGGGGGGTATAATTTTGAGGATTCGATACTCATCAGCGAGAGGGTCGTGAAGGAGGATATCTATACATCTCTCCACATAGAAGAATTTGAGGTTATGTCCCGGGATACAAAGTTAGGCAAGGAAGAAATTACCAGGGATATTCCCAATGTGGGTGAGGAGGCGTTAAAGTATTTAGATGAAAGCGGAATCATCAAGATTGGAGCCGAAATCAATCCAGGCGACGTCTTAGTGGGAAAAATAACGCCGAAAGGAGAGACCCAACTATCTCCGGAAGAGAAACTTTTGAGGGCTATATTCGGAGACAAGGCAGGGGATGTAAAGGACTCTTCCATGAGGGTCCCGCCCGGCGTCCAGGGTATAGTTATTGATGCCAAGGTATTCGCAAGGAGGGGCGTTGAGAAAGACCAGCGAACTCTCGAAATTGAAGCCGAAGAGACTGAACGACTTGAGAAGGACCTGCGGGATGAGGTGGATGTGATTTCGAGGAGCGCGAGGGAAAAGTTGAGAGACCTCCTCGTAGGGAAAAAGCTCAAGGCCGACATGCGTGATAAGGGGACAGGTGAAGTGGTCATGCGTGGAAAGAGGGCGATAAAAGATGAGGACGTCGACCGAATCGCAGTTGATGCCTGGGCAAGTGCGGACCTAAAGGACACAATGGACGTCATTGAGAGACTGGAGTCCATTGTTGAGCGCTATTCGTCCAAAATAGAGAGCAGGAATAGCCGTTTTGAGGATAAAAAAGAAAAATTAAACCTCGGCGACGAATTGGCACCGGGCGTCATCAAATTAGTGAAAGTCTATGTAGCGGTAAAACGCAAATTGTCGGTCGGTGATAAAATGGCCGGTCGTCATGGAAATAAGGGCGTCTTGTCCAGGATACTTCCTGTTGAGGATATGCCTTATTTTTCAGATGGGACCCCTGTGGACATCGTTCTTAATCCTTTAGGCGTGCCTTCAAGGATGAATGTGGGACAGGTCCTGGAAACGCATTTGGGTTGGGCCTCCAGAGAATTGGGCAGACAAATCGGGGAATTGTTAGACGGGATGAAGAGTACGGATGAACTTAGACGTAAGCTTAAGAAGGTGTTCCCAAAAGCGGAGTATAACAGCTTTTTTGATAACACATCTGATGAAGATCTGACAAAAAAGGCCCGTTTGTTGACGGACGGCATTCCCATGGCTACTCCGGTCTTTGATGGTGCGGAAGAGGAGGATATCATAAAGTGTTTCAAGGAGGCAGGTTTGCCCATAACCGGACAGACAACTCTTTATAACGGCCTCACAGGAGAGCCTTTTGATCAACAGATCACAGTAGGAACCATGTACATTATGAAACTGCATCACTTAGTGGATGACAAACTGCATGCACGTTCCATCGGTCCCTATTCACTTGTAACCCAACAGCCCTTGGGTGGAAAGGCCCAGTTCGGAGGTCAGAGATTGGGCGAGATGGAGGTCTGGGCCATGGAGTCGTATGGTGCGGCCTATTCCCTCCAGGAGTTTCTGACTGTTAAATCGGATGATGTGGCGGGAAGAACCAGGATGTATGAAAGGATCGTCAAGGGCAACAATG
Organism: Deltaproteobacteria bacterium; assembly: GCA_019310785.1. Lineage (GTDB taxonomy): Bacteria > Desulfobacterota > DSM-4660 > Desulfatiglandales > Desulfatiglandaceae > JAIOSR01. The sequence goes on from JAFDDR010000082.1 coordinate 8,118, forward strand.
TACTTGAGGCAGGGCTGCCGGAATCCTTCAAGGTGCTTATGAAAGAACTGCAGAGTCTTGGATTGGAGATTCAGCTTTTTGAGGATAGCCAGGCATAGGAATTGAATATTGTCTATTGATGATTGAAGATTTATTCGGGATTGAAAAGCTTCAATCGTCAATCTAAAATCCGGAGGAGAGAGGCATTGGAAGAATTATACAGTTTCTTTGCAAAGCCGAAGGACCCATCGAGTTTTAATGCTGTCAGGATTTCATTGGCATCGCCTGAAAAGATCAGAGAGTGGTCTTTTGGCGAGGTCAAAAAACCTGAAACCATCAATTACAGGACCTTCAAGCCGGAACGAGATGGCCTTTTTTGCTCAAAGATATTCGGGCCAATCAAGGATTACGAGTGCAATTGTGGCAAGTACAAACGTATGAAACACAGGGGTATCGTGTGCGAAAAGTGCGGGGTAGAGGTGATCCAGAGCAAAGTTCGCCGTGAACGCATGGGTCATATTGAACTGGCCGCGTCTGTTGCCCATATCTGGTTTTTGAAGTGCCTTCCGTCCAAGGTGGGGAATCTCCTTGATTTGACTTTGAAGGATTTGGAACGAGTTCTCTATTTTGAGGCTTACATTGTTGCTGATGCCGGGGATACTCCTCTTGTAAAGGGTACACTCCTGACGGATGAGCAGTTGCGACAGGCAAGGGAGGACTACGGTGACCGATTTAAGGCGGGTATTGGTGCTGAGACAATTCAGGCCATGTTAAGAGAGCTAAATTTGGACGAGCTTTCGGAGACACTGAGAGTGGAAATGATAGGGACTCGCTCGGATGCAAAACGGAAAAAATTAGCCAAAAGGCTCAAAATTATTGATGCGTTCAGGGATTCAAAGAACCGGCCGGAATGGACAATCTTAGACGTTATTCCGGTCTTGCCTCCCGACCTCAGGCCCCTTGTACCTCTTGATGGGGGCCGGTTTGCGACCTCTGATTTAAATGATTTGTATCGCAGGGTGATCAATCGTAACAACAGGCTAAAAAGGCTTTTGGAACTGAATGCGCCCGATATTATAGTAAGAAATGAAAAGCGTATGCTCCAGGAGTCGGTAGATGTTTTATTTGATAACGGGAGAAGAGGCAAAGTAGTCACAGGGGCAAACAAAAGGCCTTTCAAGTCCTTGAGCGACATGCTGAAAGGCAAACAGGGAAGATTTCGGCAGAACCTGCTTGGGAAACGGGTGGACTATTCGGGCCGTTCGGTGATTGTTGTGGGCCCTGATCTTCGTTTACACCAGTGCGGGCTCCCCAAGAAGATGGCGTTGGAACTCTTTAAGCCATTTATATACAACAAATTGGATGAAAAGGGCCTGGTCACCACTATCAAGAGCGCAAAGAAGATGGTAGAGAGAGAAACGCCGGATGTCTGGGATGCCTTGGATGAAGTGGTAAGGGAATACTGTATCTTGCTGAACAGGGCACCCACTCTGCACCGATTGGGTATTCAGGCGTTTGAGCCTATTCTTATTGAGGGAAAGGCCATTCAGCTTCACCCCTTGGTGTGCACCGCCTTTAATGCCGACTTTGACGGGGATCAGATGGCGGTCCATGTGCCATTGTCTATTGAGGCGCAGATCGAGGCCAGGGTTTTGATGATGTCCACCAACAATATCCTATCGCCTGCCAACGGAGAACCTATTATTGTTCCCAGCCAGGATATTGTTTTAGGAATTTATTACATGACGCGGGAAAGACCCGATTCAAAAGGGGAAGGAAGTATTTTTTCAAACCCGCAAGAAGTAAGAATTGCATATGACGCCCGTGAATTAGAGTTGCATGCCTCGATTAAAGTCAGGATAGAGGGAAAGCTTGAAGATACGACTACGGGCCGCGTCCTCCTTTATGAAATCTTACCGGAATCGCTTCCCTTTGCCCTTATGAACAAAGTCATGTCAAAAAAGGAATTGCGTTTTTTGATAAACGAGTCGTATCGCAGGGTCGGGACCAAAGCCACGGTCATTTTGGCGGATCGGTTGAAAGATATCGGTTACGAATACGCAACGCAGTCAGGCATATCCATTTCCATGAAAGACATGGTGGTACCGTCAAAAAAGGAAAAGATTATCTTTAAGGCCGAAGATGAAGTCAAAAAGATTGATGATCAATACATACGCGGACTGATTACCGATGGAGAAAAATACAACAAAGTCGTGGATATCTGGGCACAGTCCACAGAAGATGTGGCATCCGAGATGATGAAGGAAATGGCCACGGAAGGTGTAAGGGTTACTGGAAAGAAAAAGGTGGAGACTCACAGTTTCAATCCTATTTACATGATGTCTGACTCGGGCGCAAGGGGAAGTAAAGATCAGATGAGGCAGTTGGCCGGCATGAGGGGTTTGATGGCGAAACCTTCCGGTGAAATCATCGAAACGCCCATTACGTCCAATTTTCGTGAGGGCTTGACCGTTTTGCAATATTTCATTTCCACGCATGGGGCCAGAAAAGGTTTGGCCGATACGGCCCTCAAGACTGCAAACTCAGGCTACCTCACCCGAAGACTCGTAGACGTGGCACAGGACGCGATCATTACCGAAGAAGACTGCGGCACCATGGATGGTATATGGGTGGACGCCCTTATGGAAGGCGGCGAGATCCTTCAGCGAGTTGGAGAGCGTATTTTAGGTCGCGTGGCACTCCAGGATATCTACGATCCGGTGACGGGAAAACTGTTAGTGAAAGCCAATGAAATGATTGATGAAGAGAATGTAGCGAAAGTAGAGAGTGCGGGGTTGGAAAGGGTCAGGATCAGGTCTGCTTTGACATGCCAGGCGAAACGGGGTGTCTGCAAGAAATGCTATGGCAGGGACTTGGCTCACGGTCATGAAGTCAATATTGGGGAGGCTGTCGGTATAATTGCTGCCCAGTCCATCGGCGAACCCGGAACGCAGCTTACTATGAGGACCTTTCACATAGGTGGTACCGCGAGCAGAAGAGTGGAACAGTCGAGCATACAGCCCAGAAACCAGGGAAAAGTGAAGTTCTTGGACCTCAAGACCGTGAAAAATGAAGAAGGTAACTTAGTGGTTATGAACCGAAATGGCGAAATCGCTGTTTTGGGAAAAGGCGGAAGGGAAGTAGAGAGATATCCCATCACATACGGTGCCACTTTGATGATTAAAAACGGCCAGAAAGTCAAACCCGAGCAGGTCTTGGCTGAATGGGATCCCTTTACCATACCTATCATGACAGAGGTGCACGGTGTTATCAAGTTTGGTGATATTATAGAAGGCCGAACCATGCAGGAAAAGCGCGATAATGTCACGGGGAAAATCAGCAGGATTATTGTTGAGTCCCGCGATCTTGACATCAGGCCCCGCGTTTCTATTAAAGACAAGAGTGGAAAAACTACCAGCTTGAAGGGAACCACCAGGTCACAGGCCCGTTATCATCTTCCGGTAGGCGCAATTCTTATGGTCAACGAGGGAGATGAGGTTGGTCCAGGTGCGGTTTTGGCGAAGATTCCGCGAGAGACCACCAAGACGAAGGATATTACAGGAGGGTTACCCAGGGTCGCAGAGCTGTTTGAAGTGAGAAAGCCCAAAGAGATCGCTATTATCAGTGAAATAGATGGTGTCGTGTCCTTTGGAAAATATACCAAAGGGAAAAGGAAGATGACAATTACTCCGGAGGTGGGCGATCCGGTGAATTATTTTGTTGCAAGGGGAAAGCACGTCAGTGTCCTGGAAGGCGATTATGTGAGGGCGGGAGAGGCCCTGATGGATGGATCGGCGGATCCCAATGACATATTGCGAATCAGGGGACTTAAGGAGTTAGCAAAGTATCTGGTAAATGAGGTCCAGGAGGTTTATCGACTACAGGGCGTAAGAATCAACGATAAACATATTGAAGTCATTGTCCGGCAGATGCTGCGACAGGTCAATGTCACCGATGTGGGTGATTCCCAGTTCCTTTTGGGAGAGCATGTTGAAAAATGGCGTTTTGAAAATGAGAACGAAAGAATTACCGCGGCACCCGTCCTCTTAGGGATTACCAAGGCTTCTCTCAGTACGGAGAGCTTCATCTCTGCTGCATCTTTTCAGGAAACAACCAAGGTATTATCCGATGCCAGCATTGCCGGTAAGATCGACTACCTGAAAGGCCTGAAGGAAAATGTGATAATGGGCCGCCTGGTCCCCGCTGGTACCGGGGTAAAGACTTATAGAAATATTCAAATGGGTGTTAGTAATTAGACATACCGGGCACTCTATAACCTTTTGAGATTAAGGGTCTTTTAGCGTGGGACAAAATCTCTGTGTTCTTGTGATATTATTTTGAAAATGTCTTGACAAAGGAAACAATTAAAAATATAAAAAAAGATTGTGTGAATTTCAAATCTGCCGGGATCACCCTGGCGTAATCTGTACGTTTGCTTATAATGATTAAGGTAAGGAGTTTTTATGCCGACCATTAACCAACTCGTGAGAAAAGGCCGTCATAAACCCAGGAAAAAGGTAAAAACCCCTGCCCTTCAAGGGGCCCCCCAGAGGAGAGGAGTGTGTGTCAGGGTCTACACGTCCACACCCAAGAAACCTAACTCTGCCCTCAGAAAGGTCGCCCGGGTGAGGTTGACAAACGGGGTTGAGGTGACCTCGTATATTCCTGGTATGGGCCATAACCTTCAGGAACATTCGGTCGTCTTGATTCGGGGAGGCCGAGTCAAAGATTTACCGGGGGTTCGATATCATATTATCAGGGGTACCATGGATACGACCGGCGTGGATGATCGCAGGCAGGGTCGATCAAAGTACGGGGCCAAAAGACCGAAAGGTCTTTGATATCCCGTTATTTGGAGAATTTTTATGCCCAGGAAAAGAGTGGTTGCAAAACGGGAAATTATACCTGACCCGAAATATAAGAGCGTGCTTGTGGCCAAATTCGTCAACAATCTGATGAAAAAGGGCAAAAAGAGTATTGCCCAGTCAATTCTTTACGGGTCGTTCGATATCATCAAGGAGAAAACAAACCAGGACCCTTTAAGTATTTTTCAGAAGGCGGTGGAGAGCGTTAAGCCTGCTGTGGAGGTAAAGTCCAGGCGGGTTGGTGGGTCCACCTATCAGGTGCCTACCGAGGTTAGACCATCCAGAAGACAGGCCCTTAGCATCCGGTGGATTATCAACTATGCGGACGAGAGGGGCGAAAAGACAATGGCCGCCAAATTAGCGGGTGAGTTGATGGATGCAGCCAACGGAAGAGGTGCTACCATCAAGAAGAAGGAAGATACGCACAGGATGGCCGAGGCCAACAAGGCATTTGCACACTATCGCTGGTAAGTGGCAGAAAGCAGTATGCAGTAGGCAGTAAAAGGTGAGAGGTAGTGTAGTATTTACTGCCTACTGCCTACTAACAAGAGGAGGGTAAGAGATGGCGAAGAAGAAATTTGAGAGGACGAAGCCGCATATAAACGTTGGGACGATAGGTCACATAGATCAGAGAAGAAGGGTATGGCGGATTATGTACCGTTTGATGAGATAGACAAGGCGCCTGAGGAGAAGGCACGTGGAATTACGATAGCGACGGCGCACGTGGAATATGAGACGGACAATAGGCATTATGCGCATGTGGATTGCCCTGGTCATGCTGATTATATCAAGAACATGATTACGGGTGCTGCGCAGATGGATGGTGCGATACTGGTAGTGGGGGCTGATGATGGTCCGATGCCTCAGACGCGGGAGCACATATTGTTAGCGCGTCAGGTTGGAGTTCCGTGCATAGTGGTATATTTGAACAAGTGTGACATGGTGGATGATGAGGAGTTGATAGAGTTGGTGGAGTTGGAGTTGAGGGAGCTTTTGTCCAAGTACGAATTTCCGGGGGATGACATACCGATTATACGTGGTAGTGCGTTGAAGGCATTGGAGAGTGATGATTCTGAATCCGAGGAAGTGAAGTCCATATTTGAGTTAATGGATGCAATTGACAGTTATATACCTGAGCCGGTGCGGGACACTGAGAAGTCGTTTTTGATGCCGATAGAGGATGTTTTCAGTATATCCGGTCGTGGTACGGTTGTGACGGGCAGGGTAGAACGTGGAGTGATCAAGGTAGGGGAAGACGTTGAGATAGTTGGTATCAATGATACGATGAAGACGGTTTGCACCGGAGTTGAGATGTTCAGGAAGATACTGGATCAGGGTCAGGCCGGGGACAACATTGGAGTATTATTGAGGGGAACGAAGCGGGATGAGGTTGAGCGTGGGCAGGTGGTGGCGGCGCCTGGTAGTATAACGCCGCACACCAAGTTTAGGGCGGAGGCATATATACTGACGAAGGAGGAAGGTGGTCGTCACACGCCGTTTTTTAATGGATACAGGCCGCAGTTTTATTTTAGGACGACGGACGTGACCGGTGTGACGACGTTACCTGAAGGTGTTGAGATGGTGATGCCCGGGGACAATGTTGCACTGGAGGTGAATTTAATCATGCCGATAGCAATGGAGAAGGAATTGCGGTTTGCTATTCGTGAGGGCGGAAGGACGGTTGGTGCCGGTGTCATCAG
>JAFDDR010000282.1 GCA_019310785.1 Deltaproteobacteria bacterium
GAGTTTTACGTGGAAAAGGAGGTCGTGCAGAGGGAATGGGCCTTCAGGTATGTAAACAAGCCACAGGGTGCGGCCTGGCTCGATCTGGGGGCCACGGCCTATACGGCCCATCCTTACCGAAATCCTACCATCGGATGGAAATCAGACATGGAAAAATACAACACAAGTGACGCCATGCGATTTCACAAAAAATACTACAACCCGACCAACGCGGTTTGTGTGTTGGTGGGCGATGTGACGGTAGAAGATGCAAGGAGATTGGCTAAGATCTATTTCAAACGGTATCCGGGGGGAAACCGCGCGACAGAGGAAGTCACGAGGGAACCGGCACAGCAGGGACCGCGAAAGAGCGTAAGGTTACTTAAGGGTGCGCGCACGCCGCTTGTCAGGATAGGTTTTCACTCGGCCCGTATGGGAGACAGGGATTTCTACGCGCTTGATGCCATGACCATGGTTTTAAGTAGTGGCCGGGGCGCCCGCATGACACAGAACATCGTGAATAAGGGACTGGCAATCCGGGCATGGGCGGGTAACCCGGATAATCGCTACGCGGGCATGGTTATTTTAGGCGGTTCGCCCAATGAGCCGGATGAACTGAAACGGGAGGGTATGACTGAAGATGAGAGACGACAGGCATATGTCAGGGCCTGTGAAGGACTTGAAAAAATACTTCTCGATGAAGTTGAAAAACTCAAAACCGAACAGGTTACAGGGCGCGAACTGGAAAGGATCAAGAAGCTGAACCAGCGTGATTTCTTAGACAGGATGCGGAGCAACGAGGGATTGGCAGGCACTTTAGCCACGCTTGAAGTGCAGGCAGGCTGGCAATATCTGACCGCTTACCTGAAAAAAATCGCAGAGGTAACCCCGGAAGACATCATGAAAGCGGCAAAAAAATACATCCGGACGGATAATAAGACCAGCGTATACGTTATCCCCGGGGGTATGCCCGATCATCCGCCGGAGAGATACACCGAGGTCCGCTCGGTTACGGGTTCTGCTGCTGCAAAAGTTATTAAGGCCGAAACTTCTACGAATAATTCAAACTATCCAACGCCTGAACGTTGGAAACATCCGCTTTCCTTTCAGCGAAAACCGAAAAAAATATATTACCCCAAAGCAGAGACAGCCATGGTCGAGGGCGCAAAAGTCTTTTATTTGCCGGACAGGGAACTGCCCCTGATCGATTTAACGCTCCTTATTAAGGCCGGCTCGGTCGATGTGGGCGATGGTAAGGCAGGCCTTTGCGGATTGCTCAACAGTTGTCTTATTCGCGGGGGAACCGAGAAATATTCACCTTCAGAACTGGCAATGGTATTGGACGAGAACGCCATCCGAATGTCGGCCTCGTTCGGGAGCGAGGTGGCGGTTATTACCCTGTCGGTGATGAAAGATGACTGGGATAAGGGTCTGGCCCTGTTAGAGGAAGTCATTACTCGGCCCCGGTTCGATGCCGATGTGCTTAAGGTGTCGAAGACAAATAAATTGACATTTCTCAAACGGCAGGGGGGTAACGCCAGGGCCGTTGCCAGACGGGAAGCCAGGATCTGGCATTTCAAGGGACACCCCTATGGCCGGGATCCATTAGAAAAATTGAAATCGATCCCTGCCATTACCGGAGATGATCTGACAGGGTTTTTAAAGAAGTATGTGGTGCCGTCAAATATGGTGGCGGCCGTTTCCGGGGACATTGATAAAACCGACGTCATCAAAGCTCTGGAACAACTCTTTAGTGGCCTGCCCAAAGGCAAGGCGCCTGAGCGGAAACTCGACGATCCCAAGGCGACCCCGCCGGTCCTCGCATTTATTAATAAGCCCGGCCAGGTTCAATCTCAGGTAGGGATGATGCTTGCAAGTGTTAAGCGTACAAATCCGGACTACTGGAAGATGAGACTCCTTATGGATATATTCGGAGGCAGTGATTCGCTTATGTATACCCGCCTGAGGGCCGGTCTCGGGCTCGTCTATTCGGCCTGGTTTTACGAGACGTATAAATGGAGGGCGGGTATGCTGATTGGGTACATTGGTTGTAAAGGTGAAAAGACTGTTAGGGCCATTGAAGAAACAGTAAAGATTATGCACTCAGTGCGAAAGAGTATTCCTTTAAACGACCTGGAGCAAAAGCGTTTGGATGCGCTCAACAGCTTTGTCTTCAATGTGGATACACCGGATGCATTGGTGAATGCCTATGGCCGTTATTACATGCGCAAAGAGCCGCTTAATACATTAGAAATGATTCAGGATGCGTACATAACTGCGCACAGAGGAGAACTGGAATCCTTAGCCAGGAAATTTCTCGATCCGCAAAAGCTTCAGATCTTTGTTGTGGGGGACAAAAGGACTAAGGTGCAAAAGGAAGATGGCAGTGAGATAACGCTTGAGGAAGACATTAAGACACTTGCAAAGAGACTGGACCTGCCTTACAGGGAAATCGAATTGCGCTAAAGATGGGACTATTAGGTATTGTTAATCGAATAATTTTAAATCACCAAAACAAGCTTTCCTACGCTGTTTCCTGATTCGATGGCCCGGTGGGCCTTGGCCACATCCTCAAAGGCAAAGGTTTTAACCTGCATAGTAGGGATAAGACCCTCCGAATCCCACTTAAGAAGCGTATCCATGATATTGCGAAACAGGTCTACTTTTTCGAAGAGATAGATCAGGTTGAAACCGCTGATGGTCTTATTGCTGCCTGTCAAATCAAAGGGGTTAAACCGGGGTGTTCGCAGGTAGTCCCGGACCAGTTTGAACCGGTTCTTTCGACCCGAACGGGAAAACATGGATGCAAAGCCGTAGATCAACAGGCGGCCTGCCGGTCTCAGATGATGGTATGAGCCTTTGAGTGTTGAGACCCCGTTTGCATCAAGGATCAGGTCATACCCTTCAGGACTTATCTCTTCGGCCTTGGCCCACAAGTCCTCAGTGCTTTTGTCTATGACATATGTGGCGCCAGCCTCTTTTGCAGAAGGTATTTTTTCAGGTCGGCCTACCACACCCACTGACATGTTACCGTTTATTTTGAGCAGGTGCAGGAGGGCCGTGCCGACCCCGCCGGCAGCCGAGTGT
>JAFDDR010000083.1 GCA_019310785.1 Deltaproteobacteria bacterium
GGTATAGGAGTTAACCCCGAACTGGCCCTGGCCCTAAAGATTCAGGGTATGGTAAGGCTGGCCCTCTGTGTAGCTTACGCCGCGCTTATGCGCACCGAGAGTCGGGGGTGTCACGCCCGGGAGGATTACGAAGCCAGGGATGACCGCGACTGGCTGAAGCGGACCTTGGCCACCTGGAAGGAGGGAGATGATCTACCCACCCTGAACTACGAGCCGGTATCAAAGACCATGGAATTGCCGCCGGGCGAACGGGGATACGGCGCAACAAAGATAATCAGCGCCGGGGGAAAAACCGTAGAGGGAAAACCAGAAACCGTAATTCCGGTATAATCCGCAGGACCCGGATTCTACGCCTCATACAGATACATTTGCCCTCGAAGAGACGGACAGCATGACCCTCTTCATTGCCCTGACTAATATCAGGGAAGAGCATGACCCTTCTGTTCAATTTGATTTCTGCTGCCGGGCAGGCATATGCGGGTCGTGCGCCATGGTGATCAACGGCAGACCCGGACTGGCCTGCAAGACCCTGACTAAGGGACTTCCGGACGAAATTACCCTCATGCCCCTTCCCACGTTCAAGTTGATAGGGGACCTGTCAGTGGATACGGGCACCTGGTTTCGGGCAACCAATGAAAAAATCGGTTCATGGATTCACACAAACGCCGAATTCGATCCGGACGCCGAGGAGGCTAAGATGGACAACGCATTAGCCGAAGAGATATATGAACTCGAGCGGTGCGTGGAGTGCGGGTGCTGTGTGGCCGCATGCGGTACGGCCAATATGCGTGACGATTTTTTGGGGGCCGTGGCCGTAAACCGCATTGCCAGATTCATGCTGGACCCCAGGGACAAACGCAAGGACAGGGATTACTTTGAGGTCATAGGAACCGATGAGGGCATCTTCGGGTGCATGGGTCTCTTAGCCTGCGAGGATGTCTGCCCAAAAGAGCTTCCCCTTCAGGATCAGTTAGGCATCATCCGCCGCAAGATGGGCTGGACCGCCGTAAAATTACCGATTCAAGATGTTCCTTTCCCGCTTCCGGTTCCCGATTTTGGGCCTGTACCCACTGTTTTAATTTATCCATGGCACGCCCGGCGTCTATGATATCCTTAGCCTTCTCAAATCCCTCTTTCAAAGTTCGAACATCCCCCGCCACATAAAGAATGGGAGCAGTATTAAGGCAAATGGTCTCGTATAATGCCCATTTATCCTTTCCAGTAAATACTTTCAATAGCTTCCGCGCCTCTTTTTCTGGATCATCTCCCCCTGAAATTTCACCTACTGCCCATTCATAATGGACACCGATCTCTTCGGGGTACAGGTTATAGTTCGTAATCTTCCCTGTTTCAGAAAGTTCGGCCACAAAACTCTCACCAACAGGGGAAAGTTCGTCCATACCGCCAGCCCCGGTTCCAACCGAACCATGAAACACTATGGCCTTCTCAAAGCCAAGCTCTTTCATCGTTTGGATAACCGGAGTAACCATTTCCCTGGCATATACTCCCCTTACACCGTAACTTGGATTAGCCGGGTTCGCAAGAGATGCCGCAATATTCAGTATGCTGCCAAAACTCATCTGTGAAAGGATCCTGAACAGGGCCTGTGGATGCACTCCAGGACTCATCCCGTTGAAAAGGCCAATGCCGATCTTTTCAATGCTTTCTTTGACTGTTTCGGCCCCGCACTCCACATCAATGCCCAGGGCTTCACAAAGATCGACCGTTCCACAGCGAGAGGTGATAGCCCTTGCCCCGTGCCTTGCAAGACATACTCCACCCGCTGCGGCCACAATAGCCGAAGCCGTGCTGATATTGAACGTCTTGAAACTGTCCATGCCTGTGCCGCAGTTATCAATGAGCGGCTTTTGGATGTCCGGCCAAACCTTAACAGTATCAAGCTCGTAGATGGCCTGCCATGCCCCGGCGATTTCCCCCGGGTCAGGCCCCTTAGCCGTAATCGCGGCAAGAAATGCTCCTTGATGCATATCAGTCTGATTTCCTTCAAGTATCTCAGCGAACAGATCCCTCGTTTCAAGACGCGAAAGTCGCTCTCCCAAAATCAGACGATTAATGGAATCCCCGAACTCTTTAAATCTGTCATTCATATTTCACCTCCACTATCGATTTTAGTCCTGTTTTCGCAGATGTATGTTCAAGGCCCTCTTTAATGTTATCCAGGGTAAAGCGGCCGGTGATAAGCTCTCCCGCCGGAAATTTCCCCGAAGCAATAAGACTTATTGCCTGTGAATTTTGGCGGGATGTACAACCATACGATCCGGTTATGATAATCTCGTTGTAATGGATGATGTTTAAGTCCAACATGACCCTTGAAAGCAAAGGGGACATGCCGCTGAAAATGGAAATCCTGCCACCAGGGGCAAGCAATTCAATAAATCTTTCATCCAGCCCGGTCTGAGAACAGGCAAAGATTACAACATCTAATTTTTTTTCATTTGTTTCATTCATCACTGCCTGGAATAAATCTTCCTTTTTTGGATTTATAATACTATCAGCCCCGAATCTGACCGCAGTGGCTTGACGATCCTCCAGGACCTCGCTAATGACAATTTTTTTAGCCCCGTTATGCCTGGCCACAAAGGCATGGAGAAGGCCTAATGGACCCGCCCCAATGATCAAAACGGTGTCCCCCTCTATTATGCCGACTCTATCCTGAGCATTGATACAACAGGCAGTAGGCTCGGCCAGTGTTGCATTTTCATGGCTTACATCCCCGGGGAGAATGGTTAGCGCGCCCACAGCAGGCCCCTCCATGGGTATCGCCACATACTGAGCAAAACCCCCATCATGGGTGAAACCCAAAATACCTCGATCCTTGCACTGGTTATCGCTTCCCCTGAGGCATTGCGAACATTTTGCGCATCTCAGACCGGGGCCGACTTGAACCCGGTCCCCTTCTTTAAATCTCTTTGTCCGGCTCTCGGCCACAACACCTGAAATCTCATGGCCCAATATCCTGGGGTAGACCAGGGCGCGATGACCTTTAGTCACCATCTTCACGTCTGTTGAGCATATCCCGCATGCCCTGACATTTACCAGGACTCCACCTGAAGGACAGATGGGGGTGCAAGTTTCTCTTATCTCCAGTTTGCCCTGGCCCAAAAGGATTGCTGCTTTCACGATAGACACCCACAAACCCGGCAGTAAAAAAAATCCTCAAGCGTTGAACGCTTGAGGATTTACCATCACCCCAAACATGAACTAAGTGGCAGGTCTTCTGACTCTCCCGCCCTTTTAGCGGCCTTCCCATCAAGCACCGAGGCATCTGAGTGCCGGACAGTGGCATATAATTGCTAAAAGAGTTCCCTTTTGTTATGAAAAAAAGGGCGGGATTACAGCGGCGGGTCCGTACCGGAATCTAACCGGTTTCCCTATTAAGTCCTTAGAGGCACCACCAAGTTACATGAACAATTTTATTAATGTGTTTAATAACATTACCTGAATGCCTTGTCAAGTTCTTAAACATTAGTTACTACTCAGAGCATAATATTGTTTGCAATCCAAAATCCCCCCTGACCCCCCTTTAGAAAAGGGGGAAACTTTAGCCTCCCCCTTTATTAAAGGGGGATTGAGGGGGATTTTTTTGCGAGTAACCTATTCAAATGCAAACTATTAAATGCTTCCAGTAATAAATCGCAGTGGTTTTGGCCGATATGGGTCTGCAATGTTGCAATTCATCATATGCCTAATCCTGCAAGGGTTGAACATCTGCCTTCATTCGTCGCACAAGCCGGATCATCAGAAAGGTCTGGAGCCCGGACAGGACCACAAAATACCCCAGCCACATGGGTATCCCAACCCATCGCGGGTCGGCCTTTCTCCACGCCCGGAAGTCCGGAGCAAGAATAAAATGATTAGTGATTGACCCGCAACACTCATTTTCTTATTATCCAACGTGGAGAAATTGAGAACGCTATCGGGATTTATGGAAAATTAGCAGGTTATTACTATGAGTCGCACGGAAGAAATATTACGATTGCTCAAGGGTGCGGACGGGTATATTTCAGGGGAACGCATTGCACGGGAATTAGGTATTTCAAGGGCCGCGGTCTGGAAGCAGATAGCCGTACTCAGAAAAAAAGGCTTTTCCATCCATTCACAGCCAAAATTGGGCTATAGCCTGACCTTTTCTCCCGACAGGCTCATGCCCTCGGAGGTAAGAGACGGCCTTGATACTTCTGTCATCGGAAAGGAAGTCATTTACTTTCCGGAGACCGAATCAACAAACTTGATTGCCAAAAAACTGGCAACGGATGGGGCAAGGGAAGGGACCATTGTCATTGCAGAAGCACAGACCCGGGGAAGAGGCCGGTTGGATAGAAACTGGTTAGCGCCTCCAAACAAAAACATACTCATGTCTGTCATCTTCAGACCCCGGATCCTGCCATCCCGGGTCTTTTTATTAACAATGCTCTCCTCCCTGTCTATAGTAAAGGCCATAAAGGAAACAGCGACCTTGCATGCCCTGATAAAATGGCCCAATGATATCTATATCGATGGCAAGAAAGCCGGAGGAATCCTTACGGAGTTCAGCGCAGAGCAGGATCGGGTAAGTTTTGTCATAGTGGGCGTGGGATTAAATGTGAACTTTGATCCTTCCCTCTACCCGGAGATCAAAGACACGGCCACGAGCCTGTCAGTGGCCTTCGGGAAAAAAATCCACAGGGTAAAATTGCTCCAGTCCATCTTAAGAGAAATAGAAAAGGGATACAATCGCCTTAAAAAGGGTAATGGATTTCAAATTCACAACGAATGGAAAACCTATTCTTTAATCACCGGAAAGCCTGTCAGGATAATCTCCTCCGGGACGGTTGAAGAGGGAATAGCCGAGTCCGTGGATGAGGACGGCTGTCTCGTTCTTCGATATAAAAACGGCAAACGAAAGCGGATTTTGAGCGGCGATGTATCGTTGAGACTAACCGAATAATTTTTTTTGATATAATTGTAAACCTTAAATGGTAAATGGGTTGACATTAACGCCTGATAGTGTGATACACACGACTATCCTAAGAGGCTGTCCGAGAATTCAGCAAGGCTGTCATTTCGAGTCTCGCAATGCGGGGCGAGAAATCTTATTATATTGAAAATACGTAAGTTTTAGATTTCTCCCTACGGTCGAAATGACATAAAAACCTATTCTCGGACAGCCTCCTATGACCCCTGCAGTGATCACAAATAAATTGCCGTTCATGGGGGCCTGATACAAACAGCGGGAGGCGATAGATGGACATTGAGGACAGGAATCGACAGTTAGAAAATGATGACAGGAAATATGTATGGCATCCCTTTACCCAGATGAAGGATTATGTCCGGGAAAAACCACTGATTATTGAAAGAGGCGAGGGATCCTTTTTATGGGACATTTACGGAAACAAATATATCGACGGTATCTCCTCTTTGTGGGTTACAACGCACGGTCATTGCAAAAGAGAGATCGATGAGGCCATAGCTGAACAGTTGACAAAAATCTCCCATACCACTCTTCTGGGCCTGTCTCATCCCCCTGCAATAAAACTCGCCCAAAAACTCGTTAGCATAACGCCGCAAGGTCTTAATAAAGTGTTCTATTCTGAAAGCGGATCTACTGCCGTGGAAATCGCTTTGAAAATGGCCTTTCAATACTGGCATCAAAACCCCGATGAGCCTGATGAAAAGAACAAATTTATCTCGCTCAGGAACGCATATCACGGTGACACCATAGGCGCTGTGGGGGTGGGGGGGATTGACCTGTTTCACAAGGTCTATGGTCCCCTTTTGGTTGATCCCATAAAAGTGTCGTCTCCCCATTGTTATCGCTGTGACCTCGAAAAATCTTATCCATCCTGTAATCTTGAGTGCATCACACAACTTGAGAAAATTATGAGGACTCATCAACATGAAACAGCGGCCCTCATTATAGAACCCCTGGTCCAGGCTGCCGCCGGGATGCTGGTCTCTCCCCCGGGTTTTCTAAAAAGAACAAGAGAACTCTGTACAAGGTACGATATCCTGATGTTAGCCGATGAAGTGGCCGTGGGCATGGGTAGAACGGGAAAAATGTTCGCATGTGAGCACGAGGATGTGACACCCGACATATTGATGATGGGCAAGGGGCTTACCGGCGGGTACCTGCCCCTTTCAGCCACCATGACTACAGATAAGATATATGAAGCATTTTTAGGGAAATACGAGGACTTCAAGACCTTCTTCCACGGCCATACTTATACGGGCAACCCATTAGCCTGCTCAGCCGCATTGGCAAACCTCTACATTTTTGAGAGAGATGGAACTCTTGCAAAACTCGGGGAGAATATCACTCTGTTAAAAGAGGGGCTCAAGAGGTTTTGGGACCTGAGACACGTGGGAGATATCAGACAGAAGGGGTTTATGGCAGGCATCGAACTTGTATTGGATCGGGATTCAAAAGCCCCTTTTCCAACGGGCAGGAAAACAGGCATAAAAGTTATCATGGAGGCCAGAAAGAGAGGTCTGATCCTCAGGCCGCTCGGCGATGTGATCATTCTGATGCCGCACCTGAATATCGGACCCCGGGAATTACATGAACTCATCAACATTACTTATGACTCGGTCAAGCATGTCACCGAAGGAACGGCTTTTCGAGAGACAAGGTGAAGCGCCATGAGCCTGCCCGCATATCAGATATTTGAAGAAAAGATCGCCGGGCTGAAAAAGGCCGGCAGATACAGGGATCTTAAGACCATTACCGGCCCTGTAGGCACAACCGTCTTTATGGATGGAATGGAGATGATTCTCCTTTGCTCCAATAACTATTTGGGACTGGCCACCCATCCTCGAATCAAAGAGGCGGAGGCTTCTGCCCTAAAAAAGTACGGTACAGGGGCCTGTGCGTCCCGGTTGATTTCCGGAAATATGGAAATTCATGAAGCGCTGGAAGAAAAAACAGCAACGTTCAAGGGGTGTCAATCGGCGATCATCTTTGCTACCGGATACATGGCAAATGTGGGCGTTATAACCGCCCTTGCAGGCAAAGGAGACCTAATCCTGAGTGATGAATTGAATCATGCAAGCATTATAGATGGTTGCAGGTTAAGTTGCGCCACTATAAGCATCTATGCTCACAGAGATGTGGATGCCATAAACTCGATACTTTCACAGCATGACCCACCGGATCCTCACAATAGGAGGCTTATTATTACAGAAGGGATTTTCAGCATGGATGGAGATATTGCTCCTTTGCCGGACATATTGGAAGCAGCAAAGATACACGATGCATGGGTCATAGTGGATGACGCCCATGCTACAGGTGTTTTGGGAGAAAACGGACGGGGGACAGCGGAGTATTTTCACCTGAAAGATGATCAACTGATCCAGGTTGGAACGTTCAGTAAATCCCTGGCCAGTCTTGGGGGATATGTTGCGGGGCCTGAACCGGTTATTGAATGGCTTAAAAATAATTCAAGAAGTTTTATCTATTCCACGGCCCTGCCGCCGAGCATCTGTGCCGGATCCATTGCGGCCATTGAAATCCTGGAAAGTAATCATCTGATTAGAAGGCATTTATGGAAAAATATCAAGAGATTCAGACAAGGGTTGATAAACCTGGGTTTTGATACCATGGGAAGCCAGGCACAGATTATACCGATATTGACAGGAGATACCAATCTGACCATGGAATTTGCAGAGGCTCTGTTTGAAAAAGGGATTTATGCGCCGGGTATACGGCCACCGACCGTTCCCGAGGGAAAGAGCAGGATACGGGTATCCCTGATGGCCTCCCATACTTACGAACAGATAGACAGGGTATTGTATGTTTTTGAAAAGGTGGGCAGGCAATTAGGGATTATCTGAGGAAAGAGCAATAAAATGGACAACGGCATTTTTGTTACCGGCACGGATACTGGTGTTGGCAAAACGGTCATTGCCGCCGGGCTGGCGGGGGCCCTTAAAGCCAGAGGGATTGACGTAGGAGTAATGAAACCTGTTGCTACAGGGGCCATAAAAACCGCGGGCGGGCTCGTATCGGACGATGTCAGGTTCCTTATGGATGTGGCGGACTGCGCGGATGACAGGGAGCTGGTAAACCCTGTCACCTTAGAACCCCCTCTATCGCCTCTTCAGGCATGCATGGCTGATGGGTGCGAGATTCAACTGGAAAGGATACAACAGGCATATCTTGAGCTGAGTGATCGGCATGATTTCGTCGTGGTAGAAGGGATTGGAGGCATACTGGTTCCCATAAAGAAGGGCTATTTTGTCTCCCACATGATAAGGGACATGGGTGTACCTGCCATTATTGTTGCAAGGCCCTACCTTGGTACCATCAACCACACGCTCTTGACCATAAAGGAAGCCAAGCGCATGTCGCTAAAACTCAAGGGTTTTATAATCAACTGGATGAGAGAGCAAAAGGCCGGATATGCGGAAACAACGAACCCTGGATTAATAAGGGACCTATCACATATTCCACTATTAGGGGTCTTGCCTTTTGATTCTAAAATTGATGTTTGCGGGCTTGAAAAGGGAGACCTCATCTCCATGACCCTTAAGCATGTGGATATTGATAAGATATTATCCTGAATTTTGACTATGCTTGTCGGTGTGCCTCAATCTTCTCGATCACCTCCCCTTTTCCGTTCACCACAAAAAGCATGAGCCCGTTTTCAGAGGCCCGCTGAGACAGGTCTTCAAACAGAATGGCATGGACCTCATATTTTCGACTCGCATCGCGCGCCATTAGCGTAAGCCCCTGTTCGGCCTCTTCTTTCTCAAGAAAAATCGGTATAAAAGAAAGACCCTTCTCTTCATCTTTCTGTCCCAGAAACTGCTCATTTCCTCCCGGATCCTGAATCACCACCCATACCCACTGATCATCTTTTATCAATTTGCTCACCATATACTCCTTTACACGTATTACTTTGACTAAAAAAATAAGCAGGTGAACACAGGGCCGTGGGGATCTCTTTTTTAAAAGCTGCATCAAAGCATATTTAAAAAGGTCGCTCCACGCCCAGTGCGTCTTTAACTTCGCTACCAACAGGCAGAACGATTGCCGCTACTATGGGTATCCTCATTTTGAGGCTATCTATGAAAGGATTTCAAGGCCAATCTGCCGTTCCACATGCTCAGGCCGGTTTATGCGGATTTTAAAAAAGAGATCCCCACGGCCCTATACACAAATAGCCTGGGTCATTGGTTGCGGGCAGGGCAAGCCCTGCCACTACTTTTTCATATAAGGCTGCAATTCCTCAAGTTCAAATGCATCATCTATTTCTCTTAATACATCCGCCTTTCTCCGTTTCCGATGCCGAATAAAGTAGCCGATATCTTCAAGGATTGCATAATAGGCAGGCACCATGGAAAGGATAAGTATTGTGGAAAATCCCAGGCCCCACATGATCGCCGTTGCCATGGGGGCCCAGAGAGGCGACTTTCCACCTAGGCCTATAGCCATCGGCGCAAGGCCGAATATGGTAGTAATAGAGGTCAGGATAATCGGCCGCATGCGCACATGGCACCCCCTGACAATAGCTAAGTAAAGCTGTTTGGGATGTTCCTTGCGATAGCGGTTTATGAAATCGATCAGAACCAGCGAGTCATTGACCACGATCCCCGTGAGGGTCAAAAGACCGATCAGAGTCACAAAGGTCAGGGGGTTATTGCTCACTAACAATCCCACCATGACCCCTAAGGTTACAAAAGGAATGGTAATCATAATGATGAATGGCTGGGTAAATGAGTTGAATTGCAGGCAGAGGATAAAAAATATGAGGAAAAGGGCCAGAGCCCCTGCCTGGCCTAATTCCTTTAGCGAGGTATTGGTCTCATCCTGCAGTCCCCCGGCAATCAGTCTGGCGCCTGGAAAATCGGCTTTTATGCCATTGAAATAGTCCTCGGCAATTTTGTTGGCCTTCACGGGTGTCATCTTCTTTCCACTGATGTTGGACAGGAGCCCGGACAGGCCCTTTTGTTCCTCCTGTATGTCTTTGATGTTTGCAGTTAAACGCACGGTCTGCTTGCCGTTGTAATGGTAAACATTATGAAACCCCGGGGACAGCCGTATCCGGGCAAGTCCCTTCAAGGGCACCTCTCCGTGTCCCGGGATTACAACCTTAAGATTGACCAGGTCATCAAAGTCCTGTCTGTACTCAAGCTGATACTTCAGCTTTATATCCTGCTCATCCTCCCCTTGATTATAAGTGGCCACTATCAGGCCGTGAAATGCGGCCTGAACGGCCATAATCAGGTGGTCCTGATCAACCCCTAATCTCTTTGCCTTGGCCTCGTCCACGGTTATTTCCATAAACTGCTTGTCTCTTGAATAATCGTCCTGAATATCCACGATCCCCTGATGCCTGCCTAATTCCTCCCGGATCAGGCGTGAAATATCGGCAGACGTCTCCCAGTCGGGGGACTGGATCTTCAGGTCAAGATCCGCACCCACGGGCGGTCCTTCAAGCATCCTTTCCAGGACAAAGGAGGTGGCCCCATGGTCTCTGAGGATCCTGCCAACATCTTCCCTGACGCCTTCCATTAGTTCCACAACACTATGTTTTCTTTGTTTTCCCGTCTTTAAAACCGCATTAAGCATCCCGTAGTGTCTTCCGTAGATCGGCTCGTAATTGACCTCCTTCATGCCCGCAATTGCGATAGGCGCTTCCAGTTCATCGCCGATCCCCTTTTTGACCACGTCGGTAAGCGCCATGAGTGTCTCCCTGGATCGCTCTAAGGTGGAGCCTACAGGCATGTCAAAGTAGATGTTGAATCTCGGGAAAACATCGCTTTTGGGAAACATGACAAAATCGGTCTGGAAATACAGGAGAAAGGCTAAGATCGTTGACAGCACAATAACCAGTACGGAGACGTATCGATGGCGAAGAATGACCTTCAAAAAAGGGTAATAGAATTTCCGTATGGGACTGAATATGTCTATGCGCCGCTTTAATGCCTTTTTTGTGGCCTTTTCCGGCGTCAGTTCCACCACATGGGAGGGCAACATGAAAAAGACCTCAAAAAGCGAGGCCGAAAGCGCAAAAAATATTACCTTGGGCAGGATGCCGATGTATCTCCCTATAATACCGCTTACCAAGATAAGGATGGGAAAAAAGGCAGCCATGGTAGTGGATACAGATGCCAGAACAGGGGCAAGCACCTCGCGGCTTCCCTCCAGGGTTGCCTGTACCAGAGGTTTGCCCTGTTCCAGATATCGAAAGACATTCTCGAGGACCACAATGGCATCGTCCACAATCACACCGAGGACAAGGATCAGGGCGAACAAGGTTACGCCGTCGATGGAAAGGCCGATGCTTCTCATGAGTATGAAGGTGACAAGAAAGGAGACCGGAATACCGACTGAGGCATACAGGGAATTTCTTACGCCCATAGCGGCCCACAGGATTAAAAAGACCGCGATGATACCAAAAAAGGCATTGGTCTGGAGCTCCTTGATCCTCTTTTTGATCTCACGCGACTGGTCAAAATAGAGCGTGGTTTTGAGACCGGAGTACTGGGCCGGGATATCCTTCATAAGGGCCTTGACGTCATTCACGATCTGGATCACATTTGTGTTTTTCTTTCTTTTCACGGCCAGGACCAGGGCTTTTTTCTTGTCAATAAAGGTCAGCACCCTGGGTTTTTCCAGGGTCGGTGTTATCCTTGCAATATCGCGCAAATAGACCGTGGCCCCGTTCACGCTTTTGAGTGAAATATTCCCTAAGTCTTTGGGGTTCCGCGGTTCCCCGACCATGCGTATGGCGGTCTCGTGGTCCCCCATCTCAACGGTGCCGCCGGGCAGATTCTTGGTCCGGCCTGCAATGGCCTGGGCCACCTGGGGTATGGCAATGCCATAGGCCGACATGCGACCGGGATTTAATTCCACCCATATCTCATTTTCCCTCTCCCCCAGGATAAGCACCTCAGAAACACCTTTGATGTTTTCAAAGGTGTCCGCGATATCCCCGGCAATGTCCTGGAGTTGCATCATGGGGAAATCGCCTGCCAGGCCCACCATACACACGGGAAAGATGGCCACGTCTATCTCAATAACCCTGGGGACCTTGGCCTCCTCCGGCAGATCCTCCACCTGATCCACCGCGTTTCTGACTTCCTGCATGGCCTGGTCGATTCCGTATTCTGAAAGCCGGGTGTTAAAAAGGACGTGGATCTTGGAAGTGCTCTCAAAGGAATGGGATTCGTATCGTCTGATCTCGGAGATACCCTGGAGTTCATCTTCGATCTTCTTTGTCACCAATTTTTCCATGTCCTCGGGGGAAAATCCCGGGCAGATAGTGACAATGATGCCCTCCCCTAAAGTGAGGTCAGGGTCTAAGTATCTCGGCATGGCCCTGTAACTGTAAATACCCAGGACCACGATCAGGATCAGGGCCATTCTAACAACGACGGGTCTTGCCAGGCCGAAGCGGGTAAGGAACATTCAGAATTCACTCTTTTGGGGTTGCGGGTTACGGGGTGCGGGTTGCGAATCAGTATTTCACAGGATCTCCACTTTTTAGTCCCGTCGGATTGGTAATCACCAATTCCTGGTCATCTAAACCCGAAAGGATTTCCACCCTCTGGTCATAATAGGTGCCTAAGGTTACCTCTATAAACAGTGCCTTTCCGTCCCTGACCACAAAAAGGCCGATCTTTCCGTTTTCTTCTGAAAGCCAGGCCGAAGGGACCTTGGCTTTTTTCCTTTTATCCACAAAAGGAAGCCTGACCCTTACTGTCATTCCGTCAGCCATGCGTTCGTCAGGTTTTTCCACCATAAACTCCACTGGAAAGGAACGGGTGGCAGGATCTGCAGTAGGAGATAGGAAAAATAGCCGGCAGGAAAAGGATTCATGGGGAAAGGCATCAACGGTAAATTCAAATACCTTTTGCTCG
>JAFDDR010000283.1 GCA_019310785.1 Deltaproteobacteria bacterium
AAATACCTGTTGGAGTTGGCCGATATCACCGGCCATTTCCGGGATGTCGGTTTTTATATCTTTAATGACCTCTATATTCTGAAAGATAACCTGATTGATCAGGATATTCAGTGTCTTCTCGATCATTTCTTCCAGGCTGAAAGAAGAGATTTTACCCACCGTCTGCCTGCTGAATTCGAGCAATTCCGCGACTATCTTTTTACAGCGAAGGGTCTGGTCAATAACCTCCTGAATATCGCTCAGATTATTTTTATCATCTTTCAGGGCTTCTTTGAGCAGTTCAGCGTATATCATGATTCCTGCCAAAGGGTTATTTATTTCATGGGCCACGCCTGCGGCCATTCTACCCACCGAAGCTATCTTTTCCGACTGTATCAACTGGAGATGGGCATCTTCAAGGTCCTTTCGCATCTTGAGCACTTCCCGCATGTCAGTGAACACCCCCACGCTTCCGATTTCCCTATCATCGATCGTGATAATAGAGGCTGACAATGTCACAGGTATCTCTTCGCCTGTCTTGCTTATAACTGACATGCTGGTAGGATTGAGTTTGCCCTCTGGCCCGTACTGGTCGCTTCGCATTTTGCACATGTTTTCCTTGGCCACGTCAATGTTGTAAAAACTGCTCAGATGACCTTGCTCCATGATTTCCCGTGCCGTATATCCGGTAAGATTTTCCATGCCCTGGTTAAAAATCAGCACGTTTCCTTTTGTGTCCACCACAACGATACCATCCACTGTACTCTGAATGACATTTTGAAAGAAGACATTAGATTTCTGTACCTCCCGTTCTAATTTGATCCTGTCAGTTACATCTCTTGACGCCTCTAATAACTGGATGATTTCGCCGTGCTCATCAAATATCGGAGATACAGTGATAACCTCAAAGCATGTCTCTCCACCATTCGTAACGAATTCATGAATGGTGCTGATTATCTCTCCGTTTTTCTTAACTTCTTCGAGATAACAGGTCCTCCCGTATTCTGCGCACGGCCTATCCAGGCCATATCTTATCTCATAGCAATGCTTCTTTATGGTATCCTCGAAGTTGAGCTTTTTGTTTTTCTGGAAGGTCTTGTTGACCATGTTGACGGTCATATCCTGGTTGACCACCATGAGATTGTAGGGAAGCGAATCAAGAATAATTTGAGTATGTTTTTTTTCTTTTTCATCCTGTTCCCGGCGCTTCTTGTCCAATTCGGTCTTTTCAACCTCTATCTGTACCAGGTCGAAAAGAAGCCTGGCACCCCTGTGGCCTACAAGAGAGATCTCCGGCGGCTTTGTCTTGCGAATTGCTTCTCTTACGTTTGTTGATCCGGTCAGCTCGAAGATGAAATTTAATTTTTTCAGGGTGTAAAGGTCCTGGAAATCGGAGGTGGTGAACAGATTAAGCTCTTTGGCGTAAACCAGGCCGGGTGCCTCCGGATTGGTATCTGCAACGCCTAAGATTTTCATTTTAAGCCTTGACAGGCGTTCTTTATCAAGAATTTGCAGAAGGTTATGACAGGCCTCACCGCCACCCACGAAGGCCACATTGAAAGGTGTGCCTGCCTGGTCCCCTCGAATGATTTGGGATCCTTCATCAAGTGTTTGTTGTGCCGGCGATTTCAGGGTTTCTGCTGTCAAACTTTCACCTCTTATCAGGATGGGGCCAAAAATTATTCCCTGTCCAGTCGAGCGGTCACCTTTTTTGCCATGTCCCGGGCAATTGCTTTAAATGCATTGCTTTCTTTAACAGGACCGGAATTATTCCAGCCTTTGAGAACAGCTTCCTTCTTCTTTTCCTTGAACTGTTCAAGGCTGGCGGCCATTGCTTCCCAGGCAAACAGTTTTTGGAGGATATGACGTTCCGCTGCCGTAAGGTCTTTTTCCGTATCAAATGATTGATTGTTTTTTGTTGTGATAATCATGGATGATCTAATGTGTTGGATTCTGGAAGTCTTGTGTCCCCTGTGAGTGCCCACAAAATAGCGTATATTATGGTTAATCTTATGAAGAATTCAAGAAAAAAAGCCCGGGGATCATTGTCTTGATCCCACGGGCTTATCTGAAAACACACTTTTGAAAACTGTTAAACGCTTGGTCTTGGAAGGACACCTGCCCTTTCAGCGATTTCGGGAACCTTGTGTTCCCATTCAATGGCCATGAGATGTACGCCTGCAATGCCCTCCATCTCCTTAAATTCTTCGATCTGCTCTAAAGCGAATTTGATGCCTTCTTCCGCAACCTTGCCCTTTCCGGCCCCCTGTAAACGTTTGACGAGATCATTTGGGACATCCATACCCGGTACTGCCTTGGCCATATACCGGGCCATACCAACGCTCTTCATGGGGGTTACGCCTGCAAGGATGTAGCATTTTTCGTGAAGACCCATGTCCACGGCCCTTTTCATGAATTCCCTGAATTTGTCCATGTTATAGATACACTGGGTCTGTATAAAGTCCGCCCCTGCCGCGATCTTTTTCGCAAGGCGGTGGACACGGAATTCAAAGGGCTCTGCAAAGGGGTTGGAGGCCGCTCCGATAAATAGCTCAGGGGCTACATCCAAATCCTGCCCATTTAAAAATTTGCCTTCGTCCCTCATGGTCTTGGCAGTATAGATCAGTTGCATGGAGTCAATGTCAAAGACATTTTTGGCATCCGGATGATTGCCGAATTTCTGGTGATCCCCTGAAAGACAAAGCATATTCCTGATGCCATGGGCGTATACACCTAAGATGTCACTTTGTATGGCCAACCGGTTGCGATCCCGGCAGACCATCTGAAAATTGGGCTCAATACCTTCCTGCAAAAGGATCAGTGAGGCTGCCCAACTGGACATTCGGACTACGGCGGTCTGGTTGTCGGTGATATTTACTGCATCCACGCAGCCCTTCAAATACCCTGCTTTTTCCTTCAGGTGCTCTACGTTTGCGCCCTGGGGAGGCCCACATTCACCGGTAAAAGCGAAGTGCCCTGCTTTTAATACCTTTTCCAGATTGCTTCCTGATTTGAATTCGCTCATATTACCAGCTCCTCCCTGATTAGTTGTCTTGGTCCGCCGTCCCGGGCTTGAATTCAAGGAGTTCATCCAGGCGACCCTGCTCCATCATCTTTCTTACGATGATGTCCCAGATACAATCCACGTCCTTTGATATCTCACATTTGCCGTGATCGGAACCGCCGCAGGGACCATTGAGAAGACTCTTTGAACATCGGGCAATAGGACAGATCCCGCCAAAGTAGTGAACTACACACTGTCCGCAACCCGCACATCTCTCCGACCAGATACCGTGTTCAACGGCACCGCCCATAAATTTTGTGTCGACTCCCGGAAATACCCTTGCGGAAGGAAATCGCTCTGAAAGAAATTGGGGGCCTACGCCACAGGCAATGGATATCACGGCCTCATAGTCGTTGATAATGTCCTTTATCTCATCTATGTATTCCGGATCGCACTGGCGCTCTAAGGTGTGTTCTCCGACCTCATTTTTTTTACCGTTTTTCTTTGCGTTGATTCGCAGGGTTGAGGCCAGAATACCAACTTCTTTTGAGCCGCCCACGTTACATACTGTAACGCAACCCTTGCATCCAATGATAAGAATTTTCTTAAAATCCTTAACCATCTCTATTATTTCCTTGATGGGTTTTGGTTCTGCAACAATCATTACATATACCTCGCAACGTGTATTAAATTTATTTTTACAGTGAAAACCTGGTCCCCCGGATAGATCAGAGTTATATGTCTCTGCCTTGGATTTTTGTGTCTAAAAATACAAATTACAAGCACCAAATAACAAACAAATCTCAAATTCCAATATTCAATGACCAAAACCTTCCAG
>JAFDDR010000084.1 GCA_019310785.1 Deltaproteobacteria bacterium
AAGGCCATATCGGTTTTGCTGTTTTTCATTATACCAAGGGTCATTTCTTTAACCGTCTTGTCACTGACTGCGCCGTATGTTTCAAGGGTGTCGGGACGGACATGTAGGAGGTCTATCTTGGATTGATTGCTGTATACTATTACCCCACCTAAAAAATATTTTGAACTGCCGGGCACATTCGTCAGCCTGTGCCCGATGAGCCCGCCTGTACAGGATTCGGCAACAGAAATGGTCATGTTTTTTTCCATGAGCATTCGGCCAACCACCTCTTCCATGCTCTCATTTTCCGCTGCGAAAATATAAGGCCCCACGAGGCGTCTGATCTCACCTTCAACCCGGTCCAGTTCCTTAACGACCGCCGGTTCGCCCTCGCCGCGCAGGCTTAAGGTAATGTGGTTTTCAGGAAAGTGGGGATAAAATCCAAAGACGATATCTCCCGTCTTCCCCTGCAGTTCCTTGAATATCCCGGCAATTCTCGGCTCGTCAAGACCGTAAAGTTTCAGAATCCGTTGTCTCATAACGGGAAGGGTCTTATAAAGACTGAGAATTTCCGGAAGCACGAACTTATCCATGAGATAACGCATTTGATCCGGGACCCCGGGGAGAAAATAGAGACGGACCTCATTTTCCATAAGTGAAAAACCGCAGGCCGTACCTTCGGGATTCAGCATTTTTGCACCTTCAGGCATCCAAGCCATTTTTTCAAGCGGGGGTGTTATCACAATTCCCCTTGCCTTAGCGTGCCCTTTTATCTTATCGAGCATCTGTTGATCTAAACAAAGGGACCTGTTCAGGGCCTTGGCAACAATTTCGTTGGTA
Source organism: Deltaproteobacteria bacterium (assembly GCA_019310785.1). Taxonomy (GTDB): domain Bacteria; phylum Desulfobacterota; class DSM-4660; order Desulfatiglandales; family Desulfatiglandaceae; genus JAIOSR01. The sequence goes on from JAFDDR010000084.1 coordinate 820, forward strand.
ATGTCATCGTCGGTAGAGCCAAGGCCACCGGTTACTATCACAAAACGGGATGCTTCCACTGCCTTTTTCAGTGCCTCGGAGACCATATTAAGATCGTCTCCCACGGTCGTAATCCGGGTCACACGCAGTCCCGAGGCCGTAAGCCTTCCGGCAGCATACCATGAATTCAGGTCCTGGGTCTTACCCGAAGTCAGTTCATTCCCTGTTGTGATAATTTCACCGTACATTTGAGGTATGTAGTCCGCGAGCAAAAATACATTTAGACAGGATTACAGGATAAACAAGATTTTTACTTCCTGTACATCCTTTTGTTTATCTTGTGTTACAACAATATTGATGGACTCGTAAAAAGTCGTCACCCCGTCCCGGATCGGAGTCCGGGATGACGGCCAAGCCGGGGTCCAGGTCAGTCATAATTTTCTGAAAACACTGGATTTCCCGTTTCTGTGTGCGGGGAATGACAAAAAACGATGTTTTCTGACTTCCAACGAAGTCGTTTTTGATTATACATCGCGGCCATTGAGCAAATACCTGAAATTACATGCTGTTTTAAGTATTCCTTGCTCTTGATCAAGTTCGTTGCACATAGGATGCCGCTCGCGGGATAGATTAGCTTTTTACGACACCGTCATAATTGGCTAAATTCTTGCCGTTCCTATTATGCAGACAATCTGACAATCAATTTTCTCAAAAACGCAAGATCTCAATAACAGGATATGTGATTTGATTTACAGGATAAATAAATCCAGTTCATCCTGTTATCCTGTCCGAATCTTTTTCAAATGGTTAAAGAGTTACGATTCTATTATACAAAAAGCAGCACTATTCTTACGCCTGCATATGCATACAAACCTGCCAGCAGATCATCCATGACTATCCCGAAGCCGCCCTTTAGCCTTTCCAGCCTTTTTATGGGATAGGGCTTCAGGATATCGAAGAAACGGAACAGGATAAAGCCCAAAACAAGGGTCAGCCAGGAAAACGGCAAAAAGAACATGGTCAGGAAAAAGCCTGCAACTTCGTCGATCACCACGGCGGACGGATCATGATCTTTCAACAAATCCTGTGTTCTACCGGATACCCATACGGCGATTGCCGCGAAGATCACGAAGATCAGAGTCTTATATAAGACCCCGAGGTCAATTAAAAGAATGACGAAGGGTATGGCCCCTAATGTCCCTAATGTCCCCGGAACGACCGGAAAAAGACCTATTCCGAACCAGGTGGACAAAACCAGGGCGATTTTCCCGGAAAAATCGGATCGCCAGAAAACTTCCTTCATCAATAGACTATCAGATTGAGCTTTTGACATCAAGCAAGTCTGCCCGGATTCATCCCTTATTTATCCTTGTTTAAACTCATGATCCAGCCAAAGATTACCCTCAGGGGCCGGTCGTATTTCAAGGCAACCTCGCGGCATGCCTCATATTCCGGGAGGAAAAAGAATTTCCCGTCGCCTTTAGTGACCTTTTTGACCTTTAGTTTTCCCCATGGGCTGTCCACTTCCGCCACGGATCGTTTCAGGACCCTTCTCTCGCTATATTGGAATCGAACGCCTAAGGTGGCGCTCTCCCTGAAGAGGATTTCCATCAGGGTATCTCTTTGATCGGGTAGGCCCATGACCTGGACCTGAACCCCGGGTCGATTCTTTTTCATGTGAACAGGGCAGAAAACCACGTCAAGGGCACCTGCCTCGAACAGGCGATCCATGAGGTATCCCAGCCACTCGGGGTTCGTGTCGTCAATGTTGGTCTCAAGGACCACGACCGTTTCCGTGCCCGGTCCTGATTGCTCATGCCCTATGAGTATGCGAAGAAGGTTCGGCCTTTCCTCTAAATCCCTGGAGCCGGCCCCGTAGCCCACGTGTTGTATTACCATGGGAGGCATTGCCCCAAAAGACGCTGCAAGGCATTTTATTAGGGCGGCCCCGGTCGGGGTAACCATTTCGTGCGGGATGCCTGAATCATAAACCGGGATGCCTTTTAGAAGGGCAAGGGTGGCAGGAGCCGGAAGCGGGATTTTGCCATGGGCGGTCTTCGTAAACCCCGAACCAAGAGGAAGAGAGGATGCATAAAGTTTTTCGATTCCCAAGCGTTCAATGCCGTATACGGTCCCAACGATATCTATAATCGAATCCACGGCCCCGACCTCGTGAAAGTGGACTTCTTCGGGGGGCTGGTTATGGATTTTTCCTTCGACTCCGGCGATATTTTCAAATATCTCAATGCTCTTGTCCTTGACCTGCTTGCTCAGGTTTCCCTGCTCGATGATCTTTCGGATAGCTTCCAGATTCCTATGGGCATGTTCTTTTCCCTCAGGTATGACTATAAACCGGGTGCCGAAGATATGGTTTCGCGCCTCCCGCCTCATCTCAAGCCGGTAATTCTCAAAGGGCAGGCTTTTGAGGCACTGCTCCAGCTCATCAAAGGAAAGCCCTGCATCTAACAGGGAACCTAAGAACAAATCACCACTTATTCCGGAAAAACAGTCAAGAAAGGCTATTTTCATGGCACGATACCGATTTACAGGGGTTCTCACCTTAATATATAGCCGCAAAAAGGCCCGCCGTCGCCTAAAGGCTATGGCAGGGCAGGCGCAAAATGCACAAAAAGCAAAAATCGCATATTGTAATATCGTAATATTTTAGATGTTTGAAAAATTGAGCAACATTGCAACCTCACCCTTGCAACGAGCTAAAGTAAAATATAATATCAAGCACTTATGTGCCCCAGAAACATAGCTTTGGACTTTTTACGAGACTATCAAGGTTAGAATCATATAAAAAGCCCTGCCCAAGGGGCAAGGCTTTTTCTCAAGATGGAAAGATATGTTACAGAGCCTCTGCAATAAGTTCGGAGATATCCTTGATCTCTATCTCATCTTCCTTGTTGGTGGTCTTGCGGCTGTCTTCCAGCATGGAGATGCAGTAAGGGCAGGCCGTGGCCAGGATGGATGCGCCGGTGTCACATGCTTCGTGTATCCTCACGTCCGAGAACCGCCATTCCGGCTTTGTTTCCATCCAGAGACGGCCCCCGCCGCCACCACAGCAGAGGCTATCCTGCCTAATATTTTTCATCTCCACCATGTTGTCTCCTGTTACGGCATTAATCAGGGCACGGGGCTCGTCATAGATATCGCTGTGCCTGCCAAGATAACAGGGGTCGTGATAGGTGATTTTCTTATCTAAGGTATTGGAGAGCTTCAGTTTCCCCTCCTCCAAAAGGCCCGCAAGTAACTGGGTATAGTGGACCACCTCAAATTCCCCTCCCAACTCCGGATACTCCTGGGTGAAGGTATAGTAACAGTGCGGGGATGTGGTGATAATCTTCTTGACGCCCTTGTCCTTGTAAAGATCTATGTTTTTCTGGGCAGTATTCATGAAAAGGTCTTCGTCCCCGATTTTTCTCATGGACTCGGCACAGCATCGCTCCTCTTCACCGATCACTCCGAAACTGACATCGGCTGCGGTGAGCACCTTGACCATTGACTTTGCAATGTTCTGGCTCCTCACATCATAGGCCGACGTGCAGCATACAAACAGGAAATATTCCTTGCTTTCGTCAAATGTCGGCACATCAAGGCCTTCCATCCATGCGGTCCTCTTTTCGCTGGGTTCGGACCAGGGGTTTCCGTTGCTGTGGACGCTTCCGGTGGCCGTCTTAAGTACCCCGGGGATTGCGCCGGTTTCGGCGATCATGGACCGCATGGTCCTTACGATGTCGATGATGGTAACCCCCCTGGGGCATTTCAATACGCACTTGTTGCAGGTAGTACAGCCGTAAAGGATATCATCCGACTCATATCCCTCGACACCAAGCTGGGCCATCCTGATCAAACGGCGGATATTAAAGGGACCGTCCACAACGCGCCAGGGGCAGGAACCCGCGCACATGCCGCACTGCATGCAAAGGTTCAGTTTTTCCGCTCCCATGGCCACGAGGGCCTCATTGACTTCATAAAACGGGGTTAGTGCTTCTTCCATGCTAAAAATACTCCTTTCGCAAAAATAAGTGCTCCAAAACACTCCTGTTTGGTTTTTTTAGAATGTGATTTTTTTAACAAACCCCCATTTTAATGTCAACAAGTGAATTTGGTTGAAAAATCAACACAATAATAAAAATCACCCTAATTTTTCAATAAGATTAGGGCAATGACAACCGGATTAAGGCATTGAGGGACCCCTAATCCGTGATCCATCTTTTGAAGATCGATTCGTCCACTTCAATACCCAAACCAGGACCGGTAAGAAGAGGGGCATGACCTTTGAGTCCAAAAGAAATATCTTTTGTAACAATGTCTTCCTTCAACAAGTATTTTGAAAATGACCCCTCAAGATATTTGCATTGTTTAGAGAGTGCGTAAAAATGACGGCCTGCTGCGGCAAGGATTGCGGTTTCTCCGATATGACAACTGATCTGGCAAAAAATTCCGTTTGCCCTGGCTATGTCAAGCAATTTCAGGCATTTTATAAGCCCGCCGCACTTGGACAATTTGATACTAAAACCCTTGCAGGTTTTTTGCTCTATGAGTTTTTTAGCGTCTTCCAACGTGCACATGGATTCATCGGCTATTACAGGGACCATACTCCGGCTTGAAACAAATCTTAGCCCGCTGATATCCATCTTTGGAACAGGTTGTTCTATTGCGCTGATCCCGAACGGTTGAATTTCTTCAATAAAAGCTATTGCCTCGTCCGGTGAAAAAGCCCCATTACAGTCAACCCGCAAATCAACATCCGATCCAAGATTTTCTCTTGCCAACTTTAGAGTGGAGATCCCGCTGTCTTTATCCGCAATCTTCAGCTTTACGAATTCCAACCGGAGTTTTTTGACCATATTCAGGAGCTGTGAAAGGGACTGCTCGGGTACTACCGGTATTACTGCGGAATAGACATAAGGATCCGGCGCCGGCTTTTGAGTGAACAATCGCCACAAAGCCTGCCCTTCTCTTTTTGCCCAGAGGTCAAGGATTGCCAACTCTAAGGCGCACCATGCAGACGGATATTGTTGACTCAATGCCAGCGAACCTGTTATCTCCAGATAATCTGCAAGACCTTTAAAAGTATGGAATTCATTTGCCGCAAGTCGCCCGGCAAGAGAGTACGCCGCCTCGATTGCCTTATCCAGGGTTTCCCCTGTAACGAAAATCCTCGGGGTCCCTTCCCCGTATCCTGCAAGGCCCGATTCATCCTCTGCAACCACGACGATCGCTTCGGTTTCAGTACCATTGTACAGGTTATGAGAAACCTGCCAGTTAAACGGAATAGATATTCGGTGTACGCTGATCTTATTAATTCGCATACGGAAATACTCCACATAATTAATCAAAAGATATTTTGCAGATATTCGGCCTTATTAATGGAGGCATATGAAGAAAGATCCGGGAGATTAAGTGATTTTTTTGCAAACTCCAGCAATTGATCATAGTCAAAGCTCAGGCCTAATGTTTTGTAGTAGTTTTCCAGAAGCCTCTTTGGCCTCAGGTTGCTGAATTTGCAGGGTACTGAAAGGGTTGGAATCCCTTCCTGATCGAGCATCTTGCGGATATCACTGTCGTTCAGCTTGATCAGGGGCCTGAAAACAGAATATCCTTCATTCATCTTGAGCAGGGGATAGAAGCGCTGGGCTGTTTCAAAAAACCGATTTTTTTTGTCATCAGCAAGTATGTCTTTATCACTGCTATAGATGTCATTTAACAAGTGTTCTATAGAATAGCTGACGATATCCCAAAGTGAGTAGCTCGCGATGATGGTGAAGCGATCCCATTCACCTACCATATCGGTTGTTAAACCGGTCTTGAGCATTTTTTTTCTGATTGCCCGACACGCAATGCATGGGTCAGGATCATTTTTTATGGCATCATCCGTCACTCCTACATCGTGCCATGATATTTTTATGCTTCGTTTATTCCAATAGGATTCAAGCCTTTTAATTTCTTCATCGACATACCTGTGAACCGGGAACATCGCTGCATGTACCTCAAAATCAAATCCAAATTCGATTCCCGCTTTCAATATTAAATGCAACGCAATAGATGAGTCCTTTCCTCCTGAAAATAACAAGAGATTCCGTCTACCAGCTAAACTCTCCAGTATGGACTTGTTATCTTCTTTCCATGAATCAAAACCTAATTCCATGCTCATATCATCTCCTTTAAGCAAATGATTCGAATATGGCTACGTCACTACTCAGCCGCGTCAAAGCTTCCCGGTTTATCTCGACGCCAAGCCCCGGTCCGTCTAAGGGCCCGGCCTCACCGCCCTGGCCGAAAGATACATGCTCAACCGTAATATTTTCCTTAAGTAAAAATGAATCGTAACAACCATCATAGAACAATGCGTCCCGACAGAGAAGACAAAGCACCCTGCCCGCGGCCGAAAGTAATCCTGCCTCACCTAAGTGGCACCCGATCTGGAAAAGGATCCGGTTTTTTCGCAAATAGTCAATTATCCCGAGCGATTTTCTGAAACCACCACACTTGGATAACCTGACGTTTACCATCTTATAGATACCTTCTTTAACGATGATCTCCACGTCACTCAAGGAACATGCCAGCTCATCGGCCACTAAGGTCACACCATTGTCTTGCATAAGTTTTGCAAAATCAGCCACATCAGGCTCATCAGGCGTTAAGGGCTGTTCAACAAAGCGGATATTATACTCCTTTATGAGAGGCAGAAGTTTTTGGGCGGAATTAAAGTCCCATGCATTGTTTGCGTCTATCCTCAGGACATAATCGTCTCCAAACACCTGCTTAATCACTTCCAAAGAGGTTTTGTTCTGTTGAAAATCCTTACCCAGTTTCATCTTCAGATGGTTAATCCCAACACCCTTGATCAAGTTGCACATTTTAAGAATTTTTTCTTTATCCTCGAGGGTAATCATGGCCCCGTAGCGAACCCTGTTCGCAAAGAAATCCTGTGGGAAATATTGAATAATAGACAGGCCTTGTAGCTTGCCCAGCAAATCCAAAAGGGCCATCTCAAGGGCACAAATTGCGGCGTTATGTTCCTTTCCTTCAGGAAGACCATCTACAAAATCCCATATCTGCAAGATATCATTCAGTTCCCAGGGAAAAGAGCCCTGTCTTATGAAAAGGCCCAGACTATCCATAGCACTTTCTTGTGATTCACCGGTGACTCCGGGTCTTGGCGCTCCCTCTCCGTATCCTTTTATTCCTCCTTTTTCGGCAATGACTTCAACAACGATGTTCTCCGCCGACGTTTTTGTACTCCGTGAATGAGAGAATGCCCCGGAAAACGGAAGAGATGTTTTGTATACTTTAACCCTGTCAATTACCATGATTTCGGTCTTAAAAACCTGTGTTGGATAGGTTAACCGATTGAAAATACAATCGATTCAACTTGATAAGGATCTTCCTTTTTGCTTGGGGGAGTGTAGTGGCATTAGCCTTATGTGTCAAGGATAGAACCAGTTTCGGTATCAGGTGTGGTTGCCAGGTTAGGGAGTGATTGATAACCGGCTAAATGCGGGAAGAAGGTCTCGCCCATAATTTTCGTTTCCTCTCCTTAGCTCTTTGTTGTAGATCCTGAAATTGCTCCCTTGAAAATCAATTCAGGGCTCTTTAAAAAGACCTTGGTATCCGGAGGGACCGGTTCGGTAATCCATACGTTGCCGCCGATCACCGAACGGGCACCGATCACGGTTTCTCCGCCAAGGATGGACGCCCCCGCATATATGACTACATCGTCCTCAATGGTGGGATGACGTTTCTTGTTTCGAAAGTCTTGAACGGTACCCCTGGGAAGGGAAAGGGCACCTAATGTTACGCCCTGGTAAATTCTTACCCGGTCTCCGATCTCGCTGGTTTCGCCTATTACAACACCGGTACCGTGGTCGATAAAAAAGCTCTCGCCAATGTGTGCCCCCGGATGGATGTCGATGCCCGTCTGGCTTCGGGCATATTCAGTCATTATGCGCGGAATCAGGGGAACGCCCTGCTCATGGAGCTGGTGGGCAATGCGGTAGATCGTGACTGCCAGTAGTCCGGGATAACTGAAGATAATCTCGTCATAGCTTTGTACTGCCGGGTCCCCCTCGTGAGCGGCGATAACATCCTTGGCAAGGGCCTTGCGCAATCCCGTCAGATCTTTCAATAAGTTTATGGCGGCTTCATGTCCCCTGTCAAGGCACTGGGTGCAGGGTTGATCATAGCGCAGGCATTCATGGCGAATGGAGAGTGTAACCTGTTCGGCTAAGGCCTCAAAGAATCCGGTTACCTCCTGTCCGAAGTAGTAACCGATGTTGATCCTGTCCACTCGTGCACTGATGAAATAGCCGGGATAAAGTATCGTTCTGGCCTTTTCAATGAGGGAAATGATCGATTCGCGTGAAGGAATAGGCTCCGAGCTCACATGCTCGAAACACTCGCTGCCGTCACAGGAAAGCACAAGCTGATCGACGATGCCGGGGATTTCCTGCCGGTAGTGCTCCGTGCTTGACACCTCCATCTTGCATTGGTCTTCTTTTGGCATTTGCTCCACTGGATTCTCCTTTTTCAGCCGGCGACACAACCCTACCCGCGGCATTTATGACAATTTGTTTTTGGCTCCTCACAAGAATCTGGGGATAATAATTTGTGTTTATAAGGGAAAGGGTTATCAGGATCAGGTTTCGGAAGCGCATACCTGACTTTCCGGTTTCCAAAAAGGAGAAAACCCACGCAATTTTTCAATAATCGGTGGGACCTTGTCTAACGCGAAATCGATCTCTTCTTCGGTATTATAAACACTCAGGCTGAACCGGACGGATCCGTGAGCCATGGTAAAAGGCACGCCCATGGCACGAAGCACATGCGAGGGCTGAAGAGATCCGGAGGTGCAGGCCGATCCGGAAGAGGCGCAGATGCCGAATTCATCCATGAGGAGGAGGATGGACTCCCCTTCAATGAATTCAAAGCTGATATTGGTTGTGTTCGGGAGTCTTTCAGCACCGCCACCGTTCACACGGCTATTGGGAACCATGTTCAACAAGTCTTTTTCGAGCCTGTCTCTTAGTGCTTTGACCCTCGTGTTCTCTTCTTCCATACGTTTGGCCGCCAGTTCACAGGCCTTGCCGAGCGCAATGATACTTGCCGTATTTTCGGTACCTCCTCGGCGCCCCCGTTCCTGATGTCCACCTATCAGGAAGGGGGTGAACTTGGTGCCCTTTCGCACATAGAGCACACCGATACCCTTGGGGGCATGAAGCTTATGGCCGGAGATGGAAAGCATGTCGATGGCGCTATTCTGAAGATCAATGGGGATTTTGCCTACGGCCTGGACCGCATCCGTATGAAAGAGGATCCCCCGGTCCCTTGCCATTAGGGCGGCCTCTTCCACCGGGAAGATCACCCCTGTTTCATTGTTGGCCCACATAAGACTGACAATAGCCGTATCCGTGGTAAGGCTCTCTTTGTATTGTTCCATGTCCAGGCGCCCTTTCCTGTCCACCGGGATCTCAGTAATTCGATAGCCCTGCTTTGCCAGCTCGTTGCAGAGCACCTTTATGGCGGGGTGTTCCACGCGACTTGTGACAATATGCATCTTGTCTTTTCCGGTACTCAGGGCGGACATAATGGCCGTATTATCGCTTTCAGACCCACAGCTCGTAAAGATAATCTCCTCGGGCGAGGCACCTAAGATTGAGGCAACCTGCTGCCTGGCATCACGGATATCGCGTGCGACCTTACCGCCAAAGGTATAGGCGCTGCTCGGGTTCCCATACAGATCGCTGAGGAATGGCTGCATGGCTTCGAGCACTTCCGGCGCAACCTTGGTCGTGGCGTTGTTGTCCATGTATATTGTTTTCATTCCTTCACCTCCTCTACGACCAGTTCAGGCCATACCATCTCGCGAAGCTTGCTTTCTACCAAATGGGTCAAAGTCAGATCGGAGGCCTTGCAAACTGCACAGGCCCCGCGCGTAGCTACTAAAACACGATTTCCGATCACATCTATAAGCTCTATATCACCGCCGTCCTGCTGCAGGGAGGGTCTTATTTCACGATCTATGGTTTCTTCGATCATCCTGATTTTTTGGATATTGGAGATCTTCGGGCGTTTCGCTGGCGCTTCTTCTTCCCGAACCTTGGCAATAAGCTCCCGAATGGTGTCATGGCAGTTCTCGCAGCCACCGCCGGCCTTTGTATAATTCGTGACTTCTTCGACAGAAGAAAGATTGTTTTCTCTGATAGCCTTTTCGATCTCCACGTCGGTAACCCCAAAGCATTCGCAGACGATCTCCCCTTCCTGTTCCTTTTGGGGCTCTCCTCTGTAGTTGGAAAGGGCGGCTTCGAGTGCCTGACGGCCTAATACGGAGCAGTGCATCTTCTCCTTGGGAAGGCCACCTAAGTAATCCGCAATTTCCTGGTTGGTGATCTTGTCGGCCTCTTCCAGACTCTTTCCCTTGATCATCTCGGTGAGGGCGGAGGCCGAAGCAATGGCACTGGCGCAACCAAAAGTCTGGAATTTTGCATCTTCAATAGTACCCTTATCGTCCACCTGTAAAGTGAGTTTAAGGGCATCTCCGCATGCCATTGATCCCACTTCGCCTATCGCGTTTGCATTTTCCACCTCCCCGGCGTTCCGGGGATTGAGGAAGTGTTCCTTCACCTTATCCGTATATTCCCACATAACATCCCTCCTTGCTGATTGAATACCCTTAAAAGTACCCGGGAAGGAGTATATTGAAATTTACCTTGTGATTCAATAACAAACTCATTAACTATTTGGCTCCTCACAAGAATCTGTGGGTAATAATTTGTGTTTAAAGGGAAAGGGTCATGAGGTCTTTTCCGAGTGACTGTCGGGAGGCCTTCGTCATTTCACCGGGTTACGGAATGGGGGACCCCCCGGCCCCGAGCGCATAAGGTATCGGTGGATTTCTTGTACGGGTAAGGGATTTGCCTCCGCCGGGACAGGCTTGCGAAAACCGGATTCCTTGATTTTACGTGATGCATGTTTAACTTGATAGCTGAAACGAGTTTAAGAAAAGGAAAAAGGAGGCGGCTATGATTGCCCTTGAGGATATAAAGAATGATATGGAACTCGTAAACGATATTGACTGGGACATGACCCCTGAAGAGGCCGTGACCCTTTATCTTGAGTGGGGAAACAACTGGAGCCACGGCAAAATGATACGATCAAAAGAGGACGTATCACATTACTTTGTGCTAAACACTTGGGAAGATACGGGACTGGCAGATAGTTTTCTTGAGAGTGTAGGTCATCATAAAGGGGTTTATGGCTTGAGCCGGGAGGTCAGGGAATGGCTGGAGGGGGAGGTAAATTCCGGCTTTTAGAGGGTGGTATAAATTGCCTCCTTTGGTCCCCTGAGCACCATGGCCATGAAGCCGGGGCAGAGATTTAAATGAAAAAATTACTTATAGAGATGCTTATTTGCCCTGCATGTCTTCCTGATGAAAACAGGCTGACAAGTAAAATTATTAAAGAGCAGGATGAAGATATTTTTTCAGGTTCTTTGACGTGCCGTCGATGCGGAAAAGTCTATCCGATTAGGAATGGTATAGCATTCCTTGATCCGGCATCTCTTCAAAAAGGGAAGAAAACCAAATCCAAATATGAAACCGCCCCGGTCCTATCATCATATATGTGGAGCCATTACGGGGACCTTTTAAATGATTCAAACGCTTCTTCCGCATATACTGAATGGGCGGATCTTATGTACCGGAATTCCGGGCTTGCGCTTGACGCAGGATCTGCTGCAGGCCGTTTTACCTTTGAGATGAGTAAAAAAAGTGACTTTGCAATAGGCGTTGACAACTCTTTATCTTTTATTCAATCGGCAAGAGAGTTGATGATAAACCGCCGGATGAAAATCGACTTGCTGCAGGAAGGGGTTCTTACCAAACAAAATACGCTATATCTGCCTGAAGCATGGGATAGCGATAAGGTCGAATTTATTGTAGGAGATGCACTGGCATTACCTTTCAGGTCAAAGGCTTTTTCTTCCCTTGCCTCTCTTAATCTTATTGACAAGGTCCCGATTCCCATAAAACACCTTAAAGAAATGAATCGCGTTGCAAAAGAAAAAGATGCACAGTTCCTTTTCTCCGATCCGTTTTCGTGGTCGAAAGAAATCTCAAACGAGGAAGACTGGTTGGGCGGAACAGATAGAGAGCCATATTCCGGCAGGGGAATAAAAAACATCATGGCGCTCTTAAAGGGTGAAAGAAAAGGATTGCTGCCTGAATGGAGGATAGAAAAGCAGGGTAATATTTGGTGGAAAATACGTACGCACTCCAACCACTTTGAACTGATTCGAAGCTGTTTTGTAAAAGCCCATAGATGAAAGAGCCCCATGAGTTCTCGGATAATGCAAAAATCCTGGCCCAGAGGACCAGGCTTTGGTTATCCCCAGAGGGGATTTGCTTTGTTGGAGTTTCATTGACTTATTGAAATTCCAAATATCAAATCCCAAATATCAAACAAATTCCAATGACCAAAATTC
>JAFDDR010000284.1 GCA_019310785.1 Deltaproteobacteria bacterium
GGGGGTCTCAAAATAGACTATTTTAGGCGGTCTGATTCAAGGTGGGGGTCAGCATATGCATGAAAACTTCAGGATCGAGTGCCGGAAAAGTGGCGGCAATCTTCACATATATCCTAATGGTATGCTGGACGGAAGTTCAGCCTGTCAGATAATGAACCTGGTCAATGAAAAATACAACGGAAAAGGAAGGGTCTTTATCAATACGGATCAGATTAAGGATGCACTGCCCTTCGGGACCGCAACACTTGGTTTTCAAATTGGCGAAAGCAGTATCCCCAGGGGCAGAATATGTTTTAAAGGCAAAAATGCATTTGTGATGGCACCAAATGGATGTGAAGTCATTGGCAAAACGAAACGGGATCGTTGCTGCTGGCGTGGTGGTAAGTGCGCCCGGTGCATTGACCCTCCCGTGCCCTGACCGCAAGTAACGCAGAGCCCCGCATTGCGGGACCGAGAAGGCGGGCGCAGTGGCCCGCCCTACGATGCTTATGGAGGGTATAAACCGTTACATTTTAATAAGGAGGAATGCATGATGCACGAAATACAGTCCTGTTTGAACAATATGGAAAATCTGGAGATAAATTATGGCCTTGATCATGGTTTGCCACATTTAGATGGTGCAGCGGAAGAAAAGATTAATATCATAGAAGATTTTAAAAACCCTTCCCTCAAACATGTATGGGAAATACAATGTTTTCTCAAATGTCCTGTGGTCGGGACCTGTCTCACCATACAGGAGCAAAGAAGGATACTGAAAAAGGCCCGGCATTCAACCAAGGGTTTAAAGCCCTATCAAATCCACGGGGCCATAATGGATCGTTTCGATTCAAAAAACCGCATTTCCGTAAAGTTGGATAAGTATCTCAAGTATAAGTACCGTGAAGAAATCCCTCTGCTTGTAGATCTATATCAGGACCAGTTCATGCGGTCATGGAGGCGATTCTTCCTCACAGACAGGATGGAAGCCATGTTCTTTGTCGCTGCTGTAAGGAAAGATCTTTCAGCGGAATCAATACAGGAGATATTCGGTGAGATACATATGTTGGGCCATGCCAATCTTCATGAGGCCGCTAAATATGGTCAGGATCTTGTCTTTCAGGTTGAGGTCAATCAAAAGTTAGCAAAACAGGTCAACCAGACAAAGAAACGCGCAAGAAAATTGCAAAAGGAGGTCTCGAACCTCAAGGAATCATTTCGGAAATCTCAAAGCCTGTTGCAAAAATTCAAAGGAGATCAAAAAAGAGTTGGGAATGAAAAGGGCCGTGCGGCGGTCCTTGAATCCGAAAATCAGGCACTTCAAAATGAATTACAAGAAATAAAGACCCACTCTGAAAACCAATCAGAGCAACTTCAGTTACTGGAAAGGCAAAAGCGGCGGCTTGAGATTAAACTTTTCGATCTTAAAGCCACAAACGATCATCTGTCGAAGGAATTGACGGAACTTGTGGAAAAGGTCACACCGGTAGTTGAGTGTACGAAATGCCATGAGACGGACTGCCCAAAAACTCAACTGTCTGATATGCGAATCCTCATGGTGGGCGGCATCACCAAGATGAAGAGCTTCTATCAGCGCTTAGTGGAAAAAAGCGGCGGCATTTTTGAGTACCATGACGGTTACATGCAGAATGGGCAGGAAGGCCTGGAGCAGCGAGTAAGACGATGCGATCTTATCCTCTGCCCCGTGGACTGCAACAGCCATGGGGCCTGTTCAAAGGTGAAAAAACTCGGTCAGAAATACGGGAAACCCTATAAAATGCTTCGCCGTTCAAGCCTTAGCGCCCTGTCCAATGCCCTTATGGAAGAAAAGCAAAAGGGTATGCTTCTTCAATAGGTGATGATGAGATAATCTCATTAAAGCAATTGTCCTTTTGGGTTCCTTTCCGTCGGGCACGGTGGCCCGCCCTACGAGTTGAATAACCTGACCGTAGGGGCGGCCACCGTTCCGCCCCAAACCAGACTTGACAAATCTTTAGGAAATTCATAATCTTTTAGGCACAGCGAGCAAATGAACTACAGGAGAATTCCATGAAAAAGGGAATATTGCTGACTGCCAGTCAGGAAGATTATTTGGAAGCCATTTTCCATATTGCTGCCGACAAACAGGCCGCCAGGGCCAAGGATATTGCCACGAGGCTTAAAGTAAACAGCTCTTCCGTGACCGGAGCGCTTCGGGTATTAGCCGAAAAGGGCCTTGTCAACTATGCCCCATATGATGTGATTACATTAACGGCCGAGGGAAAAATAATCGCTGAAGACGTGGTACGGCGACACGAGGTCCTGCGCGACTTCTTTATGAGGGTGCTCAGAATAGATCCGGTTGAGGCCGATGAGGGTGCATGCAAGGCTGAACATGCTTTTCCCCGTTCCATTCTGGACAGCCTTATCAAGTTCGTGGAGTTTCTGGATGTCTGTCCACGCGCAGGGATTTCATGGATGGATGCCTTCAGGGCTTATTGTGAGGGCGGCGTGAACCAGGAGGAATGCGTAAAGTGTACCTTCCAGGCATTAGAAGACCTCAAAGGAAAACGAAGGAAAGACGCTGAAAAAGGAAAGACGACCTTGACTCTCCAGGAATTGGAGCTCGGGCAAAGGGCTATGATCGTCAAGATAAAGGCTCGCGGAGAAGTGCGCAACCGGATACTTGATATGGATATCCGGCCGGGGGCTCTTGTAGAGATTGAGCATTTGCATCCTGACACCGACCAGGTGGAAATCAAGATGAGGGGATATCATCTTTCTCTCAGAAAGGATGACGCCAATAAGGTCATTGTGGAGCTGCTGTAAGAAGAAACAAATACCTTCTAATTTCTCATACCCCTAAGCCCAAAAGCATACCCACCTGCCTTACAACGAGGGCAACTAAGTAGGCAACAACCAGATTGAACCCGATGGAAAATCCCGCCCATTTCCAGGAACTCTCCCTTTGGATCATGACCACGGTCACAAAGCAAGGAACATAGAGCATGGTAAAAATGATGAGTGTAAAAGCTAACAAAGGATCCCAGTTGGGCTCGTTTTTCAGCCTTTGGGAAAGAGAGCCTGCCTCATCC
>JAFDDR010000285.1 GCA_019310785.1 Deltaproteobacteria bacterium
GAGATGATGGGCCTCATCAATGATGACCATGTCGTATTCCTTTTCGGTCACGGCCTGGAAGTTCTTTTTTGACTTGGCAAGATTGATGGAGGCAAGGACAAATTGTTTTTTCCATAATGACGTGCCCTTAGCACGATAAGCCGGATCATCCGTGGACGCGAAGTCCAGTCCGAATTTGGCCTTCAGTTCTTCTTTCCACTGGCTGACAAGCGGAGTAGGTGTCAAGATCAGGGCATTTTTTACCATTCCCCGTTGAATATATTCCTTGAGCACAATCAGGGCCTCTATGGTCTTTCCCAGTCCCACTTCATCCGACAAAAGGGCGCGGCCACGAAAGACCTTCAAGACCTTCCTCGCTGTCTCCTCCTGATACCAGAAGGACCTGACCTCATTAAGAGTGTTAAGGCAGATGAGATTTTCAAACATCTCCTTGAGCCGGATTTCATATCCGTAAATGGTCAATTCAAAATCTTCAAGGGATCCGAATTTTCCTTCGGTGATGGCCTGTTTCAGGGGCCGGGTATCCACTCTGATAGCAATGGGGATCCTGGGAAGAGGCGTCTTGTTTTCGAGAGGTCTTACTCCCGCTGGTTTTCTTTTGTCCCTGACGGGACTTGTTGGTGCAGGAGATGAGGGTGTGATACCCCTTGATTTTTTGATAGCCGCCGGCCTTTTTCTGGCTTCCATCCGGGCATGGCAATACTCCATGTCGCGAATCAGGATGTCTCTGATCTCTTTGTCTTTTTTCCTGCCCCTTTTTCTTGAGAAGAGCGGCAGGATTTCTTGAATAATGGTAAATGCCTTTTTATGTTTGCCCGCCTTTTTTAGCAATCTGCACAAAAAGTACATTTGATCAGGCGTGATACGCCTGATGTCATATAGAGACAGAAGTGCCTTCAATTCCACATCAGGCCTATCCATCTCAGATCCGAGACGTCCCATTTCGTTCAGGAATTCTTCATTTTTCGGATCCAGGCGAGTCGCCTTTTCCAGATGAAGCAGTGCCTTATCCAGATTATCGGCATCCCAGTAATAGATCGCTTCAAAGTAATGATATTCGGCCTTTTCCCTCTTGAGTGCGCCATTCACCTTCAGTCGGCGTTCCTTCTGTTTTACCTTCCTTTTGGACTTTTTCTTTTCTACCTTTGTCTTGGCCATTCGATTAATTTAGGTGTTAGAGGATTTTGCGTTGCGAGTTAGGTGGAAGAAAACATTCATAGTTTCAATTATAGAAATTAAATAAAATGACAATAGTGTGTCAAGGATAATCCAGGCACATGGTGGCGGGATTTCTATCGTAAGGTCTAAAAGGAAACAAACTCAGGAGGCTGTCCGAGAATAGGTTTCCATGTCATTATTAGTATTGAAGCTGAGATGACGCACAGGGCATCGCGATGATACTTATGGTTTTACCAGGAACAGAACCTGCCGCCATGATCTAATGGTCAAAGCCGTAACAGGGCAAGCGGAAGAGGCACCGTCGTCACTCCCTGAATTTTCCCTTTCTGTTTTGACTTTGTCAGTATCAGGCCGTTTGGGTATTTTACAATCTGTTTGATATCTTTTGGACGAAGCTGCCCTGTCCATTTTACTTCAACCGGCCAGAACCGCTTCCTGTCAACATAGGCGATATCCACCTCTCCTTTTGCCTTAATATAATATGTCGGAAATTTTCTCTGATAATGAGTGGTAACACATGCCTCTGTCAGCTTTGCGGACCATCCTGAATTGGACAGTATGGGTTTGATCTGCTCATTAAATGGATCTTCACAGGGATTCAGCCATGCATTCACCGCATGAAAAATGAATGGGTCGGCAAACATCATTTTCCTGGCCTTTTTAGGGGAAGCCGTTAATCTGTCTTCCAAAAGAGCAGCCTGCACAAATACGGCGTCCATGGATACGAGAAGGGCAACATAATCGGCCACGGTTTTGGGGTGATCAATGGAAAGATCGTGGGCTAAGGCATTCCACGTGATCTGGCTGCCATATCGTTTCATAATGGCCTGCAATATTTCAAGGAGATAATGCTCCTGTTTATTACGCTTCAGGACATCCCCACGAATCCAGTCGCTGTACGTGGAAAAGGTGGCCGGTTGTATACTTTGGTGCATGGCCATATCATTCATGGCCGTTAAGAAACCGCCATGCGCAAGATAGCTCTCAAATTCCTCATAAAGATGATCAAGCAATATCGGATGATCTTCTGAGCCGGCAGATATTAGCAGGTCTATCTCATCGGGCGATATCCGGTTGTTCAACCTGACAGACTCAAAAAAGTTAAGCGGATAAAGATGAAAATCCACCCTGCCTGAAACACCGCGCCTGCCGGGAAACCGCATACGGGCTTCTTTTATGATGGCCAGGTCGGATCCGGTTATTACCAAGGCCACGTTTTCCAACAGTCCCGCATCTGCTAAATATTTCACTCCTTTGTCCCAGTTGCTGATATAGGTCACCTCATCGAGGAGGACATAGGATATATCCGTATCCGGCATTTCATGTATGAAATCCGTGAGCAGCCTGATTAGGGAGTGGTGGTCATCAATTATTTCCCCCGTAAAATAAGCGATAGACAGTGGTTCCGCCTTTGCCTCAAGCAGTTCTGACATCCATTGTTTCAAGAGAGTTGTCTTTCCGATCTGCCGACCCCCGCTTATCGTGTATATCCCGGGGGTATGATGGGGAATCCGGTCAAGCAAAGGAGAATGATAAATCAATGCCTGCCTTGCTAATTGCTTCAGATGGGGATCATGCTTGAGAAATGCCGCAGGATTCTCAATATGCAAATTATGAGGTAAAAATCGGATATCCATAAGGGGTTTTTCCTAATGCTGATATTTAATCATTTATCATTGAATAAATTTAATCATTGAACATTATCCATAAATATCAATTTTTGTCAAGGCAATTATGCTCTTCTGGAATTCCGATATAAGGATCGAAAAAAAGTGATTTTTTTCAGAAAAAATTGCATCTCTGTGATTTTCCTTCTCTTTTTCATGTTGCCACGAGAAGGGGTCTGAGAGCACACA
>JAFDDR010000085.1 GCA_019310785.1 Deltaproteobacteria bacterium
GTTGGTAACGGCGGGCACAGTCTGGCCCTAAGTAAGGGTCTGATCGGAAAAGGGAGTTTGATCTGCTTGGACAGGGACCCGGACGCCTTGGCCATATCAAAAAAAAGATTGGCCCCTTTGAGCGAAAGGGTTTCCGTGATCAGGGCAAGCTATGCTGACCTGGACCAAGTCCTCATGGGACTAAAAGTCGAGAAAGTCGATGGCGTGTTGCTGGATCTCGGCATGTCCTCTTACCAGCTTGAGGAATCGGGAAGGGGTTTCAGCTTTTTAAGGGATGAGCCCCTTGACATGAGGATGGACACTGAAGACGAATTGACTGCACGGGATCTGGTAAACAGTCTGTCCCCAAAGGAACTTGAAAGCATATTGAAGAAATATGGTGAAGAAAGGAGGGCCAAGTCAATTGTAAGGGCCATTGTCAGGGCGCGTGAACAAGAACCTATTGAAACTTCTTCCCGGTTAGCGGACCTTATTAGATCGGTTTCACCTCCTTCTTATGGTCCAAAGGCCAGACACCCCGCTACCCGGACATTCCAGGCCCTTAGAATAGCGGTAAACAAAGAACTGCAAAACATAGAGATCTTCCTGAATAAAATTCCGTTCCTTTTAGCGAAGGGAGGAAGGCTGGTGGTTCTGTCCTACCATTCGCTTGAAGACAGATATATCAAGAAGGCCATGTTTGATTGGGAAAAGGGGTGTACGTGTCCACCGGATTTTCCCCAATGTGTGTGCGGAAAAGTCCCCATGTTTAAACGTCTTTTCAAAAAGGGGATAAAGCCGGACAAAGGGGAGATTAATGAAAACCCGAGGGCCCGCAGCGCCATAATGAGAGCTGCCGAAAGGATCTAACCATGACAAGACCGGAGAAAGTAGCAAAGATGGTTCATTCACGAAACTCTAAGACAGGGGTTCGGATCAGTAATTCCCGGGTCAAAAGACATGCATTTCATGTGACCCGAAAACAGATTTTTTTGATCATCATTATGTTGTTTCTCTTCATGGGAAGCAGCATCGGTTACGTCTGGTCAACCTTTGAAAGCACCCAGATAGGTTATGACCTCAGCCAGTTGCAAAAGGAAGAGATGAGGCTTTTGGAGACAAACCGAAAGCTCAAGCTGGAATTGGCCGTTTTAAAGTCTCCTCAGAACCTGGAGGCTATTGCCACCCAAAAATTGGGGTTAGGCCAGCCTTCTTCTAAACAGATTATTGTCTTGCAATGAAGGTTAAGGAGAAAAAATGGATTAGATTCCGTGTCTATCTTGTGGCCGTATTTTTCCTGCTCGGCCTGGGGACAGTATTGGCCAGGGCCTATCAGCTTCAGGTCCTTAATAAGGACCGTTTGGCCGTCATTGCCCAAGAGGGTTATGTCGGAACCATAAAACTACCTCCGAAACGCGGCACAATATATGAAAGGGAAGGAAACGAACTGGCCCTTAGCATCGAAGTTGGTTCCGTTTATGCACATCCGAGACAAATTGAGGAAAAGAACAATACCGCTAAACAACTTTCGCGGGTCCTGGGGGAAAAACAGCAGAAGATCCTCAAGCTTATAAAAAAGAATCGCTCCTTTGTGTGGATAAAAAGGAGAATTGAGCCGGGTCAGGCTAAGAAGGTAAGTGCACTGGAACTGAAGGGCGTGGGTGTAACGACCGAAACTAAGCGTTACTATCCGGGCAAGGAGATTGCAGCCCACCTGATCGGCTTTGTCGCTAAGCGTTACTATCCGGGCAAGGAGATTGCAGCCCACCTGATCGGCTTTGTCGGCGCTGAAAATCAGGGGCTTGAAGGCCTTGAAAGAAAATACGAAAAACTTTTAATAGGTTCACAATACAGTCTCATCCAGATGCGCGACGCATTGGGCCGGCTCTTTTCCATCAGCAGGCCTATCCCTTCCGGCCATGAGATGCGCGGCCTGGTCCTCACGATCGATAAAGATATCCAGTATAAGGCCCAGCAGGCCCTTCAAAGAGCGGTAAGAAAAACAAAAGCCAGGGCCGGTCACTGTTTAGTCGTAAATCCTGAGACAGGAGAGATTTTAGCCACGGCAGTGGTGCCGGAATTCAATCCCAATATTTTTTCCAAATACAGGCCATATCAATGGAGAAACCGTGCCATCACGGATTGTTATGAGCCAGGCTCCACCATGAAGGCATTTCTTTTGTCCGCATGCTTAGAAGAATCGGTTGTAACGCCCAGTACCAAGTTTGATTGCGAACAGGGTAAATACAAAATCGGGGCACGTACGGTCCGTGATACCCACAAATACGGAGTATTGACCGTTTCGGATATTATCGTGCGTTCGAGCAATATTGGCGCAATCAAGATCGGCGAGAAGCTCGGGTATGCAAGGCTTTATGAATATGTGAAAAAATTCGGTTTTGGCAGAAAGACGGGTGTTGCCCTGTTAGGCGAACGAAAGGGGTTTGTCAGATCGCCCAAAAAGGCCAGGCAGATTGACCGGGCCACGCTCTGTTTTGGACAGGGTATGACAACCACCTCCCTGCAATTGGTGATGGCAATGGCCGCTATTGCCAATGGCGGCAAATTGATGCGCCCTTATGTGGTCAAGGCGGTCGTGGATGAATCGGGAAGGGTTATCAAAGAGACCTATCCGAAGGTAGTGAGGAGGGTCATCTCCTCTCGCACGGCCAAAAAGGTCGCCGGGATTCTCGAGGGTGTCGTAAGTAAGGAAGGAACAGGACCACTGGCGGCTATCAAGGGGTTCAAAGTGGCAGGTAAAACCGGCACTGCTCAGAAGGTGGACCCGAAGACCAAGACTTATTCCAGGACAAAAGACGTTGCCACTTTTGTGGGCTTTGCGCCTGCGGACCGTCCGAAGTTAGTAATTCTGGTCATGATCGATGAGCCCAAAGGCATACCCTATGGCGGCGTGGTAGCCGGGCCCGTGTTCAGTGAGGTTGGACTATGGTCCCTGAATCACCTCCGGATCAATCCCCAGATTAAGTTAGTGGATAAGGGCACTGATGTCGAAGAAGAAACGGATAAAAGTTCGAAACCGGAACCACTAAAGGATGAGCAACCCCCGGTCAAGGTAGAGGCGGGATTTCTGCCCGATTTCAGCGGTCTCGGGATGAGAGAAGTGCTCAAGAAGGGAAGATCCTTAGGATTGAAAGTGGTCCTGAAAGGAACAGGTCTGGCCGTCCGGCAGGAGCCGGGTCCCGGGTCGCCCCTAAAAATGATTAGTTCAATAAAAGTCAGCTTCAGGCCGCCGACCTGAGAAGCTTAGGGGGTGATGGATGAGGGATTAGATGAGGATAGGATGCGATTAGGGCGATTAATTAAGGGTCTAAATATTCATGATTTCCGCGGTGATCCTGAATTGGAAATCGAGGGACTTGCCTATGACTCCCGTTCAGTTAGTCCCGGGTATTTGTTTGTTGCCTTGAAGGGCCAGACCCTTGACGGCCATGACTTTATGAAAGATGCGGCTCAACGCGGGGCCGTGGCACTCGTTGCGGATGAATTCCAGGGGTTTGATGGTGATATTGCCACGATTCGCGTCCGGGACGCGCGTGAGGCCCTGTCCGCTCTTTCCGTAAAATTTTATGACGAGCCGTACAAAGGCATCAACCTGACAGGGATTACGGGCACCAACGGAAAGACTACTACGAGCTACCTGCTGGAATCGATTCTTCTGGCAGCAGGGAAAAGGCCGGGTGTTATGGGAACCATCAATTACAGGTTACCGGGGCAAACATTGGACGCACCGGTGACCACGCCGGAATCCCTGGATCTCATGCGGATTCTGCGCAAGATGGCGAACGCGGACGTAACCGATGTGGTCATGGAGGTCTCTTCACATGCCTTAGACCAGGGAAGGGTCAGGGATTGTCCTTTCCGCATAGGCATTTTTACAAATTTTAGCCGGGACCACTTGGATTACCACCAGTCCATGGAGGCATATTTCGAGGCAAAAAGTCTTCTTTTTCAAGACCTCAAAAAATGGGGCCCAAAAAACTTTGTTAGGGCGGTTATCAATTCAGATGACCCGAAATCGAAAGATCTGACAAAGTTAATCAATGTTCCCGTTGTCACCTATGGCCTCGGAAGGAACTGTGATGTCAGGGCCGAAGATGTTCGAACGACCAGGGCTGGGCTTACGGCCAGGTTTATAAGCCCTGTGGGCGAAACCGATATCAGGTCCAGTCTCATCGGTGACTTTAACATTTATAATATATTAGCCGCAGGGGCTGCCGCCATGTGCATGGATATAGATTTAAAACAGGTAGTCTCGGGCATAGAAGACCTCAAGGGCGTCCCGGGCCGTCTGGAATTAGTAAAAAACAGTCGCTCATTAGCAATTGTTGTTGATTACGCCCACACGCCGGATGCCCTTTTAAAGGCATTGAAGGCCGTCAATCCACTTGTAAAGGGGAAACTCATCACCCTGTTCGGATGCGGAGGTGATCGGGACAAGGGGAAAAGGCGGGAAATGGGTCGTGTTGCAGGAGAACACAGTGACCTGCTCTTTATTACATCGGACAATCCCCGGACCGAGGACCCTTCCGCAATCGCGTCCCGGATCGAGGAAGGAGTTAATGATTCAGGCCTGAAGAAGCTGCGCAATTTGTCCGGAAATGGCCTGACCGGACCCGGATATGTTCTCGACCTTGATCGTCGAAATGCCATCCAAAGGGCGGTTTCCGTGGCTGATAAAAATGATCTTATATTGATTGCCGGAAAGGGCCATGAGGATTACCAGATCATCGGAACGGATAGAAGAAATTTTGATGATCGAAAGGTGGCTGCCGAGGCCGCATCACAGGAGACCTGAATGCCGGCAGCCTGGGGTAACATAACGGCAGGGGAAATTCTTTCTCCCACGAATGCTAACCTGGTTTCGGGAAATTCCGAAACCGCTCTATCGGGGATCAGTACCGATTCGAGAAGCATAAGGCCTGGCGAGCTTTTCTGGGCTCTGAAAGGCGAACGATTTGACGGTCATGATTTTGCCCTAAAGGCCATTGAGCAGCGCGCTGCCGGTATCATGGTTCAAAAGGAGTGGTGGAATTCGGAAGTTGCGCCAAAACGACTCTCAAATTCCCGGATTCCTTTAATCATCACCGTAAATGACACCCTGAAGGCATTAGGTGATTTAGCCGCATGGTGGAGACAGCAGCATAACGTACGGGTAGTAGCCATTACGGGCAGTTCAGGAAAAACCACCACAAAGGAGATGGTAGCCAATATCCTGGAACAGGGAAGCCGGACATTAAAGAATAAAGGAAATCTTAACAACCTGATCGGGCTCCCCCTGACCCTGCTGCAATTAGAGGAACACCACCAAAATGCGGTGCTGGAAATGGGCATGAACCGGCCCGGAGAAATCGCTCGCCTGACCGAAATTGCAGACCCGGATGTCGGCGTGATCACAAATGTGGGCATGGCCCACATTGAAGGGTTAAGAGACATAAAAGGAGTAGCCAGAGCAAAAACAGAGCTGATTGAAAAGGTTTCTTTAAAAAGCAAGGTAGTATTAAACGGTGACGACCAACTCCTGTTGAAAACTGCTTCAAGGTTTGGAAAGCAGTATATTACCTTTGGTCTCGGCAAAAAAAATGATGTCAGGGCCGGAAGAATACGGGATCTGGGTATACAAGGTGTCGCCTTTGATCTTTCGTATCAGGAAGTTTACCGGCCCGTAAAGCTGGAAGTGCCCGGTCTTCAGAATGTACTAAACGCCTTGGCCGCGGCCGCTGTCTCTCTGAGCATTGACACCTCTTTTAAGCATATAGTGAAAGGCTTAGGTGATTTTGCAGGGCTAAAAGGCCGGTTCATGGTGACTTCCCTTCCGAATGGGATCACCCTCGTGGATGACACCTATAATGCAAACCCTTCCTCCCTGAAGGCGGCCCTTACCTCCATTGGGTCCATGGTTGATGAAGAGAGAAAGATAATCGTTTGCTTAGGAGAGATGATGGAATTGGGAGATGCAACTGTCTCTGAACATCGCCAGGCAGGCCGCAGAGTGGCGGAACTCGGCACGTATTATTTCTTAGCCATGGGAGAACATGCCCATGAGATGATAAACGGCGCCATTGAGTCAGGCATGCCCCGGAATCGAGCGGAAGTAGTAATAAGCCATGATGAAATGGTAAAAAAAATAAAGGATGAGATGCATGAGAGAGACCTGATCTTTGTTAAGGGCTCCCGCAAAATGGGTTTGGAAAAGGTAGTGGAAGGACTTGAGTAAACTTTGGACCTTTAACGGTGAACCCGTGAAACCTTATGAAGAAAGGAGGTCTGTTATGGCTAAAGCAGAGAAGATATTGGTCGTGGATGACGAAAGAGGG
The DNA here is from genome assembly GCA_019310785.1 of Deltaproteobacteria bacterium. Lineage (GTDB taxonomy): Bacteria > Desulfobacterota > DSM-4660 > Desulfatiglandales > Desulfatiglandaceae > JAIOSR01. Next base: position 6,315 of record JAFDDR010000085.1, read on the forward strand.
ATCCGATATCTCCTGTCGGATGTCCTTTCAGATGCGGGATTTGAAGTGAGCATGGCAAAAGACGGGCAGGAATCCCTCGATCAATTGAAGGGCAACCGTTTTGCTCTCGTGGTAACTGATATCAACATGCCGAGGCTGGACGGGATTGAGATGTTAAAGCGGATGAAAATGGCCGGCCGGAAAGAAAAGGTCATTATCATGACCGCAAACCTCTTAGACTTGAAGTTTGAAGAAGCGGAAGTGCCCCATGTGGTGACACAGCTTCAAAAGCCTTTCAGGATAGACAGCTTTTTGAATGTGGTCATTGCTACAGTAAAAAATAACAAGCACATCCCGGGAATGGGGCTCCCGCAAGCCGCTGCAAGTAGCGGATTCTGAGGTTGGATAGCAGATGCTTTATAAACTGATCTATCTCTTTCATACGGATTTATCGTGGCTGAATGTATTCCGCTACATAACGTTCAGGACCATCCTTTCTACACTGACGGCCCTAATGATCTGTTTCTTCTTCGGTGGCTGGGCCATAAGAAGACTACATGAAATGCAGATAGGGCAATACATTCGAGATGACGGTCCGCCCAATCATAAGTCCAAACAGGGAACCCCTACCATGGGGGGGTGTCTGATCCTGCCGGCGATAATTCTTTCCACACTGTTCTGGGCAGCGCCTGAGAATATCTATATCTGGATCGTGATGTTCGTTATCCTTGTGTTTGGCGCCATCGGTTTTATAGACGATTATCTGAAGACAGCCAAAAAAGACAGCCGGGGACTGAGCGCCACCTCAAAATTTTCGTTTCAGATACTTGCGGCCCTTGTCGTTGCAATGGTGCTCTATATCTATCCGGGTTTTGATTCACGTTTGAACCTGCCTTTTTTTAAAACAATCGCCCCGGACTTAGGCGTTGGCTACATCCCCCTAATCGTTTTCATAATCGTGGGGGCATCCAATGCCGTCAATCTGACGGATGGCTTAGACGGGCTTGCAATCAGCCCGCTCATTGTAGCTTTTGGAAGCTATCTGGTCTTCGCGTATCTTTCAGGGCATGTGAAGATCGCTGCTTACCTTCAAATACCCTACGTTTCCGGAACAGGCGAAATCTCCGTACTCTGCGGAGCCGTGGTAGGAGCGGGGCTCGGATTCCTGTGGTACAACACCTATCCAGCTGAAATCTTTATGGGGGACGTGGGATCTCTTCCATTAGGCGCGGTCCTTGGAACCGTTGCAGTTATAACCAAACAGGAATTGGTGCTCGCCCTTGTGGGAGGGTTATTTGTGTTTGAAGCCCTCTCGGTAATCTTCCAGGTGGCATACTTCAAGTTTACGGGGGGACAGAGGATCTTTCGAATGGCCCCTATTCATCATCACTTTGAACTAAAGGGGTGGCCGGAGCCCAAGGTGATAGTTCGATTCTGGATCATTGCTATTATTTTAGCACTTTTATCTATCAGCACATTGAAGGTGAGGTAACCTGGTATAGGCCGCAAGATGGAACAACGGGATAGATAAGTATGCAGTAAGCAGTAAGCAGTAATGCAAGGAAACAATAAATTGGAATTTTTAAAAAGGAAAGTGCTGGTAGTAGGACTGGGAATTTCCGGTCTCTATACTGCCCGGCTGCTTTCCGCGCATGGCGCTGAGGTGACTGTCAGCGAAATCCTGTCTGAAAGCGATATTGATCCGGACATTTTAAATGAGATGCGGGAACTCGGGATCACATTGGAGACCGGCGGACATAAGGAAGAGACCTTCTTAAATGCGGAAATGGTCATAATAAGCCCGGGCGTACCCCATGATACGGTTCTTTTGAATCTCTTACGGAAAAGAAACATCCCGGTGATCGGAGAACTGGAGTTGGCAGGTCGCCTGATTGATACACCCATGATTGCCGTGACCGGCACAAATGGAAAGTCCACTGTCACGGCATTCTTCGGCTGCATGCTTGAAAATGCGGGCCTTAGAGTCTTTGTAGGCGGTAATATCGGAACTCCTCTCACGGCCTATACCGCGGGAGATAAAAAGGCAGACTATGTAGTGGTTGAAGTAAGCAGTTTTCAGTTAGATACCATTGAGACGTTTTGCCCTTTCGTTTCCATGGTCCTTAACATTTCTCCCGACCACTTAGACCGGTATCCCGGCTATGAAGCCTATGTCCGATCGAAGCTGAAGATATTCGGGAATCAGGGTCCCGGGCAATATGTCATATTGAACGATGATGATGAAAGACTGTGTTCGGTCAACGTGTCTTCCGGGGTCACGGTGCTTCGCTATGGCACGGAGAAAAAACAAGGCCGCCACGCCTTTATTGAAGACGAAAAAATCCGGGCCTTTGTGGATAGTGCTAAGCCGAATACCTTTTCTTTTAAATCCTTCGGCCTGCCCGGGACCCATAATTTGGAAAATCTTTTGCCCGCAGTATTGGGCGGCCTGGTCCTTGGTATCGACAACCCGGTGATTCAAAAAACCATTGATGAATTCAAGGGCCTCCCAAACCGCCTTGAACAGGTGGCAGAACATGACGGTGTGGCCTTTTACAATGATTCCAAGGCCACAAACGTGGATGCGGCAGTCAGGGCTGTTATGAGTTTTAAGAGATCCATCATCCTGATAGCAGGGGGGCGCCATAAGGGTGCAGATTATGCGGCTTTGGCCGAGGCAGCTAAGGGAAAGGTGAAGAAAGCCGTTTTCTTAGGAGAAGCAAAGGACCTTTTGGCCGCATCTTTTGAGGGTATTGTCCCGTTCTCTATGGCAAAAGATATGGAAGAAGCCGTTGCCATATCCTTTGAATCGGCGGAAAACGGGGACGCAGTGCTTTTGGCCCCCGCTTGTTCCAGCTTTGATATGTTTACTGATTATTCCCACAGGGGCAGGGAGTTCAGGACTGCCGTTTTGAGGGTTATCCATGGCTGAGAAAAGATCAATAAGCCTGGGATACGACTATATAATTCTTATCCCGGTAATCTGCCTGGTCGGTCTGGGATTGGTGTTTGTTTTCAGTGCCAGTTCTCATTTAGCGGAACACCGGTTAGGGGACAGCTACTTTTATCTCAAACGGCAGTCCCTCTTTTGCATCTTAGGGTTTGGCCTCATGATATTAGCAAGGAATATCCCATATAAAATATATACAAAAGCAGCCTACCCTTTGCTTCTTGTGAGTACTTGCCTCTTGATCCTGCTATTTGTCCCGGGACTCGGCCACAAGGTGGGCGGCGCATCCCGCTGGCTGAAACTGGCCGGTTTTTCTTTTCAGCCTTCGGAGCTTGCAAAATTTTCATTAGCCATATACATGGCCTACTCCATGTCCAAGAAAGGATCCGACATGGGGTCCTTTTCAAAAGGTCTCCTGCCCCATCTGTTAGTGGCCGGCGCCTTTATGCTGCTCATTGTGCTGCAGCCGGACCTTGGAACAGCAATAATTATCGGGTTCTGGGTCATGATCATCCTCTTCGTGGGCGGCGTCAATTTCCTGCATCTTTTTTCTGTGCTGCTCGTTTCCGCGCCAATCGTCCTGTGGCTTATATTGCATGCCGATTACAGGCTCAAAAGATGGTCGGCCTTTATCAACCCATGGGATGACCCAAAAGGCATCGGGTTTCAGATCATACATTCCTTCTTAGCCTTTGGGTCTGGTGGCATTTTCGGAACGGGCCTTGGAAACAGCAAACAGAAGCTGTTTTATCTGCCCGAGGCACACACGGATTTTGTTTTGTCCATAGCAGGTGAAGAGCTGGGTTTCCTGGGCGTAAGCATTATCATTGTCCTGTTCGGCGTACTTATCATGCGGGGAATAAAGATATCCCTTAATGCCCCGGATCTCTACGGCAGCTACCTGGCCCTTGGTTTGACCTGTTTGATCGGCCTTCAGGTCCTTGTCAATATAGGTGTGGTTATGGGTCTGCTCCCGACAAAGGGACTGACGCTCCCGCTTATGAGCTACGGCGGATCATCTCTGGTTCTCAACCTCTTAGCCATTGGTATCCTGCTGAATATTTCTTCGAGGACGTGATGCAAGGAGGAAGACAAAAATCGGAAGGTGGGGCGCGGGATTTCAAAATCGTGATAGCGGGCGGTGGCACGGGCGGCCATCTATTTCCGGGTATTGCCGTTGCCCGGGAACTGGAAACAAGATTTGAGAACTCCGGGATTCTCTTTGTGGTGGGCCGCAAGCGGATCGAATCGGAGATACTCTCGCGTTACGGATACGGCGCGGCCTCCATAGATGTGGAAGGCATTAAAGGACGTGGGTGGAGAAAGGGACTTAAAGTGTTTATCAAATTGCCTAAAAGTGTTTTTCAGTCCGCATCACTCATCAAGGACTTCTCCCCTGCCCTGATCCTTGGCATGGGTGGATATTCCGCGGGTCCGGTCTGTCTTGCGGCAAGGTTCTTAGGGCTCCCTACGGCCATTCATGAACAGAACTCATACCCTGGCCTTACGAACCGCCTCTTAGCCAGGATCGTTGACCGTGTCTTTATTTCCTTTGAGCGAAGCAGGGAGGGCTTCAAGACCAGTTCTCTGTTTTTTACGGGCAATCCGGTCCGCAAGGAACTTTTTCCGGATGGCGGCAAAGAGGCTGAGGACCGGAACAGATTCACAATCCTTGTGGTTGGAGGCTCTCAGGGGGCCCGGGCCATAAACAGGGCCTTTGCAAAATCCCTGACATATTTGAACAAGACGGGAAAATATCCCGAAGTGATACACCAGACCGGAAAAATAGATCATGAACGGGTGTTGGAAGACTATAGGGGCAAAAGTCTCAAGGGGGAAGTCGTTCCCTTTATAGAAGATATGGCTGCTGCCTATAACCGTGCCGATTTAGTGGTAAGCCGGGCGGGCGCTACTACCGTCTTTGAACTGGCTGCCGTAGGCAAGCCTTCTGTTTTGATACCTTATCCGCACGCAGCGAACAACCATCAGGAGATCAATGCGCTCAGCCTGGTCAGGGCGGGCGGCGCGGAGATGATCCGGGAAAAGGATTTGACCGGCGAGGGCATGGCCCGTGTCTTGACGAAATATATGGATGATAGGCAGGCCCTGAATAAAATGGGTGAAAACGCACAAAAAATCGCCAGGCCTGATGCCGCAAAAGAAATCGTGGATCAACTTCTGGAAATGGTTAAGACATGAAGCAGTTCGGCAAGACAAAACATATCCATTTTGTGGGCATCGGAGGCATCGGCATGAGCGGGATCGCCGAGCTTCTGATCAACTTAGGGTACGAGGTGAGTGGTTCGGATCTGAGAAATACGGCAGTGACAAAAAACCTTGGTCTCTTGGGAGGGCGCATTTATAAAGGGCATAAAAAAGAGAATGTGGAAGGGACTGACGTGGTGGTCTATTCCTCTGCCGTGGGACCAGAGAACCCCGAGATCATCGAGGCAAAAGATCAATACATTCCTGCCATACCAAGGGCGGAAATGTTGGCGGAACTGATGCGGTTGAAATACGGCATAGCCATTGCCGGCGCACATGGAAAAACTACTACTACGTCCATGGTCGCTTCCATCCTGACCGCCGGACACCTTGATCCCACGGTTATTATAGGGGGAAGACTCGATATCTGGGGTGGGTCAAACGCCAAATTGGGCCAGGGAGATATCTTAGTCGCTGAAGCAGATGAAAGTGATGGGTCTTTTCTTGCATTATCTCCTTCCATGGCCGTGGTGACGAATATCGACCGTGAGCATATGGAACACTACGGGAACATGGAGGCCATTCGTGAGACCTTCATCAATTTTATCAATAAGGTCCCGTTCTATGGAACGTCCATACTCTGTCTCGATAATGAGGAAATCCAAGGTATCATTCCCCGTCTGAAGAAAAGGTATTTGACTTACGGCATGACCTCCCAGGCGGATTTGAGAGGCAGGGACCTGGAGAAAGAAGGTCTGGGGGTCGGCTTTGAGGTTATCTATCATGATCGTTCGTTGGGAAGGATCGGAGTGGGAATGCCCGGCGAGCATAACGTGTTGAATAGCCTGGCTGCGGTGGCGGTCGGTCTTGAACTGGATCTGGACATGGGGGTGATCAAACAGGGGCTCAAAAATCTGGGCGGGCTCGCGAGGCGGTTCCAGGTCAAAGGGGAACAAAAAGATATCCTTGTGCTTGACGATTATGGGCATCATCCCACTGAGATTATTGCAACACTCAAGACTGTCAAGGAGTGCTGGCCCGAAAGGCGATTGGTGGTGGCGTTCCAGCCGCACAGGTACACACGGACTCAGGTCCTGTTTGATCGTTTTGTGATCAGCTTTAACGATGCGGATGTCCTAATTGTGGCCCCTATTTTTCCAGCAAGCGAGGATGCCATTGATGGCGTGAGCGCTGAATTGCTGGCCCGGAGCATCAAAGAACACGGCCACAGGGACGTGATATCCTGCCCACGGGAGGAGGATGTCCTTACCTCCCTTTTGGCGACTGTGAGACCAGGGGACCTGGTAATGACACTTGGTGCGGGTAACATCTATAAACAAGGGGATCAGCTTCTGAAAGAGCTGATAGGAAAGAAGAAATAGGAATAAGGAAACAGGAAAGAGTTGAGGGCGTGCCCTACTCCGTATCATGGACAAAAAACAAAAAAAAGAACTGACCAACTTAGCCGGAGAGGATGTCCGGTTCGATTTTCCTATGGCCCAATACACGACTTTCGGAACCGGTGGACCGGTGGAGGCCCTTTATGAGGCCCGAAGTCTTAAAGTACTGCGACAGGTAATCGCATATTTAAATGAGGAGCACATCCCTTATCTTGTGGTAGGCAGGGGCAGCAATATTTTGGTAAAGGACGGCGGACTTGAAGGTGTGGCCATCCTGCTACGCGGGTCCTTAGCCTTTATCGAGAAGGAGAAAACGGGCCTTTCTGCTGCAGATGCACAGGCAGGCGATTTGAGCATCCTCACAGGTGCGGGACTCTCTATTGCCGATCTTTTGACCTATTGTCGTGATTCACAATTGGGAGGGATGGAGTTTCTTGCCGGTATACCAGGTACAATTGGCGGGGCCATTGCCATGAATGCAGGGGCCTTTGAAAAGGAGATCGGGGCCAGGGTTGAAGAAATTCATGTGATCACAGCACAAGGCGACGTGGTTGTGAGAGCCGGTTCTCAACTCAGGTTCTCATACAGGGCACTTGAAATCGAAAAGGGAAATCTGATCACCCTGGCCCGTTTAAGATTGACCCGGGAGGCCGAAGGGGTCGTTGCTGCCCGGATTGCAGATTACCTGAAAAGACGAAAGGAAAGCCAGCCCCTGGAATTCCCGAGTGCGGGTTCAGTATTCAAAAATCCGCCGGATGATTATGCCGGCCGGTTGATCGAAAACTCGGGACTGAAAGGTGAGAGGATCGGAGGGGCCATGATCTCGGAAAAGCATGCCAACTTTATTGTGAATACGGGCGGGGCCAGGGCCAAAGATGTCTTGGCCCTCCTCTGTATGGCACGTGACATTGTAAAAAGAAAAACAGGCATCGAATTAGAACCGGAAATCAGGGTGGTGGGCCATTCAAACAATGAAAAGGCAATCCGTTCTAAATAAGCAGTCTGTAAAAAAACAGAAAAAGAGGGACTTTTTCGCAGTCTTTCGCGTGATTCCGCTAATCGGGTCGGGACTTTTGAAGGTCCTTTTTGTGGTTGCCGGTATAGCGGCGATCAGCCTGTCTTTCGTGTTCCTTTACAGTTACCTGCTCTCATCTCCCTATATGAAGCTTAAGCAGGTGGATATGGAAGGTATTGACAGGAAGATCAGACACGAACTTATACAAGCCTGCGGTCTGAGCCCTGATTTGAGCTTGCTGGAACTCAACCTGAATGAGTTGAGACAGAAAATGGAGACCCACCCATGGATAAGATCGGCCAAATTGATCAGGCGGTTTCCAAACACCTTGATCGTACGGGCTGAGAAGGAGTCTCCTTCGGCCCTCGTTCTGATGGAAAAAGTCTGTTACATGAACCGCTGGGGAGAGGTAATTAAAGAAGTGAACGAGTGGGAGGATATGGACTTTCCGGTTATCACGGGTGTTTCCGAAAAGGACCCGAAGACCCTGAAGGAGCAATTGGAGAAGGCAGCCCTCATCCTGAAAACCTTAGAGCCGGAAAATGGTCTCTGGTCATTGAATGAGCTTTCGGAAATTCATATAAACAGGGATGGACGTATGTCGATTTATTTCAACCATATGACCGCAGAGATCAAATTAATGTCATACGATCTTCAAAGCAAAATGGAAGGACTAAAAAGGGTGGCGGAACATTTGCGCCGCACGGGCCGAATTCATCAGGTGACAAGTATTAATCTGAATCGCGTTGATGGGGCGGTAGTCTCTTTCAAAAAAGGCTGAGAACAATAAGTTCAAACGTAACTGCACGGGTTCAAAGTTCCGGGTTTTTCCTGAACCGGTTGTGAAACAAGGTTGCCGCATGAAAAATGGTTCTTATCTGAGTTGAACCCGAAAACCATGAACCCGCCGGAGGCGGACAAGCCGTGAACCTGACAACCTGAGTTGTTACAAAGCTTTTAACCCGTAACCGGCAACCCGTAACCGGCAACGCGTAACCCGTAACCCGTAGACGAGGTAACAGGATGCCTGGAGAAATAATTGTAGGACTTGATATTGGAACGACAAAAGTCTGTGCCGTGGTAGGAGAGGCGCGGCCGGATGGCGTGGAAATTATCGGCATGGGAAGCCATCCCTCGGAGGGTCTTAGAAAAGGGGTGGTCATTAACATCGAATATACCGTGGATTCCATAAAAGAGGCACTGGAAGAAGCCGAAACCATGGCCGGGTGTGAGATAAGTGCGGTCTATGCCGGTATCGCCGGGGGGCATGTCAAGGGGTTCAACAGCCACGGCGTGATACCTCTCAAGGAAAAGGAAGTAAGCAGGAAGGACATCGAACGCGTTATTGAAGCGGCCAGCGCGGTTGCTATCCCCATGGACCGTGAGGTTATCCACACCCTGGTCCAGGAATTCATTGTGGATGAACAGGACGGGATTATGGATCCCCTGGGGATGTCCGGTGTGCGTTTGGAGACCAACATCCATATCGTAACCGGCGCGGTTACCTCTGCACAGAATATTATCAAGTGCGCGAACCGGGCCGGTCTGGATGTGTGTGATATTATTCTCCAGTCTTTGGCATCCAGCGAGGCGGTTCTCTCAAAGGAAGAGCGTAATCTCGGAGCGGCCCTCATTGACTTTGGGGGGGGCACGACCGATATGGCCGTATTTTCAAAAGGGGCCATCAAGCATACGTCGGTTTTGCCTTTGGGAGGCGATAACCTGACCTATGACATTGCCGTGGGTCTCAGGACACCCAAATTAGAGGCGGAAAAGATCAAGATTAAATATGGATGCGGCCTTTCTTCGATGATCGGTAAAGATGAAACCGTTGAGGTCCCCGGTGTGGGGGGAAGAAAACCGAGGGTCTTATCCAGGCAGATCTTAGGGGAGATACTTGAACCCCGGGTCGAAGAGATATTCTCCCTGATTTACAGCGAAATCCTGCGTTCCGGGCACGAGGATACCATTACCTCGGGAGTTGTTGTAACAGGAGGTTCCGCAGAATTGTTAGGCATTACCGAGATGGCGGAGCAGATATTTAATGCACCTGCCCGCGTGGGCTATCCCGAGGGAATCAGCGGGTTAGTGGAGGTAGTCAACAAACCCATGTATGCCACGGCCGTCGGTCTTGTACTATATGGGGCAAAAACGAGCAAAAAGCACAAAAAGTTCAGGATAAGGGATGTCAATATCTTTAATCGTGTCATGAGCAGGATGAAAAGATGGTTTAAGGATGTCATTTAACCCATAAAATGTAAACGCGTAGCGCAGGAATTACACTTTTTAAGTCCACCGTAGGCGGGCGTTGCATAAAATTGTGAAGCAATTTTATAAAAGGAGGGACATCATGAAATTTGAAATTGTTGACGAAAAGAAAAAGTACGATGCCAGGATCAAGGTGATAGGCGCAGGGGGAGCGGGAGGTAATGCCATCAACAACATGATTAACTCAAAGTTGAGAGGTGTGGATTTCATTGTTTCAAACACCGATTGTCAGGACCTTGATCGCTCCGAGTGCTCCTATAAAATCCAGCTTGGCCCGTCCGTTACCATGGGCCTCGGTGCGGGGGCGGATCCTGAAATCGGTGAGAAATCCGCTGAAGAAAGTGTCAATGAGATCAGGGAAGCCGTGGCAGAGTCCGACATGGTCTTTATAGCGGCCGGTATGGGCGGCGGAACAGGAACGGGCGCCTGTCCTGTAATCGCACGGGAGGCAAAGGAAAGCGGGGCACTGACCGTGGCCGTGGTGACCAAGCCCTTTAATTTTGAAGGGGAAAAGCGGATGAAAAGGGCAACGGAGGGGATTGAAAAACTCAAGGCAGAGGTAGACAGTCTCATTGTTATCCCCAATGAACGACTCAAGACCTTAGGCAGTAAGACAACTACTTTTAAAGACCTTATCATGAGGGCCGACGAAGTCCTTCTCCAGGCCGTCAAAGGCATATCCGATCTGATCATAAGCAATGGTTTTATCAGTCTGGATTTTGCCGATGTCAAAAAGGTAATGGAGCAAATGGGGACGGCCATTATGGGCATGGGAACGGCCAGTGGTGAAAACAGGGGATTGGAGGCGGCCCAGATGGCCATCAACAGCCCGCTTTTGGAAGATATTTCCATAAACGGCGCTAAGGGTGTCCTTATGAACATAGCAGGCCCTGCCGACATGACCATGGATGAAATCGACGCAGCCTCCAACTTTATTAAAGAGGAAGTAAATAAGGATGCTGAAATCATCTGGGGGGTAGTTCTTGATGATGCCATGGAGGACGAAATCCGGATAACTGTTATCGCTACCGGTATCGGCGGTAATGGCGATAGTTACCGGCAGCCGCATGTCTACAACAACGATTATTTGAATGTGGTCAATATAAGAGATGCAGACAATGAAGATACTGAAGAAGACTGGACCGTGAGGATGAATGGCGTATGTCTTGATACCCCTACGTTCCAGAGAAAAAACGAGGGGCTTTTGGCGTCAATGAACAATACCGAAGCAAAAAAAGAAAAGAAAAGTTTTTTCAACAAATTTCGTCTAAAGGATAACCTGGATTACCCCACCTTTCTCAGGGCAAAGGCAGATTGATGGGTTAATACCTTTAGACAGGACTACAGGATAGACAGGCTTTTTCTGTCCTGTATATCCTTTTATGGATTCTGTATTAAAACAGTCTACTAATAGACGTTCCCAAAAAGGATATGTATCCTGATTTACAAGATTAAATTAATCTCCCGCTGCAAGCGGGATTAATCTTGTCAAAAAGCAATTGGACTTCTATGATTTACTGGGTTTACTGGATCTAAAGACATGTCCGGCGATATTATTTCCCTTTACCGAGCCAGGTTAGCTAAGGAAAAGGGATTTGTCAAAAAGGATTGGGGCGGCAGGCTGTCTGTTGCGTTGGCATATCCCAACTACTACCGCTTAGGCATGTCAAACTTAGGTTTTCAGATTGTTTACCATCTTTTAAACCAAAGGTCCGACGTTGTTGCAGAGCGCGTATTCCTGCCTGAAGGCCAGGAAATGTCCCTCCACCTTGGGGCAGGAAAACCGCTCCTGTCATTAGAGTCGCAAGCATCCCTTCAACGATTCGACATTGTGGCATTTTCCCTTTCCTTTGAAAACGACTACCCCAATATCCTGAAAATTCTGGAATTGGCAAAGATTCCTCTTCTCTCCGAACAAAGGTCTGCCCCCTGCCCCTTTGTCATGGCAGGCGGGGTCACCACCTTTTTAAATCCCGAACCCCTGGCCCGGTTTTTGGACTTCTTCCTGTTGGGAGAGGCAGAGGCAAATATAAATGAATTTGTGGATGCTTTTTTGGAGTTTGCCGCTCTGCGGGATGACAAAAAAGAGTTTATAAAAAACCTGGCAGGAAATGTGCCAGGCCTTTATGTACCTTCACTTTACCGGCCCGAATACCATCAGGATGGAACATTGAAATCTTTTTTTCCGAAAGATGATCAGGTTCCGGAAAAAATAAAACCTGCCTGTTCGACCGACGAGTTTATTGATGGAAATACCCCCCTGTCCACCATTACAACACCTGACACGGAATTCGGCGACAAGGTCCTGGTCGAACTGGGAAGGGGGTGTGGCCGTTCGTGCCGGTTTTGCGCAGCGGGCTATGTGTATCGGCCTCCAAGAATGCACCGGGAATCGGATATCATAGCTTCGATTGACAGTGCCCTGGAAAGGTGCGATCAGGTGGGTCTGCTGGCTGCTTCCGTATCCGATATCCCCGGAATAGAAAACATTACCTCTCTTATCGTGAAAAGAGGTCATTCCTTTTCCGTATCATCTCTGCGGGCGGACAGCATCACCCAGGGACTTCTTGACCACATGAAGCAGGCCGGACAAAGGACCCTGACGATCGCGCCCGAGGCAGGTTCGGAAAGGTTAAGAAGGTTAACGAACAAACACCTGACAAGAGACCGGATCACGGAAACGGTTACCCTGATCTCCGAGACTTCGGATTTTTCCATCAAGCTCTACTTTCTTATCGGGCTTCCCACTGAAACTAAGAACGACGTAGCTGAAATCGTCGACCTGGTCAAGGTTATCAGACACAATATGGTCAAGGCATCAGCAGCGCGGGGCAGAATCGGACAGATAAGACTGAGCGTAAACTGCTTTATTCCCAAGCCCTTCACCCCTTTCCAGTGGTTTCCATTAGAGCAATTGTCGTCCCTCAAAGAAAAACAGAAATGGCTGAAAAAATCATTGGTCAAAGAGGGTGGCATCAAGGTGAATACAGACCTCCCCAAATGGGCCTATGTCCAGGCATTGCTGTCCATGGGAGACAGAAGGGTCGGCGCCATCCTCCTAAGTGCCCATGAGTCAGGCGGGGACTGGACAAAAGCCCTTCGTTTTTCCAAAATCAATCCCGACTTTTTTGTGTACCGCCCAAAGGGCCTTAATGAAGTCCTGCCATGGGACTTTATTGATCACGGGATCACGAAGAAGCATTTGATAAACGAATATAAACTGGCCCTCAAAGCAAAAGAATCCGACGTCTGCCACGTAGGAGAGTGCTATCGCTGCGGCGTGTGCAGTGAGACAGCAGAATCATGAAAGATGATTTCCAGGTTTTCCTTCCGCAAATCAGTATCCTGGCCTGGTCCGAAACAGGACGAAACAGTTCCCACTCGTTTATTGTGTGATAAATTCCCTTGACTTGTGGTTAGTTTTATCACAAAATATGTCATAAAAATTGTGATGGAGGTTATCATGAGAACGACAGATTTTCTGATGCAAAAACCAAGACTGCTGCAGTGGCATTAGCGGTGAAAGACCAAATCAGGAGGGCAAAACTGAAACAACTTGCAGGTCTTCTCGGAACAATTGATGTCGATGAAAAGGCCATTGAGGGAAGCAATGAAGCGGATATGAGGCGTGCCCAATGGTTGGAAGGGGTTGGGAAGGAAAATGAAAGGTAACACGGAACCGGTTTTGTTAGACACTTCTGTATGGATTGATGCGTTACGGGGCAAGACATCCAAAATCGTTGCGAAGACACGAGGATTGCTGAATGATGACCGGGTCCTAACATGCGGGCCGGTCATATTCGAAATCAAACGAGGCATTCGTCCTAAAGAACGGAAAAAAATTATGCCATTGTTTGACGCCCTGATTCGCCTGTCCGTTGACGAAGCGGTCTGGGACTCTGCCGGGGGTTTAGATGCCTCACTGCGTAAAAAGGGCATTACGATTCCGCCGATGGATACAATAATCGCCCAGGTATGCCGGTATCACAGAGTTTGTCTCTTCACCCTGGACAAACATTTTAGCTCGGTTCCCGGGTTAAAGCTGTTCAAACCATAGCCTATCCCGATCATATTGAGAATAGAACCCTTCTTATGCCTTTGTTTTTGGCATTAAAATTGACTGTTTAAAGCCTCAAAAAATCACAATTTCCCGGTTTTCCTTCTGCAAATCAATGTCTTTGCTTGGTTTGATCCCAGGAAAAGAATTACATACTTTATTCCTTATTGACATTTCATTATTTGCCCCTTTTGTATCAATGCTCTATCCATCCTTCAATGTCTTGCCTGGTGATCTCCTCAAGATGAACTTTTCCCCCTTTCTGGATAAAGGTCATAATGTCTCAATGACCCTCAGTGTATTGCGGAGCGTATTGGGTCTTAGATACCAACGGTACTGGTCCCGTAGATAGGCCTCTATATGGTCTTTTCCCATTAGCTCCTTTTCAGAAAGCTTTTTAAGGGATAAGTCGAGACCGTGGCGGCATTCCGTGTGCCAGCGATAATTTCGGGGGGATAGACTTTGTGGTTTGAGGTTCGACCGGGCTGGAGAAGCCGACTCAACGCTGGGTGTCAGATCAATATAAAGGGGGTGGGCTTGAAGTTCACGATAAAATGCCGGCAAAGCTTCATAATTCGGTGTTATTCTTTCCAGGGTCATTTCTGCCTCCTTTCTTGATGTTCCCTAATAAAAACAGGCAGATATTGACCCACATACACTTAAGAGTCAATTTTCATTTTGTTACGTACAGGGGTGACAATACTTGACTGCCAAAGAGGTGGATAACTTGATAAAGCATATCATATACATAATACAATGGCTTAAATTTTTCTCAAGAACTCTTATTCTCACAGATGTCTGGAAAGACAAATGCCATATAGTGTCTTATTTACTTGACTGAAAAACGATCATCTTTATGAAAACCCCACAGAATACTCCGCCCTGTGGGCGAGGTAATTCATTCCGGTGATTTCCTTTGTACATCCACGTGAGCTCTTAGCATATTAGTAGCAGTGCTCAGTTTCTTATATAGCTCTTCAGCCATATTTAGGCCTCTCGGTGTAACAGTTCCACCTTGTCCAATTTCGAATTTTCCCTCAGCACAAAGGTGATCGGCTTCTCTTATCAGATCAATAACGTCAGTTTCTAATACGGCAGTGTGTTTTGCGAGATAATAATTCAAATCTTTTTCCAACTGCTCGAAATCCAGTGCAATTTCGCTGCATGCATCTTCCCATTCCATTTCGGGGTGGGTTTTTGTAGGCAAAAGCCCATAAAACAGTTCATATAGTGCTGAAAGGGCTTCGAATTGCCGTGAAAAATAGAATATCGAATTCTTGAGGCGAGTCTCAAAAACCGATAGTTCCTTATTCAACTCCTTCTTATGGTTTTCAAGAAAATACTTTGCGACCAGACCAATAAGAATGGTAGTTATGCCACTCGATATTATGTATTCATACCATTCCATCTTTTCCTCCGCTGAGACTCTATGTGACTTATTCAATTTTGCGTTATAATAAATTAGAAAAAGATTCCCATATGCATGAAACTTGATCTTTCAATTGAATTAAGCATTTGTCACCTGAGATATCAACGATAACACCTGGTCCAAGAGGTGTTTCGATCCTATCTCCTATTTCATAGAAGTATTTTAGAGCCTTCTGTACTTTTTTGAGTTCCCGGGAACTCAAAGTCTGTGCAGATGGCAAAGGCATTTCTTTGTCTGAAAGCCGAGATACAGTGTCGGTTTTTGGTTCATAGGGTGGTTTCTCTAACAATGCGTGAAGCATAAATTTGGCGGATTCTTTTGGGAAATCGTAATGGTCCTCCATGTCTTTATTGTTGCCTTTATAGATTACACACGACGGACATCCTTTGCTACATGGGCATTCCATCAGCAATTGGAATCCTGCGTTCATTATAGTTTCTATCAAATCATATGCTCGTTCAGCAAATCCAGCGCCATCTTCTACCTGATCATATATATAAATAGTCATAGGGTTGAAATCAACCCATGCATCAACATCCCTGGAATCACACATTACATGGAGGGTCATCATGCTGAGAAATAGTTGTGCAACTCCAATAAGCCCACTGTTAAGAAACTCTGGCCCATATACTTCAGCTTCATTCTGAAGCTCTTCTGGGATCTTGATACTTAGCGCTTCGGTTTTTAAGGTAAGAGGAGGAAGATTAATGTCGCCATAACCCAAAAGCTGATTTGGATATATTTGTATTTTTTTGAACGCATTATAGCGTTTGATAACTTGGACATCCCCAAAGCATACCGAAACAATCCTCCATAAGTTATCTTCCACAATATCGTCCATTCCTGGAATATGAGTTTCGCATATCGGCTGGGTGTAGTAGTCAACATAAACCGGTTCGACTTTTGCCATTCTCTTCACAATATCCAGTTCCTTTGATTGGTATGTCCTGGATCGGTGCAGATAAATCGCATCCAAATAAAGCGCGCCATATGCTCCGGCCTCATCTATCGTGCCAATTACCTTTCTACTTTTTTGATCTAAAATATCATAATTTGCATCTATAGAACGAAGATTAACTCGGGCTGCGGGGTAGGACTTATGATTAGATAGTGTCCATTCTCTAACACCAGAGATTGAAATGTCTTTATTGCGGTTTTCTATAACTTGTTGCGCATCAACCAAGACTGACAATATCGAAAAGATCATGTCCCCAAAATACTGTTGGTCGCCTAGTGTAATAGGTAACTCATACAAAGCGCATCGTAGATGTTGAGTCAATAACAGAATATTCTGAGGGTCAATTACAGCATGTTCGGGGGTTGCGCCAAACAGGGCTTTTGGATTGCGAACAAAGTATTGATCAACAGGTTCATCGCCAGCGATGAAGACGACTAAAGACTCTTGGCTGGTTCTCCCGGCTCTGCCCGCTTGCTGCCAGAGACTGGCAATAGAACCTGGATATCCGACAATAATGCAGCAATTTAAAGTCCCAATGTCAATACCAAGCTCAAGGGCATTGGTTGAGATAACCAGGTCGGTTTTTCCATTAAAGAGACGTTTCTCAATCGCTCGACGCTCCATCGGTAAGTAGCCACCACGGTAAGCATCAATTCGCTTGACGTCTTTTGCGCAGGTTTTCTGGATAGTAGAATGTATCACCTCCACCAAATTGCGGCTTCTGGTAAAACATATGGTCTTGAGGTTTGACTGTAAGAGTTCAGATAATATCTGGTTGCAAGTCTTGCTGGCTTTCGTCCTGTAAATTTCGTCTGTAAGCGGAGGATTCCAAACTACGAAATATTTTTTATGACTAGGCGAGCCGTCTTCTTCCACCAGTTCGAAAGGTTTTCCTATTAGGCATTCAGCGTGTTCCTTAGCGTTCGCAATTGTAGCCGAAGCACAGATGAATTGTGGCGTAGTACCATAGTAGCTGCAAACCCGCATAAGCCGTCGCATGATTAGTGCTATGTGAGAACCGAAGACCCCCCTGTAGCTGTGAACTTCGTCAATAACTATATATTTTAGACGCCGAAAGAAAGATGCCCACCTAGAGTGCTGCGGAAGAATTCCGAAATGTAGCATGTCTGGATTGCTCAGCAGAATTTGAACTTTCTGTTTGAGTCGCCTTCGAACATCTGTCGGTGTATCTCCGTCGTAGACACCACAAATAATTTCCTGTGAAGTATGCTCTATGATGGTCAAAAGGGTCTTATATTGATCTTGAGCCAGAGCTTTGGTAGGGAAAAGATACATAGCAGTTACTGAGGAATCAGAAAGCATATGGTCGATGATCGGCAGATTGAAACACATGGTCTTTCCAGAGGCGGTCTTAGAGATAACCACTACATTAGATTTACGCCTTATGAGGTTAATAGCTTGCGCCTGGTGTGAATAAAGTGAATCAATCTTGAGAGAAGTCAAATATCCTTTAACCAATTCCGGATGAATTGGCTTTTCCAGCTCTCCGTATTGTCCTGACCGTTCAGGAAAGGTTTCAATATGCACTTTTTCCCATTCGACATTATTTTTCAAGGTACTAATTGCATCTTTTATGATTGATGATTTATTGTTTTTTGGAGGACTTATGGTATCTCGTTTTATCCTATCTTCTATCATCCTTATTGCTGTTTGGGCTGAACTTCGGTTGTAATCCTTTTCATAATCATGTTTATAAATAGCTTTGAGATGAGGGATAGCCGCCTTACCTCCCAAGTTAGCTATGGCTTTTATAGCATATTGCCTGACTTGTGGCTTGTCATCATTTAAGCATTTGAGCAGGCCATTTTCTGCCGAAGCATCTCCTATCTTGCCAAGAGCACAACAAGCAAGTCTTCGCACATTGCCGTTATTGTGGCCAAGATATACCATCATTTTATGGACGGAGTCTGGTTTTTGTTCTTGGCCGGCTCTCTTAATCTCCCCAAAAATCCCAGCAAGATTTATTGGTTCTTTTTGATTGAAAATGAAATTGCTTGTAGGCCCAGAGTGAGAAGAAGGGATGGAATCTTGAGAAATAGAGAACGTCTTCAATTTTTCTATCGTTGCCAAATCCGCTTTATAGGGATTTGAAGGCTTAAAGGAAGAGGGTATGCGAAAGTTTTTGTAAAATCGTGTTTTTTTTAGATTTTCATTGAAAGCAAATATCAACAAGTCTTCAAGTATTAATACATCTTCAATATTGTAAGCCAGCAAGGTATCTAACGCTTTGCGGTCCTTCGTTTTATTGAACTCATTCCATAGGAGAACAGCCATCTGCCCGTCAACTGAGTCAAGCTCGCCTCTATTATATCCAAGCTGCTTTTCACACGATTTGAGTCCACCAGAATATCCCAGCCGTTTCAAAATATATCTCAAGTCAAGGTGGGCTTGGTCGAGATAAATGTTTAAATGATTTCCTATAAATGGTAAATCAAAACATTTTCCATTATAGGTAACAAGAACCTTATATCTTTTGATATCAGACTCAAATTCTCCAAGGTTTTCGCCCCAAACATAATGCAGTATTTTTTCACCGTCATATAACGCTATAGTGGTAATGTAGTCTCTGTGGAAATGTAATCCTGTTGTTTCTATATCCAGATATGCTACGAATTTCCTAAATTCAGGGAATATTCGCCAATGTTGATTCGATGGAAGAAGTTCAGTAAAGTAGTTAGGATTTCCCTTGTCAAGCTGCCTTATTGACTGTGTCAATAAAGTTAGCCGATCTTCTGTCAACCACCTATTGGTTCTTTCAGCATCTTCCCAAGCATGTATGCCAGCCTCCCACATTTCACTTTCGGTTATAGTCCCTATACCAGGTAAATGACAGAAAGTATTTTTTAGCATTGGCCTTCCAGTTATTTTGATAGCTCTCTAGTCCCAAAATAAGCGCAATTAGAAACATTATGCGAATTTACAGCAAAACTTACATCTGACGATGGTCGACATCTCAACACGGTAAATAT
>JAFDDR010000286.1 GCA_019310785.1 Deltaproteobacteria bacterium
ATGCGGCTGGCATTGTGCCTATTTCATGCGCAAGACATGCCTGTGTGAGCTTTGCGCCCCGGCCTAAGACCGCCATGCAGCCGCCGCAAACCATATAGTGTCTGAATTGCAAATGTGGATAATGGACCATGGACAGTGAACTCCTTTTGAGTTATACTACATGATAGTGCCTGGCCTGACCAACTATGATTCGTGCCTCCTTTCCCTAAATATCTTTTTTCGGAGGGCCGGGAATACCGGATCACTTTGATTTTTGATTGATGATTTATGATTGTTGATTGTCGATTTTTTTTGATCTGAGCAGTCTTTCTAGTTGTTATGAAGATTGACGCTAATTCATGTGCTTCATTTAGCAAAGGTAAAACCATTTCTTTTTTCATCATTTTCTCTTCCATAATAAATTCAAGCCAAAATTCAGACTCATCAGCTTCTTCTATCACGATACTTATTTTTGAAATAAACGCTGCCTTTGTTTGAGCTAAAAGAGAAGCTCGATCTCAAGGAATACCTGAACTACTTCCTTTTCTGCAATGCCTGCTTCACGGTGGTGATAAGTTCATCCAAAGTCTCCAGGGGCTTGGTCAGAAAATCAAAGGCTCCATTGTGCCTCAGTGCCTGTACGGCATTGTCAATATTTGCAGAACCGGTGAGCACGATTATCTCTATGTCTTCATCCAGTTTCTTAATCTTCCTCATGACCTGAAGGCCATTTGTCCCCGGCATGTTGATATCCATAATAACCAGGTCTGATGGTTCGGATTTAAGAGTATCGATATTAGTATTTTTTCGTTCATGAGAAACACTCCGTGTTTGGTATTGGGTACTATGATTGAATATTGATAACCTCGTAAAAAGTCCGAATTCGTCATGCCGGACCTGATCCCCGCTGATCACGGGATCTGCGACCGGCATCCAGAACATACTGAAATTACTGGATTCCGGCTTTCGCCGGAATGACGTTTTAAAAGGATTCCAGACTTTTTATGAGTCCGTCAATATTGAATATTGACGATTGAATATATTGAAAAATACGTAGGCGTTCACGGGTTCAAAGGTTCCCCGCCCAGCGGGATCTTCGACAGGGTTCAAGGTTTAAAGGTTATAGTCTACTGATATTCTTAATTTTATTCATGGCGTCTGAGGGTTGACTCAGATTAGCCTCTTTCACCCATTGGGTGAAACATAACATTTGTATCTATCAACGTGTTTTCCTTTTGTTGACAGCCAGTTAGGGCGTTTTAACCCGGAACCTTGAACGCTGAACCGCTCAACCCAGTTAGAAGTATAATAGCTATCTAAAAGGGATGTTGTCTATCGGGAGAGTTCTGATTTTGCATGGGGAATTCTCTGAAATTTAAAGGATATGGGGGGGGGGTAAGTTCTTTATATTATTGAGAATTAAATGAAGTGCAAATTCGAAATCAGGAAAACCCTTAGACTTTAATCAGGTTTTTCCTGATGGCGATCGAAGTGGTATGCTGGGTATTAGGTATTGGGTATTGGATAATGGATAAATAAAGATGTTTCTCTGCCCTTTTTTTATGATATAAAAATTGATGGACTCGAAAAAAGTCAGAAAGCACCCGTTTTCGTCATTCCCGCCCCGTGTGTCATTCCCGCGAAAGCGGGAATCCAGGTAAATCAACCACTTGTGGACTCCCGCCTTCGCGGGAGTGACGGCCTTGGAGACTTTCAACTAACTTAGCAAGATAGTTTCGGTTACAGTGCCGCAGCGCGGCATCACATAGCTTTTTACGAGGTTATCAAAATTGGAGAATAAGTCCTAAAGGAGATTATCATGCCCATCTCTACGGAAAGTAAGGAATACATACTGAAAAGCATTGAAGGCCTTCCACCTCAAAAAGTTCAAGAAGTTCTTGATTTTATTGATTTCCTACGAATGCGATTTCGGCCTGAGCAATCAGGAGTGGATGAATCTGCTCTTCTTTTGCAACAGAATGCCTTACTCAAAATCTGGGAAAATGAAGAGGATCTCTATGAATTATAGCCGTGGTGATATAGTGATCGTTCCATTCCCTTTTATAATTTCGGGCAAACAAAAAATACAAAAAGCCAGACCTGCCCTGGTAATATCGGAAATGACTATAGATATTTCAATTCATTTTTATGCGGCGTATTTAATCACTTCCAATTCTGCGGCAATATCAACGTTCTGAATAATTTCCTCCACTCTTTTCAATACCGGATCGTCCAATAAATACTCACTGCAACTTTCGCACTGATATAATGGTAAGTTCTTCATGATAACGATAGTCGTTTCGTTGGCTTTGAAGGGGAGTTCCGTTGTAATTGCATGAAGTTTTGATCCACATACATGACATTTCATAATTATTTCCTCCTGGTCTTAAAGCCTTCCTCCCAGTCATTAAAATTTGGATAGTAGGCAGTGATAACACGTACATTATCTTCTTCAACATCAACTGCAAATAACACGTGAAAAATCTTATCCTTATATTTTGAAAACACCAGATAACTTGGAAGATACTTATCGTCAGGGTATTCTTCTATGATCTCATAATGTTGAATGGAATCAAGAACGATCTTCCTGGGAATAAATCTTCCTATCATTCGCATATTCACATGATAAGTCCAAAATATCCTTTGTTGGGTTACACATCGTTTGATGAAATCCAAGGGACTATCTGGAATCATACGCTCAGAAGGCATTTCATTTTCCCTTTTTATGTCCAATAATCAGAACAACATCATATTTCAAATATATCCGAGATATACTAAAGAATCAATGTAATAAACCAATACCCAGTAACCTGAAACTTGCAACCTGTTTTAAACTTCGATCAGATTTTTCCTGATAGCCATCTTGGTGAGGTCAACTATGGAGGTTGCTTGAAGTTTTTCCATGATATTATATTTGTGAGATTCCACGGTTTTCGGGCTTATAAACAGATCGCCGGCTATTTCCTTAATGCTCTTTCCTTCGGCCAGGAGCTGAAAAACCTCTTGCTCACGCTGACTCAAGGTATCAAAAGAATTCTTGCTCGTGGTTTTCTCTTCCATTTCCTCCATATGCCTGGCTAAAATCGTGGGGGCCATTGTACTGAAATAGGTCCCACCACCTTTCACTGCCTTTAAAGCAAGAATCAGATCCGACAAGGGGTCGTCTTTTAAAACATAAGCGGATATCCCTGCCTTGAAAAGATCGATAACGAACTCTTTGTCAGAATACATGGTATAAATGACGATCTGAATTCCAGGGTTTAATTCCTTTATTTGTCTGGTGGCCTCTATACCGCTGAGATTCGGCATGGAGATATCCATGATCACAATGTCCGGTTCTAAAGACATTGTAAGTTCCACGGCCTGAAGGCCGTCAACAGCCTCGCCCACCACCTCAAATTCCGGATGCTCTTGAAGGGCACTCTTGATCCCTTCAATCACTACCCGATGATCATCTGCAATGAAAATCTTTGTTTTATGCATGACAACCTTTTACAATTTTCTGTAAATGTCTTTCCGATGTCCTACGCCTCTTATTTCTACGATCTTTTCGTCATCATTGACCTGATATATTATTCGATAATCACCAAGGCGTATTCGAAAGTCTATTTCACTTCCAATAATCTTTCGAACGCCTGAGGGCAGACATTGTTATCCTTAATCCCGTCCAGGCCGCGTTCAGCACGTTTTCCAACTAATATCTTATAGTCTGCCACTTGCCTTTAACCGTTTTCTTATATCTTCAAAAGATATCTTAGGTCCCTCTTTGGTATCGGCTATTAATGCAAGACTATTAATATCCTCCAAGAGCTCCTCATATTCCTCAATATCGAGGATTACAGATTTTTTTTGGCCCTTTTTATCAACAATATATTCTTCTGCTTTCGCCATATTATTTGCTCCTTTCTGTTTATAAAAATGCGCTAAGTTGATTCATTAAATCTTTTTTCCTGTGCTTTTCTTCGAGTATGCGCTCTAATATGAGAATGAAGGATATCCAGAAAATCAAGTACTTGGTTTTCCTCCACGTAACCTCATTGTCGATCTAATATTTTGTTGAAGGATTTGCAAACGTTGGGTAGGCGTCATTGATAGCATCCACCTTATAAGCGAAACATCGACACCATCATTACTGTAAATGTTTTTCGGATCTGTAGAAAATACTTCTTCAGAAATAGTATGTCTGGGTTTCCTCGGTCCCGTATATCATGAAAAAATCTCGGCTTAGAAATGAATGATCAAAAATTAACAAAATTTTTATCGCATTAAGCAATGCTGAAAGCCCAATCCCTGTCATAACCCATAATTGTTTTTGCTACCTTAATGTCTCTTGTCTCTTTTGGCAAGATCAACCCTATTTTTTATCTTAGACATGGTTGCTTTAAATGGTTTTATCAACCCGAACCATTCATAAACCCTTGACTTTTCGTGTCCGTCTATTTTATAAATACCCTATGCAACAGACCAATGAAATCAAGACATCGCTAAAACGTGAGTTCGCTCTTTACTCCAATGCAATGGCCTTTTATAAGAATGTATTGAAAGAATTGGAGCGAAAACACGGACTTGGTACACAGGCCTTCCTGAAGAAGTTTGAATCCGGCCAGTTGGGCGATGAGTCCGATTTTTTTGACTGGTACGCATTTGCACAACTTCTTGATCGTTGGCGAAAGGCCCAGGCTGCAATTCGTTCAGCAATCCAATGATACGAAAGTTCGTCTCAGAGATTGAAAAATCCATCGATTCTTCCTCTATCGTCATATCCTCAAACATTCAAAAATATTTCGGTCCCGATGAAGAAACGGTCTATCTTAAAGGCCATATTAGAATTATAGATTCCTCAATTCTGGAAATCGCCGTATTTGCCATTCAATCTCGTGACGACATATCCATAGACAAATACAGGCTACATTATATAAGCGGTACTGGACAAATGCTGTTTCGCTATGATAATGCACCGCATCATCCCGAAATAGATTCCCATCCGCATCATAAACACACGCCTGATAAGGTAATCCCATCAAAAATGCCTTCCCTGAAAGATGTTCTGAACGAGATAAGCGCCATCATCATTGGAAGATCGATTTAAATCTCCAGTTTCCCCGCTGACGGAATCTCCACCATAACTCCGACGGACAAATTCGCTTCGCTCCGACGATCTACAATCCTCAATCCAAAATTTTCAATCTGCAATCTACAATCACAAAGGCATTTCCACCAACAAATGCGTCCCTTTTCCAGGCTGTGATTCTATGGTGAACTCTCCATCAAGTTGTACTGCCCTCTCCCTCATAATCAGGAGTCCGAGTGGTCCCTTTCTTTTTAAGGGCTTCATTACCTTGTCCTGATCAAAACCAACGCCGTCATCTTCCACACTCAATGAAAGCTTCTCGTCTTTCTTGACCAGATTCACAAAAACATTCTTAGCCCGGGCATGTCTGACAACGTTAGTTAATGATTCCTGTACGATACGGTAGATGGCGAGTTCCTTTACTTCTTCAAATCGTTTAGGAATCCCCCGACTGAAAAAACGGATCTCCATATCCGTCTGCTGCTGAATCTCGTTGAATAGCTCCCGAAGGGAGGACGCGACGCCCAGAGCGTCTATCGTGGCAGGCCACAGCCCGTGAGAAACATTCTTAACATCCTTTATGGCTTGAATCGTTATTTCTTGAGCCGCTGTTATCTGGGTTCCCAATTCCCTTTGGTCAGGCTGCAATTTCCTATGGATCATTTCAATGTTCATCTTGAGGGAGGTCAGGATTTGGCCAACGTGGTCATGAAGTTCCATGGCGATCTGCCGGCGGTCTTTTTCCAGAAGATCGATGATGTTTTTTGATAATACCACCCTTTGATTATACTCTTCCAAAAGTTCTTCATTTGAACGCCTCAAAGCCTCCTCTGCCTGCTTGTGCTCGGTGATGTTTTTTGAGACCAC
Organism: Deltaproteobacteria bacterium; assembly: GCA_019310785.1. GTDB lineage: Bacteria > Desulfobacterota > DSM-4660 > Desulfatiglandales > Desulfatiglandaceae > JAIOSR01. Next base: position 5,918 of record JAFDDR010000286.1, read on the forward strand.
AGTTATAGCTTTTATTCTTCCGTCTGGTTCTTTAACAGGACTTAAAGTTCGGAGGAAATATCCACCGTCTCTTTCGCTTCTATATTCATATGAGATTGATTTGCCCGTTTCGAACACCTCTTTTACTCTCTTTGTAAACTCTTTTGTTTCCTCTGCCGAATGGAAGTCGCCGTATTCTCTACCTATAACTTTATCTATTGGCAAGCCAAACCTTGATAGATGTTTTTGGTTCATGAACAGATACCGGCAATTCCTATCTACCAGATATACGGAATCTTCGGTAGACTCCACCAGGGACCGGTATTTGTCCTCACTTTCTTGCAGCGCCTCCCACGCCTGCTTGCTTTCGGTGATGTCGCGAACGTTGAGGACAATTCCCTTTATTGACGGTTTATGCAGATAGTTGGCACCTATCGCTTCTAAATGAACCCAGCCCCCACCCTTCCGCCGATGTCTGTATTCGTCCCGGATGGTTCCCCCGGGAGTTTCGAGCAGTTTCGAGAGTGTTTCCGACATGTGATC
>JAFDDR010000086.1 GCA_019310785.1 Deltaproteobacteria bacterium
TATAAAATTTCAAAACCTCAAGCACCTTCGGCTTGAGGAGCAGCTTCCACCGCCATTATTTCATCAATGTCCTTGCTGTCTAAGGTCTCTTTTTCCAGAAGGGCATCGGCCATCCTGTGAAGCGTATCTACGTTATCATTGATGATCTGTTTGGCCTGCTTATATGCCCCGTCAACAATATTCTTGACCTCTTTATCAATTCTCTGTGCGGTTGATTCGCTGTAATCTCTGTGTTGAGAGATCTCTCTTCCCAAAAATATCTGCTCCTCCCCCTTGCCAAAAGTGAGAGGACCGAGCTCTTCGCTCATACCGTACTCACAGACCATCTTGCGTGCAAGGTCGGTTGCCCGCTCGATGTCGTTGCCCGCCCCGGTTGTCTGCATTTCAAGGACAATCTCCTCGGCTACCCTGCCGCCCATCAACATGGCAATATTATTTAAAAGATAGTCTTTAGGATAGGTATGCTTCTCGTCAATGGGGAGTTGCTGGGTCAGTCCCAAGGCCCTGCCCCTTGGAATTATGGTCACCTTGTGGATCGGATCGGTCTTGGGAAGGAGCCTGGCAACCAGGGTATGCCCTGACTCATGATAGGCAGTGATCCGTTTTTCTTCATCACTGATGATCATGCTCCTGCGTTCCGTGCCCATCAGGACCTTGTCCTTGGCGTCTTCAAAGTCCTGCATCTCCACCCGGTCCTTGCTCCTTCGGGCTGCCATGAGTGCGGCCTCGTTCACCATATTTTCAAGGTCAGCGCCGGTAAACCCGGGGGTCCCCCGGGCCAGCACGGAAACATCCACATTGTCGGCCACCAGTTTTTTGTTGAAATGGACCTTCAGGATGCCCTCCCTGCCTTTGATATCCGGAATCGGCACGACGACCTGGCGATCGAATCGCCCCGGCCTTAAAAGGGCAGGATCAAGCACATCAGGCCTGTTGGTAGCGGAAATCAGGATGACGCCTTCATTGGACTCGAATCCGTCCATTTCCACTAATAGCTGGTTAAGGGTCTGTTCCCGTTCATCATGTCCACCGCCCAAGCCTGCCCCGCGGTGCCTGCCTACGGCGTCTATCTCATCAATAAAAATAATGCAGGGGGCATTTTTCTTCCCTTGAGTGAACAGATCCCTGACCCGTGATGCGCCGACACCTACAAACATCTCAACAAAGTCTGATCCGCTGATGCTGAAAAAGGGCACGTCCGCCTCGCCGGCGATTGCCCTTGCCAGAAGGGTTTTCCCTGTACCCGGCGCTCCCATCAAAAGGACGCCTTTGGGAATCCTGCCTCCGAGGCGTGTGAATTTCTTGGGGTCACGGAGAAAATCAATAATCTCTTCCAGTTCATCTTTGGCCTCTTCAATGCCGGCCACATCATCGAAGGTGACCTTTTCCTGGGAATCGGTCATAAGCCTGGCCCGGCTTTTACCGAATGACAGAGCCTTTCCGCCGCCCATTTGCATCTGCCGCATGAAAAATATCCATACACCAATCAAGAGCAGCATGGGTACCCATGAGAGAAAGACATGGAACCATGAGGAGTCTTCCGAGGGCTTTACGGTTATTTTGACCCCTTTGCTTCTGAGAAGCTTAATCAGCTCCGGGTCTTTGGGGGCGTATGTCTTAAATGGTCCCTGGCCCGACATGCCCGATATGTTGTCACCCTGGATTATAACCTGGCTTATGCTTTCGCTTTCCACCATGCTGAGGAAGTCGCTGTAGCTTACCGAAAGACTGGTTCCGCCCGGCTGTTTGAATATCTGAAACAGCATGACCATCATAAGGCTGATCACGAGCCAGAGGGCAAGATTTTTATAGAATGGGTTCAATTTGCTTAGACCTCCATAATTAGTGTCTTGTATGGCGAATTCTTGGCCTTAATTCATTTGGTCTGCACGGCTGCAAAGATCCTGAATTATCATACAGGCCCAAGGTTTAAGGCGCAAGATGCCGGGTATAAGCCTTATGCATTTGGCCATTTCAATATTTCCATGCCTTTGCGTTTTGGGACAGGGTTTCCTGTTCCCAATAATATTGTGCCACGGACTTTATAATAAGTTTTTGTACAAAAATGTCCTTTTTCCGACACTGACGAAATTATGTCAACAATATATTATAAATACTTTTTTTTGAAATTCTACAAAATTTAAGGAGGCAAGCCCTAAATCATGGGTTCAGCGACTGTTTTGGCATATTTTTGAGCGGAATTGCGGCTTTCAGGATTGAAATAGCCGCCCCAGAGAAATAGTCGGTGCATTCCACCCTGGTACGATCTACCGGACCTACGGGGCAGGCAGGGCAGGCTATGAAATCACAATCGTCCGCTGAAAATGTTGGTCAATGACTGTTTGTAGTGTAACATATGAAAACTATTGGCCGGGTGTTACGTAAAAAACGGCAATAGAAGGGTACGAAACAAACCGAAGCCGCAGGGCTTTATAATATCGAGATTCGATTTATGACGGAACTGGAAAATGGAAAACCAACCATGCATTTTGATAAAGTCCTCATGGTATTGAAGAGGTTTGGCATTATCATATACATGTGCAAAAGGTCATAAATAACTTTCAGATAAGGCCGCATGGATTAAAAGTGGAGATCCCATATGTCAGAGATCCGAAAGAGAGCTATTGAAGGCATAAAGATAAACGACACATTTACCGTTGTGCGGACATTTACCGAACAGGATATGATGCAGTTCGCGGATATCACAAAAGACTATAACGCCATCCATTTCGACGACCGATTCGCGAAAGTGAAAAACCTGCGGGGTCGAATTTGCCACGGCCTGCTGGTTGCCGGCATGATTACCCAGGTGGGCGGACAAATCGGGTGGCTCGCCTCGCGCTTTGATCTTCGCTTCATGAAACCGGTATATTTCGGAGATACCATTACATGCCGTTTGACCGTCGATGATATCGATGAAAAGGGTTGGGCCAGGGCAACAGCCGTGTTTCAAAACCAGGAAGGCACAACCGTGCTGGAGGGCAATCTGGAAGGGGTTTTACCGGGTGCTGCGGAACGGAAGGTGTTAGAGGTGATGGTCGATGAAGGGGATCCTACCAACAGGTTCGAATAAATTTTTTTGAGGGGAGCATCTTGTATTCCCCCTGTCGATAAAGAAGTAACTGGCCGGAACATTTCACGTCTGGCAGGGTTTTCGAAGGAAAGTTTTAATTTTCGGGTTGACAGCCAGGTAAAGATTTATTATATATTTTACAATGTTAATAAATAATATATAAGATAATCTTATTTGGGAGGGTATCATGGTACCCATAGAAACACGAAAAGAGTTCCTGGACAAAAAGATTGTGTCTGCAAGGGAGGCAGCAGGTTTTTCCATTACTGAGGCTGCTCAAAAACTCGGGTTTAAAAATTACCAGACACTTTCTGCCATTGAAAAAGGTGTGAGGAAGGTAAATGCCCATGAATTGATTATGATGGCTCGTTTATATGGTAGAAACCTGGATTATTTCCTGGATTCCGACATCGTTAACGATCCTATCCCGTTGTGGAGAAAGACGAAAAGAACAGATATAAATCAAGTGCAACGCCAGTTCCTCTCTTTTCTGGAAAATTACAGCAACCTGGAGCACCTGCTCGGCCTTAAGCGGCGATGGAAAGATGTTCAGAAAAATTATGATCGTGATGATTTTTCTGTCGATGGCTTTGAACAGGCCGATAAACTCGGCGCTGAAATCCATAACTATCTCGACTTAGGGTCTCGGCCTTCCTTTAATCTGCTTAATGTACTTGAAAATAAGCTTCGTTTCAAAATCCTTCATTTATCTTTGGGGGATGGTATCTCCGGTGCAAGTGTTGTGGATAATACCTTGGGGGTTGGTATTCTTATCAACGCCAAAGATGTGCCGTGGAGAAGAAATTTTGATCTGGCACATGAATTGTTTCACGTTATTACCTGGAATGTTTTTTCCCCCGAAGAAATCGGTAATGGACAAAAAAAAACCAGGCCGGAACAATACGCTGACATCTTCGCTTCAAGCCTGCTCTTACCTGAAGCGCATCTTCTTGACATACTCAAAGAGACAGTTACCGACAACAAGGTCAGGCTCATTGATATAATTGAGCTTGCCAAGGATTTCGGTGTTTCAACGGAGGCAATCCTCTGGAGACTTGTAAACCTGAAAGTACTTAAGAAATCCCAGGCCCAGAAGTTTCTGGATAACCCGGATTTCCATAATGTGGATCGCAATATGCGTAGGAGGTTGTACGACAGAGACAGGCCGTCCAAGTTTCCTTCAAGGTTCATATCTCTTGCTTGCAGGTCCTTAATGGAAGGCAAGATATCAAGAGGCACTTTTGCCGAATATCTTGAAATAGATCGGGCTGAAATAGATGCCTATCTGAATGATGCGGGATTTGTGGAAGAGAACTATGCGAAAATTGCTGCTGCTTGATGCGGATGTTATCATTGATCTGCACACGCTTGGCTTGTTTGGAAGAATAACAAAGACTTACGATATCTGTTTAACCCGGGAGGTGTTTGAAGAAGCAAAGTATTACAAAAAGGACGGGACAACAATTGAGGTTGACCTCAAAGATGTGCTAATAATCGATAACGTTGATCTTGAAATTCTGAGATGGGTACAAAGGGAAGCAAAAAAAGCAATGTTAGGAATAGACCCCGGAGAATCCACGTCAATTGCTTATCTAAGCCAAACAGATGAGGAAATAACCTTTTGCACTTGTGATCAGGCAGCCATTAAGCTGATGTCCTATATGGAACTTGAGGAAAAAGCAATAAGCCTGGAGAAGGCCCTTAAAAGTGCTGGATATCATGGAAAAAAGCTTTATCCGAGACATCTTGAAAAGACCTTCAAGAAGGCCGTTAAGGAAGGAAAAACACTGCGGATTCAATTTAAGAAGCTTGTATAGTGTCTGCATTGCGACCCTTTAAAAATACGGCTGATCAAGAGAAGAATATTGAGCCTTGCAATTAAAGAGATGGCAATTTCTTCATCAAGAAAAGTGTTGATGGAAGAGGCAATACCGTGTTTTGTGTACGTCCCACATGAACGCAATATGTATAGGCCGATTTCTGCTCCAACGTTAGTTAAGCTCGACCACAGTCAGTTATGCCTATCGGTAGATTAGTTTTATCAGAGATTCGAAAAAATTGAATTACTATGAATAATAATTCTATCTACATACCACCAGCTATTAAATTCTACTCTTCTTTTGATGAAGCTCTTTCTGCTGATCCCGAATGGGATCAATCTTTTTCATTCAAAGAAGAGAAATGGGAATTTAAAGATTTATTTACCATCCCCAAAACTTTTATTGTTGCGGAACCAGGATCTGGAAAGACAAGACTTCTTCGGGAAATAGTATTAAGAGCAAGTAATGAAGGGAAGAAGGCTATTGGTGTAGAATCCAAAAAGATAATAGAAGCAACCGTTGATGAGTTTATTCAAAATCAACTAAAAAATGCGTCAGTCGTTAAATCAGATGGATTTGAGCTTAAAAATGAAGAAAACATAGTTATTTGTTTTGATGCTCTGGACGAAGTTCAACTTGAAGACTTTCCCCGCACCGTTGAAAAGATAAAAACTTTTTTAGCTGAATATGAAAAAGTTACTGCTATTATTTCCTGTAGATGGCATTTCTTCAAGAAACACAAAGAATTGTTTGGCGATCTTGATTTCCGATATGCTCGTATTTTCCCTTTTTCAACGGAGCAAGTTGAGCTATATCTCAAATATAATTCAATCTCACAAGAAAATATCGAAAAAATATTTAAAACCCTTTCTTTTCGCGGCCGCGACCTTGTTATTCAAACTCCCCGTTATCTTGAATTACTGGTCAGTTTTATTAAGGATAAAGGAATTGAGAATATCTCAGGAATTACCAAGGCCGACCTTTTTGAGTTTTTCATCTATAAAAAACTTGAGGTGGAAGATAAAAATCTCAACACGCAAAAACGGGATCTTATAAAAAGAGTATTAGAAAAACTCGCTTTGATCATGGAAATTTACCAGACGAATCTTCTTAAAAAAGATGAACTTATGAGTTTTTTTGATGACTTGCAATCGGATCTCAAATCAAGCTTGCTCCAACAAGTTCCGTTTGAGGTTTTCTACGATAAAACAGTTTTGAAAGATAACATTGATACAATTGAGTTTGATAATACGGAATTTCAGGAATATCTTGCAGCAAAAGAAAGTCTTTGATACCGAGAAACAAGATTATGAGAATTTTATCCAGAAAACCATAAAAACTCAAATTGAAAATGCCTTTTTGAAAAGAGGATTTGAGGCAGTAGATATCATAAGACTCGAAGGCAAGCCGTCATATAAAAGCCTTGGTCAATACATGAAGGGTTACAAGGCACATTTCGGGATATTTTTGGTATTTGATAATAAGAAAAGAACTAAAAGATCTGAAAAGTGGGAAACCCGTTTTGAGAAAATCAGAAACGCATATCAATTGATAGATAACGAGACAGTATTAGGTTTAAAGTGCATTCAAGTCTGAAGGAGAACGGTTGACATATTTATCAAGCAGCATATGGGTCCGGTGCAGTCGTTAGTCAAGATATTTAATGTGGATAGTCCTCTTGTGTATCTTCGTGAATGTCTGCAAATGTTGAAGGAACTGTAATGAAAAAAAGGGAATTATCAGAACTTATTGAACAAGGAGAGGGTTATTTTGTCGAATTTAAAGAACAGATTGGTGTAAATCTCGATAAAGAAATGGTCGCTTTTGCGAACGCCTCTGGGGGAAAAATTGTCGTAGGCGTGGCGGATAGTGGTAAAATTATCGGGTGTACAACAGACAACGCGGTGCGTTCTAAAGTTCAGGATATTGCCACTAACTGTGATCCCCGGATTTTGATACATATCGAAACAATGTGGTACGAAGGCGTAAAACTGCTTGTTGTTTCAGTAGAGGAAAGTCTTGATAAGCCTGTGCGTTGCTCAAACGGTTTCTTTTTAAGAGAGGGTCCTAATTCTCAAAAGTTGACAAGAAATGAAATATTAGCTCTTGCTGCGGGCGCCGGGAAATTTAAGTTTGATATGCAACCATGCATAAGTTTAAATTATCCCGAGGAATTTGAAGACACAAAATGGCGCCATTTTTTGGATAAAACAGGAATTACTTCTCCTGAAAACAGTGAAGATTTACTGACAAATTTAGGCTTTGCTGAAGATAAGGCAGAATTTCGTATTACAAATGCCGGAGCGCTTTTTTTCGGCAGGAATATAGAATCTCATATTCGTCACAATTTTATTACATGTGTGCTTTTTAAAAGACGAAGATACTTGATCGAAAGGACTTCAAATCTGATCTTTTTTCCAACTATAATGATGCATTTCGATTTCTACAGCAGCATCTCAGATTTGAATACATCATAAAAGATGGCGGCCCGCGAAAAGAGATTTCGGAAATTCCCCTTGAAGTGCTACGGGAGGGCCTTGTAAATGCAATTGTCCACCGAGATTATTATGAGGAAGGCGCTGGCATCCTTGTTGAAATCTATGACAACCGGGTCGAAATAATCAATCCAGGCCGCCTTCTTTTTGACAAAAGTAAGTTTGGAAAGTTGAGTGTGGCGCGAAATCCTATAATATTCGATGCCTTTTATCGCCTTGGTATTACGGAGAAAATTGGCTCCGGTATTACCAGGATGCACGAAGCTATGGCTGAAAGGGGTATTGAAATTACGTTCGATACAGAGGACTTTTTTACTGCCACCTTAAAAAGGCCGGAATCCACACAAAAAAGGGTCACCGACCAAGTCACCGACCAAGTCACCGACCAAGTCACCGACCAAGTAAAAAAATTGCTGAGAGCCTTGAAAACGGGGGAGAAGAGCGGCAAAGAACTGATCAAGGAGTTGAAACTGAAACACAAGCCGACATTCAGAATGAATTACCTTAAACCTGCAATCGGAGCTGGCTTGATTGAACTGACCATCCCCGAAAAGCCAAAAAGTCGCTTTCAGAAATACCGGCTGACTAAAAAAGGGCACGAGATATAAAAAATATAGGGGTCGCGTCTTCACTCTTTACTATAGAACCAGCAAAATAAACAAATACTGGAGGCAATCATGAATATTAAATATGATCATGAGGTCGATGTTCTGCCTATTATTTTTAGCAATAATCCAATTGCCGAAAGTGATGAAGAAAAAAATGGCTTGATTCTTGATTATGATAAAAACGGCAATGTTGTTGGAATGGTGATTTTGCAGGCATCGAAACGAATAGAGGATCCTTTTGCCTGCGACTATGCTGTAACAGCAGTAAAAAAAGATGAAATGCCCCGTATGCAGGCATAAGGAGGCATAGGTGGACAAAAATATTTTCACTGATGAGGACATAAGGCAGATAGAAGACCACGGGCTCACCTTGGAAGAGGTGAACCGGCAGCTTGATATTTTCAAAATGCCCTTTCCTTATTTGGACCTGCATCGCCCATGCACGGCCGGAGACGGCATCAAAGTAATTGACCCGGAAAAAAAACAGGACCTCATGGAAACCTATGAGCAGGAGGCCCCAAAACGTGGTTGCCTCAAGTTCGTTCCCGCTTCAGGGGCCGCAAGCCGGATGTTCAAGACACTGCTTAAGTTTTCAAATATGGGAAAAGAGATTATCAGGGAGTCCGTTGCAGCGGAAGCGGACGAAGGAAAAAAGGATGCGCGAGACCTTCTTACATTTATGGACGGCGTGAGGCAGTTTGCATTTTTTGAAGACCTGAAATCAGTGATTTCAAGAAACGCACTTGACATTGATACACTTCTTGAAAGGGGACAGTTTACCGAGGTCATCCGGTTTCTCCTGAAAGAGCCCGGCCTCAACTATGCGGGCCTGCCAAAGGGTCTTATCAAGTTTCATGAGTATCCTGAAGGGAGCCGCACAGCGTTTGAAGAGCACTTAGTTGAAGCAGTATCTTATGTGGCTGACCAAAATAGAGAGTGCCGTCTCCGTTTTACGGTCTCCAAGGAGCATTTAGGGGAATTTGAGGGGCTTTTGGAGAGGGTCAGGCCTGTTTATGAACAGAATTACAATGCCATATTTAAAGTGATCTTTTCCATGCAAAAAAAATCTACGGACACCCTTGCCGTGGACCTGGAAAACATGCCTTTCAGGCAAAAGGATGGAAAAATACTGTTCAGGCCGGGAGGGCACGGCGCCTTGATAGAAAATCTCAATGATCTTGAGGGTGATATTATATTTGTAAAAAACATAGACAATGTGGTCCCGGACCGGCTTAAACCGGATACGTTTATTTGGAAAAAAATCTTGGGCGGCTATCTCATAGAAATTCAATCCAGGATATTTAACTTTTTGAAGGAACTTTCATCAGGCTCTTCGGATGAGGATTTTTTGGAAAAGGTCATAGCCTTTGTGAAAGAAGAGCTCAATCTGACCGTGCCTGCCGCTAAAGAGAAAGCACCTGCCGGTGAGAAAAGGATGTTTCTCATGGAGACTTTAAACCGGCCCATAAGGGTATGCGGGATGGTAAAAAACGTGGGAGAACCGGGCGGGGGACCCTTTTGGGTCAGGGACAGGAGTGGCGGGAGTTCACTTCAGATCGTGGAAACGGCGCAGATCGACCCGGATTCCAAAGATCATCAGGAAATATTAGCCTCTTCCACACATTTTAATCCCGTGGACCTCGTATGCGGTGTCTCCGATTTTGAGGGGAGGCCCTTTGACCTTCGCAAGTACGTGGACCCAAGTGCGGTTTTTATCTCGCAGAAATCAAAGGAGGGAAAGGACCTGAAGGCATTGGAACACCCGGGGCTTTGGAACGGGGCCATGGCCCGGTGGATCACAATCTTTGTGGAGGTCCCGATCATCACATTCAACCCGGCCAAGACCGTGAATGACCTTTTAAGGAAAGAGCATCAGGCCGGATAGATGAGGGAGGTCAAAAAAATATTGACATCCCATATTTCTAAAAGTATATAGTACAGAAATTCAGGCAAGAAGCCTGGCAGTAAGCTAAACATCAATAAAAGTGAATGATTAGGCCACGAAGGCTATTTGGGTCTGAAAACCCTGTTAAGTCTTTGTGGCCTTTTTTATTTTCTGAAACCCTTATTGTTCAAGGAGGTAAAGAATTATGAAGAAATTGACAGTTTGTCTGATAATGTCTTTGTTTATGGTGGGTGTTTACGGCATGGCCTCTGCCCATTACGGTATGGTGGTCCCATCGGATTCCATGGTCATGCAGGGCGAGAACAGGGTTGTCAAGGTTACACTGTCCTTTTCGCATCCTTTTGAGGGACATGGCATGGAGCTGGTAAAACCAAAGGTCTTCGGGGTCATGGCAAACGGCAAAAAGGGAGACCTGTCAGGCAAGCTGAAAAAGACCAGGGTTATGGGCCACACGGCCTGGACTGCCGACTACAAGATCACCAGACCGGGAGTGTATATGTTTTACATGGAGCCCAAACCCTACTGGGAGCCTGCCGAAGACTGCTTTATCATCCATTACACAAAGACCGTGGTCACTGCATTCGGTGATGATGAAGGCTGGGATGAGGAAGTCGGCCTGAAGACTGAAATCGTGCCCCTTGCAAAACCTTTTGGACTTTATACGGGGAATGTGTTTCAGGGCATTATCAAGCTTGACGGCAAGCCGGTCCCTTACGGGGAAGTGGAAGTAGAATATTACAATGAAGATGGCAAGTCGGAAGCCCCGACCGATTACATGGTGACCCAGACCATCAAGGCGGATAAGAACGGCGTGTTTACCTATGCAGTTCCAAAGGCCGGATGGTGGGGTTTTGCAGCCCTGAACGGAGCGGACTACAAGTTTAAGCTCAAGGGTGAAGACAAAGACGTGGAATTAGGCGCAGTGCTCTGGATCAGGTTCCATGACTGGAAGGAAAAATAAGGTTTTTTGGTAAAAAACCATAAGGAGAAAACTGTTATGAAAAAGTGCATGGTGACTACCTTCTTGTTATTGATTGCAATTGGTTTTTTGTTTCCAGTTAGCGGAATGTGCCAGGATATGTCTAATGCTGAAATTATGAAAGAACTGAAGGCGCTCAAGGAGAGAATCAGTAATCTTGAGAAGGAATTAGCCAAAAAAAATACGGAAATGGAGTCTATGAAGCAGGATATCCACAAAGCCCATATTGCCGGACATCCGGAAGTACGCCCGCCAATTCCGGGTGAAGAACCGGAAAGAGAAAAATGGTTTGACAGGATAGAACTTTCAGGCGCCATTGAGGTAGAGTTTGGGAATATGCATGAAGACTTTAAGGACAATACGGTTGCCGGTCTTCCGTCAGACAAGGTCCAGGAGCACGATTTGACACTTGCGACCGTGGAATTAGGTGTGGATACCCAGATCAACAAGTATACTAAAGGACATATTCTTTTCCTCTATGAGGAGGATGAGGATGGGGACAGGGTACGCCTTGATGAGGGGACCATATTCTTAGGCGGCATTGAAGAGACCTATGGTTTTTATCTTTTGGCCGGCAAGTATTATCCACATTTCGGTGAATTAAACACTTTTCTCGTGTCCGATCCTCTGACCCTGGAGATGTTTGAAATCCGGGAATCGGCGGCCCAGGCAGGATGGGGGAACGACTGGTTTTCCATTGGAGCAGGTTTATTCAACGGAGATGTCCAGGAAGACTTTCACCGGAACAACAACCGCATCAACGGGTTTTTCGCAGATATGAACATGCACAATCCCGAGGGCACCTTGGGAGGCGTCTCCCTGCTTACGGGCGTCTCTTATCTGAGCAGTGTGGCGGACAGCGATACGCTTGAGGGTCAGGTGAACGATATCAACGCTGATTTAGACAACAATGATATCAGTGACTATGTGGATGGTGTTGCGGCCTATCTTGTGGCAGAATACGGGGCTTTTAGTTTTGGGGCCGAATACATTACGGCCTTAGATGATTTCAGGGCCGGGGAGATGGCATATGCGCTCGACAGGCTCGGCGCAGCGAGGGACACGAGACCTGCCGCATGGAATTTCGAGTTTGCGTACAGGCCCATAGACAATGTCCAGTTGGCCATCAGGTATGAAGGTTCTGACGAGATGTTCGATCTCTTCCCGGAAGACCAGTATGGTTTTGCAGTAAGCTGGGAGCTTTTCAAATATACTACCCTTTCAGCGGAATATCTCCACGGGGAATATGAGGATAATGCCATGACCGTGGACAGGGATCAGGATATCTTTACCATGCAATTGGCCATTGAGTTTTAGACGGTAACGTTGTAAATTCCTGCTCAGAGTATTAACAATATAAACATAAGGGATTACCTGTTTCATTTAAATAAACTGTACTGCCGGGGATAAATCCCGCCCTGCAAAGATTATTAATTGATATATATGCGGGGACGGGGTTTATTTCCTGATGAATCGGCATTTTATATGCATATCTCAGAAGGAATATTATCAGGGCCTGTTCTGGTTTCAGGAATAGTGCTTGCGACTGCGGGTATTGCCGTTGGTCTAAAAAAGCTGGATTATGACCGGATACCCCAGGCTGCTATCCTCTCGGCCTCCTTTTTTGTGGCCTCGTTGATCCATGTGCCAATCGGGCCTTCAAGCGTTCACCTTATCCTTAATGGCATTGTGGGCCTCATATTGGGATGGGGGGCCTTCCCTGCCATTTTTGTGGCTTTGACATTACAGGCCCTGCTCTTCCAGTTCGGGGGCATCACAACACTTGGAGTCAACACGATGACCATGGCTTTGCCTGCTGTTTTGTGCTATTATATTTTCGGCCGTATGGTGCATAAAAGGCATTTTGTTGCTATTACTTCTGCGTTTGCCTGCGGTGCCTTTTCGGTTTTTTTGGGCGCAGTCATGGTTGGACTTGCTCTATATTTTACGGAAGAACATTTTTTCAAGGTTTCTTCGTTGATTGTGATTGCCCACCTTCCAGTGATGGTCATTGAGGGGATCATTACGGCGTTGTGTGTTGCTTTTTTAAAAAAGGTCCAGCCAACTCTGCTTCCGGGATACTCTGGTGGGACCGGCATGGCTAAACCAAGACAAAAAAACGGCTGAATTTTTACCATCAGGGAGTGTCAGATGCGATACCATAATTCAATTGAGAGATATGGTTGGAGAAAAGGAAACCTATGTCTAATGATTTTTGTCTGTTTGTTTTTTGTTGGGCCGGGTTCTGCAAGCGCGCATAAGGCAATGATTTTCGGCTGGGTGGATGGGGACACCATCTATACGGAAAGCAAGTTCAGTGGAGGCAGGAGGGTCAAGGGCGGTGAGGTCGTAGTATATGACCTGGATGGAAATCAACTCCTGAAGGGAAAAACGAGTGATAAAGGAGAATTTTCTTTCAAAGTACCGAAGAAGACGGGAATGAAAATAGTCCTTTTAGCCGGCATGGGGCATAGAGGCGAATGGACGATTCCGTTGGATGAAATCCAAACGGTGGCGGCTGGACAGACAGGGGTTGCATTATCTGAGGAAACTACTATAGAGAAACCGAAGAAGCAGGCCAGGTCGGCACAAGTGTCCGGCGCCTGCTCGGATGCAATCCGGATGGCCGTGGAAAAGGCATTGGACGAGAAGCTCAGACCGGTCATGAAAATGTTGGCCGAATCCAGGGAGCATGGCCCCTCAGTGACGGAAATCTTGGGGGGTATCGGCTACATCCTGGGTTTGATGGGTATTGCGGCCTATTTCAATTATCGGCGCAAATCCGGCGGTGCAAAAAGCAATTTGACAGGATAAATATAACTCGGGATCTTCAACTACGAAGAACAAGAAGATGGACACTTCATCACAATGTTAGAGGAACCTTTTACAACAGGAAACTCCCAGATCCATCGTCTCGACCCGAGGCTCAAGGTCCTTTTTGCGACAGTCTATTCTTTTGTCGTGGCGCTTTCAGACAGTTTTCCGGCCATGTTGGCCGCCCTTGGGCTTTCGTTTCTGTTGATCGGCCTGGCCCGGCTGAATATCCGTGAAGTTGCCAAAAGAGTGCTAATTGTTAATGGCCTGATCCTTCTCTTCTGGTTGGTGCTGCCCCTGACCTTTGAGGGTGAGGCAATGTTTTATTTGGGGCCGTTTGCCGTGACCCGTGAGGGAGTGCTTATTTCAGCAATGATCACGTTGAAGTCGAATGCTATTCTCTTAGCGTTTATCGCCCTGATAGCATCTACGTCCATCGCCACATTGGGGTATGCCTTGAATCGTCTGCGTATTCCTGAAAAGATCGTACACCTGCTTCTCTTGACCTACCGATACGTGTTTGTCATTGAGCAGGAATACCAGCGGCTTGTGAGGGCGACAAAGATTCGAGGTTTCCGGCCCAAAAGCAACATGCACACATACAGGACCTATGCGTATCTTATTGGAATGCTTTTTGTCCGTGCCTCTGAACGGGCCGAAAGGGTGCACCAGGCAATGCTCTGCCGGGGGTTTAAAGGCAAATTTTACTGTCTTCGAGAGTTTTCATTCTCCCGGCTTGATTTTGTCTGGTCGGTCTTTATGGCAATTGCCGTTATCGGGCTGGGGCTTGCAGAATGGGTGTAACCTTTTTGAAAGACATTTTGACAGGATAACAGGATAGACAAGATTTTATTTTAAGTGCATAAATAAGGTTAAATTCCACTTTAGCCATCCGGTAAATCATAAAAGTATATCCTGACGAAGGTTTATAGATGAAATATATAGAGTTGGCTGAAAGGATCATGGGTTTATTTTCCTGCAGCTTGCTGAGGTTCGTCATTCCCGCCCCGCATCAACTGCGGGATAAACTACAGCGGGAATCTATGTTCCAGACATCCGCCTATCCACGGATCAGGAATAAAATTGTGATATCTCGTAGGTTGCTGCGAGGTAGTTCGTTTATGGCAAACGTTGGGTTGGAATGAAACGTAAAGTAAGGGAGTTAGATGAGGATTTACAGGATGAGTTTAGGTGTTTTTAATCCTGAATATCCTGTAAATCCTGTCAAAAAATTCTCTTTGAAGGATTAAATTATTACGAATGAATGCAAACAACACAATTATCCAATTAGAAAACGTCTGTTTTTCCTATCCAAACGGCAGGGCCGTGCTGGATAACCTGCAGTTTACGATCAAGCAGGGAGAGAAAGTGGGCCTAATCGGTCCCAATGGGAGTGGCAAAACCACTTTCCTGCATTTAATCATGGGGCTTTTAAGAGCTTCATCCGGCACTGTGCGGATTTTCGGGAAACCTGTAGAAACCGAACAGGACTTTCGAAGGGCAAGGCAGAAAGTGGGCTTCCTTTTCCAGAACGCCGATGACCAGCTCTTCAGCCCTACAGCTTTAGAGGACGTGGCCTTTGGGCCCCTTAACCTTGGCAAAAAGCCGGAAGAAGCCAGGGAAATGTCTCTAAAAACATTAAAAGCCCTGAACCTCGAGGGCTTTGAGGAAAGAGTGACACACCGGTTGTCCGGTGGGGAGAAAAAACTGGTGGCCCTGGCAACGGTACTGGTAATGAAACCCGATGTACTTCTCTTGGACGAACCTACCACCGGCCTTGATGAGGATACGAGCATACGCATCATTAATATATTGAACGGCCTCGATATCAGTTACCTAATCGTTTCTCACGAGTACGACTTTCTTGCCAGGACCACACGTGATATTTACAGCATGAAAAGCGGAAAGATCCAATATAACGGAAGATCCGAGAACCTTCACAGCCACTACCACAGCCATCCGCACGGAAAAACTCCCCACAGCCATAATTAGAACGAAAACCCCTCCCAACAAGGATTCATCTCCCTCAGCAACCTTACCCGTTGGGCATCAGATTTTTACCGCGTTCCGCTGCCAGCCTCATAAATGTTTCGGCGCCGGTTTCGGGTGGCTGGTAAAGCCGGGCATCAGGTTTCTTAACCAGGTGCATGGCATCCGTAGTACAGGTGGTAACGCACAGGCCGCAACCTATGCATCTTTCCAGATTGATTACCGCCTTTTCATTCACCATGTCGATGGCGTCCATCTGACATCGCTCTAAGCATGTTTCACATCCGATACACTCATCCTCGTCTACTTCCGCAAAGTAGTTACTTTGCACCGCGGCCGCGGGAGATGGCTGCATTTTTAACGAATTGAGGACTCCGCAACAGCAACCACAGCAACTGCACATACCCCCGATCTTCTTTGAGTTAAAGGGCTGCATTACCAGGCCGGCCTCGTCATTTTTTTTGACGATATCCCTGGCTTCTTCTTTGGTGATGAAGCGACCCATACCGTTTTCCACGTAGTATTCAGCGTGGGAACCGAACATGAAGCAGGCTTCCAAGGGTTTGTCACAGCCCTTGCCATTCAGCCGGGCCTCTTTCCGGCAGATACACGGGGCAACGGCAATGACTTCGTGACTATCCAGAATATCGAGGACGTCTTCGTAAGGGGCTACGGGCCATTTGTTGACAAGTTCCCGATTGATTGGAATGGTCCGCATCAGGGGGGTCTTGAATGATTGGATTGTGCGGCCGAATGCGGTTTCATAGTACTCATCCATGTCGCGAACAAATTCCTGATCCAGGTTGTTGAGGTTAAACTCCCATATGCCCACCACAAAAGGCACCGCGGAATAACGTACCGTGTCCCCCTTTCGGAGTCGAAACAGTAAACCCTTCTTGGCCATCTGTTCCATTTGTGCCGCTATCCCATCCGGGTCACGGCCTAATCGTTTGGCCGTATCGTCAGGCGCCTCTAAAAGGGGCGTGAGCCGCAAAAACAATTCAGCGTCTTTTTCGCTGAACAGTCTCTTGAGAATTTTTACTTCCACCCGGCTCTCTGTTTCGGGATATCCCGTGGACAGGTCGTCAAGCCTTTCCCTCAATTTTTCGTATACATCCGTCATGTGTCGATCTCCTGTGTTTAGGGCTGACTTTGCGATTAAATAGCAAATGAATAAAGTCTGCAAGATAGTTAAAAATATGTCAAGAGGCTTGGTTTTGGGTCTTCTCCCAGCTTCTCGCTTGACACTTGGGTGTACCCTTATTTATACTTGATCGTAGCACTTTAGATCATTAACTGTGTCGGTCAACACAAAATTTATCTTTCCAACAACTTAATCCTGTCGCTGTTCTTGCTTTACCCGGATACACGGCTTGATTATCAATAATTTGGTAACGTTCAAAAGTGTTTACATGGTGATATTTTAAAGACCTTCATTGAGCAGATACGTTCTCTTTGATGCCGTGGTTTCACTTCAATGGCCCAGGCAGTTAGTAAAAAATATCAGCACGTTATGTCTGGTTATGCGTTAACCCTCTTACATGGAAAACGAAACCGTAATTTGGTCATCTCCTTGACCATGTAAACACTTTTGAACGTTACTAATAATTTAAGGTGAGACATGAAAAGATCACATAAGGTTTTTTGTTTCCTGGTTTCATTTTTATTAACAGTCCCGGCCCTGTGTTTTGCAGGGGAATTCAGGGTGACCAGGGTCTATGACGGGGATACGGTAAAGGCCGGGACTCCGGATATCATTATTTATATAATGTTAGTTGGGGTCGATGCCCCGGAGATCTCCAACCGGGCTGATCAGCCGGACCAGGCGTTTGGACAGAAGGCAAAAGGAGTCCTTTCAAGTCTGGTCCTGAACCAGCCCGTTGTGGTGGAAGGCTATGGCACGGTGCCATATCCCGACAAAAATATCATCAGCGTGATCCACGTGAAGGGGATGAACGTTAACCTGGAAATGGTGAGGCGGGGGCTGGCAGAAGTTCACAGGGAAAATCTTCCGCAACGTTTTGATATTGAGCCTTATTTGAAGGCCGAGAAGGAAGCTAAGGAAGCCAAAAGGGGCATGTGGATTTTAGGGGATAAGTATATAAGCCCGGCAAAATGGCGCAAGTTGCATGGCTCTGCGAAGGAAGAATAAAAGCGGGTATCATTAGTGGGTGTTATCCGGATAGCGGCTTGATATGGACTTCAATACATCAAAACAGGAGAAAAAGGCATCAACGATTTCCGGATCAAAATGCGTTCCCGCGGAAAGCCGTATTTCCTCAAGCACACGTTTTTCATCCCACGGTTCCTTGTAGGACCTGCGGGAACAAAGCGCATCGTAAACATCAGCTACTGCGACGATTCTTCCAAAGAGCGGGATATCTTCACCTTTCCTGGGCAGTGCCCTGCCGTCCGGGCCTGCAAAGCCGACTAACGGCATCTCTGATACCGGGTCCATGTGCCCGGGATACCCTGTCCCGTCCCATTTGTCGTGATGGCTGAGCGCGACCTCGGCAGCCAGTTCATCAAATTCCGACTGGGCGTCTTTAAAGAGCCTGGCGCCTAAATATGTATGGCTTTTCATAATCTCAAACTCATCCTGCGAAAGTCTTGCCGGCTTTTTGAGAATCAGATCGCTTATGGCCACCTTTCCCACGTCGTGCAACATGGCCGCCATTCTCAATGTATCCCTCTGCCTCTCAATTTCTTCAGAGGAAATACCCCTTTTTCGAGCCCACACCTCGTACAGTTCAACCGAATAAGACCCCACCCTGTTGACATGGGCACCTGTTTCCTTGGGGTCCCTCAGTTCGGCCATACTGATCATGCGCATGATAATGTTTCTCGTCATCTTGGCCCGTTCCACTGCAAGGGCTGCGCTGGTTGCGAAATGGTTGATCAGGGATTCATCCGAACGGGAAAAGGGAATGATGTTTCCCTGATCGTCCTGCGCATTTATTATCTGCATGACACCCAAGACATCACCCCGCTGATTGGTCATGGGTACGGTGAGGATAGAGCAGGTCCTGTAATCGGAGATACTGTCAAAGTTGGAGTCAAAGGTATATGGCTCAAGGCCGCTCATTTTGTAGGCATCGGGGATGTTCACGATCCGGCGGTTTTTGGCCACATATCCGGCTATGGATTGATTGTTGATGGGGATGAAAAAGGTATTATAAATGAGCTTCCTGTCAGGGCCCAGTCGTTTCTGC
>JAFDDR010000087.1 GCA_019310785.1 Deltaproteobacteria bacterium
AGTATCCGCTGAGTTTTTCAAATTCCGTGTTCATCATAGAAATGATTTTGTCTTCTTCAATAATGACGGTTGCCGTACCGGTATTTTCAAATACGCTGCGATATCTTTGTTCCGAGTCCCGCAGTGCTATCTCGGCCTCCCTGCGTTCGGTAATGTCTTTTATCCAGACCTGTATCCCCGGTTCTCCGTCAAAGCCAATGGCCCGGGCATTTATATCACCATAAAACCATGACCCGTCCTTGCGCAACAGCCTTACTTCGTACTGGGATGGTACGGCCTCTCCCCGCATACGGGCCTGTGCCCGTTCTTTTGTCAACTCCTGATAATCAGGATGGTATATAAGCCAGTGGTCCAAGCCCAACAACCCTCCTTCATCATACCCTAACATCTCATGCAACCGCCGGTTTGCAAATATGATCTCGTTCCCTTTTTGTACAAAGACACCGTCAAAACTCTCCTCTACTAAGGTCTGATAACGTTCTTTACTTTGCAGTATGGCATCTTGAGATCTCTTTCGGTGGCTTATGTCCCGAATAATGCCCTGATACTCAAGAACGGTTCCATCACCGGCCAGTCGAACAGTTACACTTAACAGGCAGTTTATCTTTGTACCGTCTTTTTTGAGCAAATCCACCTCATAATCCAGAACTGACCCTTTTTGCTCTATGGCCCGCTGAAACATCTGTCCATCTTCAGGACGAACATAGAACTCCCGGAAACTAACTCCCATGATTTCTTCCCCGGTATAGCCAAAAAGCCCTAATGCGGCCTCGTTGATGTCGACGATCTCGCCCTCTCGAGTGGTAATGACAATGGCATCCCTGGAATTTTCAAAGAGTGTGCGGTATTTTTCCTCGTTTTCCCGTATCTTTTCCTCTGCCCGCTTGTGGTCAAGGGATTCCCTTTCTAATTCATCAACCCTTTGTTTCAATGCCTCATAATCCGGTTTTTGGGTCATTTAAGCGTTCCCCCGCAATCCTTTCTCTTTTATTCTTACATCGAAAGCTTGGTCCTTTGCTCAAGGTCAGAACTAGACGCCTTGGTGTTTTGTGTCAAAAAATACAAAATCCAAACACCAAATTACAAACAAATCTCAAATTTCAATATTCAATGACCAAAACCTTCCGGGTAAAGATATCGTTTGGATTTTTGAATTTTGGTCATTGGAATTTGTTTGATATTTGGGATTTGATATTTGGAATTTCAATAAGTCAATGAACTTGCAATAAAGCAAATCCGCTCTGGGGATAACCAAAGCCTGGTCCTCTGGGCCAAAATTTTTACGCAACGAAATCGCCTCATTTTGAAGATGCCGGGAAATTAATAGTAAAAGTTGTGCCGCCTGATTGATGGCAGTCTTCCTTGTTTGAGCAAAACTCGCATTCGCTGATCCTGCCGGGGCAGACGTCCGTCTCCTTTGGGATAAATTTACACCTTGAAGACACCATATCTATTTTAAAATTATAACGCTCGGAGAAAATTTTCATGCGTAACAGGTCAGCTCCTTTTCCACCGGCATTGAAATCAAAGGGCCTTTTGGAGGAATATGCCATGGTATCCTGGGTAGCAAAAAAGCCTTCAAATATACGGCGCTGGGCGTCTTCTATGATACCGACACCATAGTCACGTACCACCAATATGATGTCATCCTCATTTTTTCGAACAATTAACTCTATCTTTCCCTCATCCGGTGTGTTTTCTATGGCGTTTTTTATGAGACCATCAACCACTTTCTGTAAAGGATCCGGCGACATACTTAATGACGTCGCAGTTTCAAGATGAGTTATAACTTTCACCTGGCGATGAGAAAACAACGGTTTAAGAACTATAAATCTCTTCTTGACATATTCACCTAAGATAATCCTTTCCGGTGCAATTTTTTTGGCTCCAAAGGTCTCCTCAATCCGTTTTCCTATTGCTTCAATTACCGGGCCTTCTCCCACCTGCTCGGCAAAAAGGGTCTCAATTTCATCCTTACATTCGTCGAGCATCAGGGAAAGAAGATCAAATGCCTTGTAATCTTTATCTCGCATGATGTCTTCCACCTGGTTTTGGATCTCTATTATGCGGTCTAAATTTCTTTTGCTTCTCTCTATTGTTGCCTTCCATTTATTTTCGGGAAGGGCTGCTAATTTGTTAGTTAGTATACTTATAGAACCTGAGAGCACGGAAACCGGGGTCTTCAATTCATGGGACAGGTGGTTGATAACCTTGTCTTTTGCACGGTTCAGGCTTGTAACCTCCTTGTATGCCCCCTTCAATTCCTCAGAGAACCTGGCGTTTTCAATGGAAAGGGCAACTGTTCCCGCTATCATATTCAAAAGCTCGACATCAGTCTCATCAAAAGCGCCTTCCTTTTTATTAATGGCGCATAATACTCCGAAGATATGGTCACTGCTTTTCAGGGGTACCAGAAGCAGATTTCTTGTCTCGTATCCCAGCTTTCTGTCTCTTTCCTTGTAAAAACCCGGATCCCCCGAGGCGTCTGGAACAATGATAGGTTCACCCGTCCTGATAACCTTGCCTGCCACAAGCTGATCAATGGGAAACCGGATTTCCTTTACTCTTTTCTCGGTAGCGGAGTCATCATAGGCCGCGCCCGAGAAAAACAGTTCTTCTTTTTTCTCATCGAGCAATGCGATAAGCGAACCTTCTGACTCTAAAAGTAGTTTGACCTCGCTGCTGATATAATCTAACAGGTCCTCTAAGTCAGGATATCCCGGGAGGGCCATGCTGATACGTAGTATCGCCTCGTTATTGCGGGCGATCCTCTTTTCCTTCGTTATGTCCCTCAGGATTACAATTTCTCCGCCAGCCTCTTCTTCACCCTCCGAGTATATTCCGGCCCTCATGACTACATCCAGAATTCGACCGTCCTTTGTCAGGCGCCTGGTTTCGTGTCGCAGTACGATCTTTTTATCGAGAAGCTCCTTGATCATCTCGCTGGTTTGCTGCTCCATACCCGGTGGCGCATACGGTATGGTCTTTCCTTCCAATTCTTCAAGGGTCCAGCCGAAGACTTCAGTGAATTCAGCGTTCAGGTAAAATACCCGGCCATCCAGGCTGAATACAACCGTGGGGTATGGGACGAAATCCAGGAAGTTTATCAGGCGCCTCTCGGATTTGCGAAGACCCTGCTCAGCGAGTTTCCGCTCGGTGATATCCTGCAGGGTTTCTATTGCGCCGGTGATGTTTCCCTGTGCGTCTTTCAGGGGTGAAGCGGTAAAAAAAAGCCATGTGTCGCCTTTCTTCAAATCACGAAAAAGCCTCTCAGACTCATACCCTCCATCAGTAACTGCTGATTTTCGATACTTCCCACCATAGTACTTAGCGATTTCGCCCTCTGATGAATTGTCAACGATAAGGTCCGCCATAACCGGTCTTGCTTTAGAGTAGAAAGTAGCCCACTGTTTTCGGGTTCCGATTATTTCATGTGCAGAAATACCCGTCAGGTTCTCATAAGCCCTGTTAACGTGGGTGACCTTATGATTCTTATCAATTACAAAGGTTGGTATGGAAATTTCCTGAAGGATGCGGGAGAGCCTTTTCTCATTCCGTCGTAAGGCTTCCTCTGCTTTCTTTCGCTCTGCAACTTCTTTTTCAAGCCCCTTGACTCTTTGCAAAAGTTCCTCATTAGTTGGCTTTCCGGCCATTAAAAAATCCTCCAATTCTCCAGCACTCTTGCTTTGTGTTGCCAAACCGCAATGGTCCCGTCACATCAATCCTGTGCATATGTATGTGAAAGGGTAACTACATAGGTTATCAGGTTCGCGGTTCACCGTTCAAGGTTAATCGCTTTGCTATTTTCTTCATATCTCCCCTGCAACAAAGAATTCGCTCCGGATTTGTGTGCAATAGCACCTGGTGTTCTGCAAGAATTGGGTGAACTATGCATTTGGTTCAGAATCGAACTTGTCTTTCATCAATCTAACCTTGAACCGTGTCGAAGATCCCCGCACATAGTGCGGGAGAACCTCTGAACGTTGAACCTGAACAGTTACGTGAAAGGCCGTAAATGTTAAAAGACGTTTAAATCGCCGCATTTTTGGGATAGTTGGGACAACAGGTTCAGGCATTTTTTTGCCGTTTCCGGTGTCATGGTGCCCATGCCGCAGGACGGTGTGAGGATGGATCTTTGGGCGAGTAGTTGAGGTTCTATACCCCATTCATAAACACGGTGAAGGCCCTCATTTAGTTTCGTAAAGAGGTCTTCTGCTGATTCCTGGCCGGTGAAACCTGATGTGGGGACGATTCCCCAGGCCACGGTACCGCCTCCCTTTAGGAACTGCACAATATCATCCGGATAAAGCAAGAAATAGTCCATATATCCAAACGCATCAAAGTTGATTATGTCGGGACCGGCTTCTATGATCATGGACCAATCCGTATTCCCGCAACAGTGAATACCGATCAAGGTGTCGGAATGTTCTCGCAGATAATTAATGACCGTGCGAAGGTTATCTATGACCACGTGGCGTTCAACAGGTGAGAAGGCCGACCCAAAACCGGAGAGGGAGGGTTCGTCTATGAATATTATTGTTTTTCCCCCGGACTTTTTGAGTTTCCTGACCTGCCAGAGGGCTTTAATGGCCAGGCCGTTCACCAATGCCTCCAAGATTTCTGGGTTGTAAAGCACTGATTTGCCGCTCAAGTCAGTGATGCTTGATGCAAATGTGATGGGACCTGTTGTCTGGCCCTTGATGTAGCAGGCGTCATCCTGACCCTGTTCAATTAGCTCTAACAGGGCGTAAAGTCCCGGGGCATATGCTTTGCTCATGGCAAAGTAGTCAATATCCTGGGACAAAAAATGGTCATAGAAGGTAACGAGTTCCGACTCCGCACTCTTGTCGCCTGATATGAAAAGCGACCTCTTTTTTTCATTGATTTCCAGGAGGGGTAGACCTTCACTGTACTGGATGGACATATCTTCAAAGTAACTGCGCTTTACAAGTTGTGGCCAGAAAGGTATGGAAGGGATTGTTTTCAGAATTTCACGGCAGGTGGCCTCGATTTTTTGAAAAGGAACGCTTCCGATGCCGGTGGCCAAAAAATTAAAAGCGGGCGCTCTATCACGCATGGCCGGACTCCTGGATCCTTTCCAGCCATCCTTCTAAAACCGTGATCATCTTTTCCGTTCTCGCCCTGATTGCATCCTCAGGGGTCGCCTTTACCTCGGGTTTTTCGGCAATTTGTGCCTTTAGCGCTTCAAGGCGCTCTATGGAAGACTTGTCCTCGGGGTTGTTTAGAATGACCTTTTCGTAAGTGTTTATGGCCTCATCCATTTGTCCCTGGTTATAATAGATCTCCGCAAGCGTCGGCGTTGCAAGGTCGGCAACTTCCTCGGGGAGCTCCGGGGGTGCGGGTTCTTCTTTAATCTCTTCTTCTGCGGCTAAAACAACTTCTTCCGGTATTTCCGGGGGTTCCGTTATTATTTCTTCCTTGATTTCTTCTTCGAATTCTTCCTCTAAGGCAGGGCCTGCTTCCTCTGGGATTTCGGGAGCTTTTGGTACGGGTTCTTCTTCAACCGGTTTTATCTTAGCTAAGAGATCGAGTGCTTCCCGGTCGTCCGGGTTGAGCGCAAGATATCGTTTCAGGGCCTCGGAAGCTTCTTCATGTCTTTTTTGACGGGTGTAAATGTCGGCCTGAAGTTTATATGCGGAAATCAAGTTTTTTATATCCGACGTGATCCTGTCTAATTCCCTCTCCGCCTGGCCGATAAAGCCCATTTCAAGGTAAGTCTCGGCTAAGAGGGTTCTTAGCTGAACATCGTTTGGGTAAAAGTCCAGGGCCTTTAGACATTCAGTAATCACTTCACCTAATCGCCCTTCTTCTTTCATTTTTCTAAGCAGCAAAAAAACGGTATTCTGAGAAGGTCCACTTCCTAAGATCCGGCCAAAAATATCATTTGAATTTTCCATTGTGCTGTACCTCCCTTTCGGACCGCCCGTTTCATTAAGGTCTCGGGTCTTTGTTTATCATCCTTCCGGTATCCTTACCTCGAGGTCCTCTTTTATCAAACCGGTATATTATCTCGTTTTTTTTGATCAGGCTGAGTTCCTTCCTTGCCACGGATTCAATATATTCCATATCCGTTCGAAGGCGGTGCACTTCTTCGAGCAGGGCCTGATTTTCCTCTGCTAATCGGTGTATCCTCTCCACATATGCCTTACGCTCCATCTCGGTGTGGTATAAATGGATAAGACCCTGTTCACCAAACCCCAGCCAGATCATAACGGGTGCTAAGAAGCAGAGGAGAATCAATGGGATTTTCCAGAATTTCCTCTTTTCAGATGTCAATTCAATATACCTTTTTGGGCTCCCACTGGGCCGCAATAATAATGGAAGATACACCCGCCCTTTTGGCTAAGTCCATTACATGAACCACCATGCCGTGTTTTACGTCCTTGTCTGCCTGCAAAAGCAAATGAATCAAGTCTTCTTTCTCCACTATGTTTTGCAGTCTCGGACCCAGGTCCTTAAGATCAATTTTCTCACCCTTGAGATACGTTCGGCCCTCTCTGTCAATCACTATCATGATTTTTTGATCGTCTCTATCGTATGCCTTCTGGGCCACTTTGGGCAGCCTGATAGGAATCCCTGAAGCAACATTGAAATGAGAGGTTACCATAAAAAAGATCAAGAGCAAAAAGACGACATCAATTAGGGGCGCAATCCCCAAACTGGACTCTTCCTCTTTGGGTTTTCGAAATCGCATGGCTTATTAAAACCTGTAGGCGTTCAAAGGTTCAGGGTTCAGAGGTTCACGGTTACTGAAACCTTTTGTCCGGTCGGTTCGGATCAGTTCTCAGACTGGCTGTAGCTCTCCATGAGATCTATTAGCCTGATGGAGTTTTCTTCCATTTCAAAAATTAGGGCACCTGCCTTATCCTTCAGGAACCGATAGCATACCAGGGTAGGTATCGCAACGCAAAGCCCTGTAGCCGTTGTAATCAGGGCCTCGGCAATTCCACCGGCCAAGGGAGCCGGGTTACCAATACCGTGGACCGATATGGCATTAAAGGTCTTGATCATACCGGAAACCGTACCAAGAAGACCCAGAAGGGGTGTCAAATTGGCAATTGTTGAGAGTATGGCTACATTTTTCTCAAGAATCGTTGCCTCCCGTGATCCTCTTTCCTCGATTGCTTCTTTGACAAGCCACATGCCCCGTTGCGTACTTTTCAAACCAGCCAAAAAGATTTTGGCAATGGACGACATATCACTCTGGCACAGAAAAACCGCTTCAGCTATTTTCTGTTTTTGGAGCAGTTCTTTCACATTGCGGATGAACTCCTCGGGAAGGATATGTTTGCGCCTTAAGACCCACAGGCGTTCGAGAAAAACAGCTAACGCCACAATGGAGCACAAAATAATCGGGTACATGAAAATGCCGCCCTTTACCAAGAAGTCAATCATAATACCTCCGGAAATTTGTAGTATATTCTGTGTTCTATTTGTAATATTATATCGTTAGATCTATAAGGAAGTCAAATATGGAATTCATTCATAAATAGATAAGCTCAAACTCTATCGCTTCCCAATCTAATCCTTGACACTTGGTGAACTTTTACAAATAATATCAATTGGTTTCTTCTCTTGTCACACAGAACCTCATTCATGGGAGGCTGTCCGAGAATAGACTTCTACTGCGATCTGCTGCAAATTCCGATGGCTGCGTTGTCAAGCCCAAAACGTCCTCAACGTAGGCTACTGCTATGCCTACGGCCGTTTTGGTCTTGTCGCCTTACCCTCAAAATTTTCGCTTGATCCCGCTACGAAGCCATTCTCGGACAGCCTCCCCGGGCCTGTTCAACGTGAGATTATCCGTGCTTGCCCGGGATTTAAATTTTTCAAAAGGACAAAGGCCTTGAAAACACAAAAAAATGGAAAAATTTCGGATTTAAGAAAGCAAAAAGCTCCCATTATCCGTACATCGGATATTCTGAAAGAAGTATACCCGCTTTCCGGTGAAATGGCCCTGGATCGAATCTTGAGAGAGGATAACCCACGGGAATTGATCCGGGGCCTGCCACATGAAGATTTTTTTTGGCTCGTAAAAAAGGTTGGCGATAACGATTGTCTCACCCTGCTTGAACTGGCATCTCAAGATCAGTGGCAGTATCTCCTGGATCTCGAAATGTGGAGAAAAGACCGCCTTAATCCGGACCAGGCCTTCCAATGGCTTGAGAGACTTAAGCAGGCGGACCCTGATGGACTTGCCAGGTGGCTGTTTGGAGAAGGCCAGGCCTTTGCCAATTTTTATTTCTTCAAAAGCATCCAGTTGGTAATAAAGGAAGAGGAAGAAGAGGTTTTTCAACCGGATGAAGATTTTGTTGCCTTTGACGGCGTTTTTTATTTCAGGGTCCTTGATAAAAGACACAGAGAAACAATTGAAAATATCCTGCGAGCCATGGCCGAATATGACCTTGAGCGTTACCAGGCCATGCTTTTGGGACTTGCTGGTGTCCTCCCGGCGGAAATCGAAGAAGACATGTACCGTATGAGAAATATTCGCATGGCAGAACATGGCTTTCTTCCCTTTGATGAAGCATTTTCAATTTATGCTCCTCTGGATGCCGGGACGATTAGCACTGGGGACCCAGGGGAGAAAGCTCATATCTTGACAGATGACAAAGAGCGTTCTCTTGTCCCCCTCTCGCCCCTGTACCACGCCGGAGGCCCGAACCTGTTGACGGAAGCCTTCTCAAGGGTTATCTTGACAGATGACAAAGAGCGTTCTCTTGTCCCCCTCTCGCCCCTGTACCACGCCGGAGGCCCGAACCTGTTGACGGAAGCCTTCTCAAGGGTTACCGATAGTGTCTTGTTGGACCGAATGCGCCTTGAATTTGCCGGTCTTTGTAACCAGATCCTCTCGGCTGACGGTATTTGGGCCGACGATCTTGAGGTCCTGATCAAAACATGCAGAAAAGCCGCAGGATATTTAAACCTCACCCTTGAAAAACTGTGCGGTGAGGATCTTGATTCTGCAGGAAGGCTTTTGAGGGACCAGTCCTTAGTGTCTGTTTTTCGTGTGGGATTCGGCCTGGCCCTGAAACTGAAGTGGGAAGCGGAGACATGGCTCAAGAAAAGCTGGTTTTATGCCCGCAATCTGGAGTTCGGCTTTTGGGGCGAAGACTGGGGTGGAACCCTAACCGGTCTTTTAGAAGATAAGCCCCGCTTTTATATGGGTCTAAAAGAGGGAGAAGAATACAAGGACTTTGAAGAACTCACTGAATTGGATGCCTGCGCCAGGCTGATAAATCGCCTGAGGGTCTTAGACAGGTTGCTTGCTCGATTGACCGGGCTTTGTCCATTGGATGAGGCGGTCATTCAGGAATCCCGGTTGACCTTTCACAAGCTTCTCTTTAATTTCTGGGCACGGCAAGTGCTAAAATTAGAGCCGTGTTTTTCGGGCATTTCCCTTGCACAGGCTAAAGAATTCTTTGGTCACATCAGGGCCGGGAAGGAAGTTCCTCCATACCCGATTCCCGAATTTAGACAAAAATTTGTCCGCGATTTTATGGCCTTGGATCCCTTCCTTGAGGCTGAAGACGCGGAAGCCCTTAAAGAGACCTTATCTCTTGTCTGGGAAGAATTTGGCGAGGAGTATCAATGGGTGTCCTCAAATGATCTGGACGGAAGGTTCACAAAATTTATCCGGATCATGTCCTGATCTCCTGCACCATAAACACCAGGTATGAAATGGCAAAGCAGATCAGGGTTATGGCAATAAGGGCAGTTATATGAGGAAACACAACAATGATGCTCTGGCCCAATGGGAGGGGATTCTGAAAACGAGACGATAAGAGTTTCTCCATTGGACTCATGAGGACCAGTGAACGCGTTGTCTTGCGCATGGGATCAATAATTATAGCAGTGGCCTCGGAATAGAGGACCATGGGGGAAGAAAGCGAAACCATTTCCTTGACCCGGACATTTTTTATCAGGATTTCCGGTTTTGTTTCCTTTTGCCTGTCCACAGGCGCGACCGTATTGGCAACCACGTCAGCCCCGAGTGATATAAAAAAGGAGAGGAAAATCCAGAGCGCGGCCGATGCCAATGCAGATGTGGCGATGCTTCTGAAAAGGATGGAAAACAGTATGGAAACCCCTAACCAGAAGGAGATGTAAAAAATGCTGATGATCATGTAAACAAAGAGGCGCCACAGCTCTTCAATTCCAGGAACGAGTCCCACAAAGGCCATTCCAAGACCGGAAACGACTAAGACAATAGAAAGAAGCATAATGCTGATCGTGGCTACACCGGCCAGGAATTTCCCGTTGATAACCGCGTCCCGGTAAATGGGCTGGGAGATAAGCTTAATCAGGGTTCCGTGTGCCCTTTCACGGTTAATAGAATCAAAACCCAGGACGAGTCCGATAAGGGGCCCGAAAAAGGCCACGAACTGGACCATTGAAAACAGGGCCCCGGGTGTGCTGAAAAGCATGAGAAAAGGGAATTCGGTCGTGGCGAGCCCTTCCAGATTTTCTTTCAGGTGGAGCCCCGCCATGTAGCAGGTTATAAAACTGACCATGGCAATCAGGGCAAAGAGGATCACAAACCTGTTGCTGCTGAAGTGATCGCGAAATTCCTTTCTGAAAACAGCGAAAAGACCCTGCATATTTATACCTCATGGAAGTATTTCATATAAACTTCTTCCAAGGAATATTCTTTTTCATCAACTCCGAATTTTTCCCTTGCCAAAGATTCAACGGACCCTTCGGCCACCATCTTCCCTTTTATCATGATCCCGACTCGATGGGATATCTTTTGCACCTGGTAAAGATCGTGGGATGAGATGAGCACCGTGATTTTTCTGTCCAGGTTTAATGATCCGATCAGGTCTATGATTCTAATCGCACCGTCGGGGTCCAGACCGAGGGTGGGCTCGTCAAGGAAGAGGACCTCCGGGTCTTTGATGAGGACTTCTGCAAACCCCAAGCGCTGTTTCATTCCCCGGGAGAACGCGGCCAATTTTTTGTGCGCATCCTGTTTGAGACCGACCATCTCCAATAATTCTTCGATTTTTTTCGACGTTTTATCACGTCCCATACCATTCAGATCTGCAACATATTCCAGGTTCTGAACCGCATCCAAATCCCCATAAAAACCAATATTTTCAGGAAGATAACCCACAAGGCGCTTGACCTCTTTAGCCTTTCTTAAAGGATCCAGCCCGCAGACCTTGGAGGACCCTTTAGATGGCTGGCTCAAGCCCAGAAGCATCAGCAGTGTAGTGGTTTTGCCCGCGCCGTTGGGACCCAGGAACCCAAATATTTCCCCTTCTTTTACCTCAAAGTTGAGGTTTTCCACTGCTGACAGGTGATTATATTTCCTGGTCAGGTTTATGGTCTGGATAATTGTACGGGTTTCCATTTCAACGCCTTCCTAACCGGATGAACAGGGACACGAGACCGGCCACCACCAGAAGAATAATGCCTATACCTATCCAGCCCCAGGCAGTGGAGGCATTGACAGTGACCCTGAATTCGAGGGTCTTGGATATCTTGCCCGCTTCTGCGGTGATGCCTACCGAATAATCTCCTACAAGGGCCTTGTCAGTAGGTGTGATGGATAACTCGACTTGTTTCAGTTCTCCGGGGGCTAAGGTGTCAAGTTTTTCAGGGCTGAATTCCACTTTCCAGTTCTCCGGCTTAAAGGAAAGAAACTGCATATTGTTGAGTGGGGCAGAGCCGCTGTTTTTGATGTAGAACGAGAGATTAGCAGGCTTTCCCTTTAAGGCGTCTAATGACAAAAGGCCGTTTGCCGTGCCCGCATCCAGCTTGTAAGTGCCGGTCAGGACGACACTCAACGCAGCCTCTCCTTTGGCTTGCGGGGAACTGACCCTGACCATGATAGGATACTGTCCCGGTTTTTCCCAGGGGTAAGGTTTCACCTCGACTGCCACGGTCTGGCTCTGGCCCGCTTTTAATCTCAGGCTGGAGATGAATTTTTCCTCATAGGCAGGCTTAAAGTTGATGTCCCAGTTTTCAGGGCCCTGGGCTGTGAGGTTAAAGATGCCGTCCTTGTCTAATTTGTTTTCAACCTCTAAGGAAAAACCAAACTTGCCTCCCGTTGGCCCTCTGAGTACGGGATAGGATGTAATGATGTTGATCCCTTTTTTCCTTTTTTCCTCCTTTTTCCCTTTGACCGTGATTACCATCTGACTTGTCGATGTGAACCTGGAATCAGCAGTCTGTGCTTTGATGCCAAAGGTATATTTCCCGGGTCCCACTCCTTTTTCCTGTTCAGCACGGAGGGTCAGGCTCCTGGATTTATCACTTGCAACATGAACTCCGGTCACCCCGAAGTTGTAGGTCTTTATCCAGGCCTTCCATCCTTTGGGAATAGATGTGACAGTGAGATCAATGTTTTCATCCTGTCTTCCCCTGTTGGTTACCTTCACGTCAATGCTGACGTCTTCACCCTCGGAAATCACCACTCCCGTATACTCGAGGGACACCGAAATGCCCCGGGCCGGCAGGTTTTTCTTATTTTCCCCGCCCGATGCGGAAGAACCAAAACAGATTATCAGCCAGATCAGCGCAGTAAAGACCACAGGTTTAGGAAAAGACAAATTATCCAATTTCCGTCTCATAAAACCAACCCTCCTTCAAATATCGTTTGTTTTTGCATGTTTTTCAAGGGAATCGACATCATATCCTGCCTTTTTATAGTTATCAAGGGCCCTTGTTTTTATGCCCTTGTCTTTTATCTTTTCCGAATGTTTGTCCGCTAATTCGGCTGCATGGCTCCACATGCCCTGTTTCTCATATTCGGTAATCTTCTTTTCCACGCTGAGATGCTCATCAGAAGTTTCAATGACAGCGGCCCTGCACCAGGATATGACTTTTCTGACCTTTTGGCCGCAATGCGGGCAGCGGGAAAGGGGTTCTTCTTTAATCCCCTGAATGATTTCAAAACGGTTAATACATTCCTGGCAGCTTTTTTTCGGGTTTAATGCTTCGTATTCGTAAATAGGCATTGTATAATTTGGATTTAACCTCTGCCACCTGCCGAAAAGCCTGGTTTCTGAGACAGCCTCCGCGGCAAAATTCCACTATTTTACCTTGAGACTGGGGATAATCTAATGAAATAAATGATTTTGTAAAGTGTTTTATATGAAAAAGATAGAAGGTACTTCGGAAAGCCTTCTGCCAGGCGCACTAAAAAGGACTTGACAATTACCGGTAAATGGACATAACTTACGAAAAACTTGAGCTTTAACGGAAACCTTTAGTGCGAGGGCAAAGCAGTGAAAAATAGATATTGTTTGGCTGTTTTATTGATAGCGATTGCCGTGTGGTTCGTTGGTTCGAGCATTAGCGTGACAACCTGGGCGCAGCCTCTCACCCACACCGTGCAGAAGGGTGATACCCTGTGGAGTATTTGCGAAAAATATTATGGAGACCCTGACCTGTGGCCAAAACTGTGGGAGATGAATCCCTTCATTACGAACCCGCATCTTCTCAAGCCGGGAGATGTTGTTACCCTGCTGGAAAAGGAACCTGCCAAAGAGGTTCCAACTGCTGAGACCAAGGCGACCAAGCCGGAACCACCCTCCGATGAATCTCAGAAGACAACGGGCATTAACGTTTCAGGGCTAACCAATGTGGAGACCATTGGGTTTTTGTCCACAAAAGCGGTGGCGCCCTTGGGGTATATTGCTTCCGCACAAGGTAAAAAAGTCGTTTTGTCCAAAGGCGATATTGTATACGTTGTCTTTGATAGGGACCGACAGGTCAACCCCGGAGATACTTTCACTATCTACCGTCAGTCCCGGCGGCCACTCAAGGACCCTTTGACGGGAAAGAAGCTTGGTGTTGTTATTACTTTTTTGGGAAGAGTCATTATCAAGGAACAGGTGAGTGAAAAGGCAACAAATGAGATCAAGGGATGGGTAAAGGAGCGGGCGAAAAAGAATTTGTTCGAGGCTGAAATAGTTAAGGGTTACAAAGAGATCCATGTTAGCAATCCTGTTCTGTCCTATGAACAGATTTCTCCCTGTGTTCGACCTCTGCCTGCGGGTCGCGAATTGATCTCAAACATTGCCGCTGTTAAGGATTTACATGACCTCATTGGCCAATGGTCTGTGGTCTACTTAGCCCACGGCTTTAACAACGGAATTCGCAGGGGAAATGTTTTTGAGATCGTGAGGAAAAGGATTGTTGATGCCTCTGGAAAGCCTTCATTCTCTGAAATGCTTATGGGTTATTTACTCATACTGGAATCGAGGCAGGATACTGCGACCGGCGTGGTTGTGGCTGCCAAAAAGGAATTTTCCGTGGGCGCTGTCGTGAAAAGCCTTGATTGGGCAGAGGCCCAAAGCGTTCTTTCAATATTGCCTGAATGTCCTGTTGAGTAATTTTAAAATCGCGAAAACGATTTTAAAACTTGACTAAATTACACCATTCTGTTTTATATTCCCGCCATGTTTGCCTAAATCCGAAATCCCCCCTGACCCCCCCTTTAAAAAAGGGGGGGGAAGTCTTTTAAGTCCCCTTTTTCTAAAGAGGGATTTATTCGCCTCTGGCGGGTTGAGGGAGATTATTATTTTTGACATTCCATGAAAACGTGGTCGGATGAAAGATGCCCTTGGCTGGCCCTCTATCTTATTCCCGGGTTGGGCAATGTCGGCTTTAGGAACCTGCTGGAAAGATTCGTCAATCCGGAAGCGGTGTTTGAGGCGGATCTTCGTGAACTGGCCAGGGTGGAGGGCGTTCGCAAAGAGGTGGCCCGTAAAATTGTCAACAGGGAATTCAGCGAAGACCCTGAAGCGGAATTGGAGAAGGTGGAAAGATGTAGTGCCCGGATCATTACCTATGTGGACCCATTGTACCCGAGTTTTTTAAAAGAAATACATCAACCCCCGATGTTATTATATGCCAGAGGAAAAAATATTCCCAGCAATCAGACATTCATTGCCGTTGTGGGATCGAGGCTTCCGACACATTACGGACTCAAGGCCGCGGAGATAATCGGGATGGGGCTTGCAAGACGCGGGGTCGGGGTGGTCAGTGGCCTGGCAAAGGGAATCGATTCCGCTGCTCACAGGGGGTGCCTGATGGGTAAGGGTTTTACCGTGGCGGTCATGGGAACTGGAATCGACAGGGTTTACCCACCGGGGAATGAAAAACTGTTTGCTCAGGTGGTTGAAAATGGGGCTGTTATCTCGGAGTTCCCCATTGGCAGCCCTCCAGAACCCAGGAATTTTCCAATACGTAATCGCATTATAAGCGGGCTGAGCAGGGGGGTTTGCGTTGTGGAGGCAACCAGAAACAGTGGTTCTCTGATTACGGCATCGCTGGCATTGGATCAGGATCGTGAGGTCTTTGCCGTGCCGGGAAGCATTGATTCGTTTAAGAGTACCGGGACCCATTTTTTGATAAAGCAGGGCGCAAAACTGGTTGAAAACGCGGACGATATTCTTGAAGAATTCGATTTTTTTAAAAAACCCGTACATGGACGCGATGTCTTGGGAGGAGACTTAGACAGGTCGCCGGAGATGGATGAGCCTGAAAGAAAGATTTATGAATTAATAGGGGCTTATCCTATGCATATTGACCGCATCGTCAGGATGACGGACCTGGATGCGGGTGAAATATCGAGTATCCTGATGCAAATGGAACTGAAGGGGCTCATTAAACAGCTTCCGGGTAAGATGTTCGTTCGCTGAGCAACTATTTTTTTTATTGAAAATCTGGTTTTCCGGGACAAGTCAGAGATAGATGGCTTGGAGTTTTGTGTCAAAAAATACAAATTCCAAGCACCAAATAACAAATAAATCTCAAATTCCAATATAAAATGACCAAAACCTTCCAGGACAAGACATTGTTTGGATTTTCGAATTTTGGTCATTGGAATTTGTTTGGGATTTGGGATTTGATATTTGGAATTTAAATAACTCAATAAGACACCAACAAAGCAAATCCCCACTGGTGACGAACAAAGCTGGCCCTTGAGGTCTCAGAATTTCTCTATTGGATAAAAGGCATGCCAAAGAACTTACTTATTATTGAATCACCGGCCAAGGCCAGGACCATCAAGAAATATTTAGGACCGGATTTTGTGATCATGGCCTCGGTCGGTCACGTCAAGGACCTTCCGGTCAATAAATTGGGCGTGGATATTGAACATGATTTTAGGCCGGAATACGTGACTATCAAGGGAAAGGGCAAAATTTTAAAGGCCCTAAAAGATGCGGGCAAGAAGGTCGATGCTGTTTACTTAGCTCCCGATCCTGACAGGGAAGGGGAGGCCATTGCCTGGCATATTGCCCGTGAGCTGAAAAACGGGGCACCTAAGATATATCGGGTCCTTTTTAACGAGCTTACCGCAAAGGCCATCAGGGAAGCGGTCGCCTCACCCCAGACTCTTGACAGGGACAAGTTCGAGTCCCAGCAGGCCAGGAGGGTTTTAGATCGACTTGTCGGATACCAGATGTCCCCCCTTCTGTGGACCAGGGTAAAGAGGGGTCTCAGCGCCGGCAGGGTCCAGTCCGTGGCGGTCAAGATGATCTGTGATCGGGAGCGGGAAATCCACGCATTTGAATCACAGGAATACTGGTCTTTGACGGCCCATCTCGAGTCGAATGAGCCTCCCCCCTTCAAGGCCCGATTTTTGAGATACAAAGACAAAAAACATGACCTCAAGAATGAGGAGCAGACCCTTAAGATTGTGTCTGAGATAAAAGACAAGGTCTTCAGGGTTTCAAAGGTTATTAGAAAAAAGAAAAAGAAGAATTCTCCCCCGCCTTTTACGACCAGCCTTCTCCAGCAAGAGGCATACAGGAGACTCGGGTTTTCTGCAAAAAAGACCATGTCCGTTGCACAGAACCTTT
The DNA here is from genome assembly GCA_019310785.1 of Deltaproteobacteria bacterium. Lineage (GTDB taxonomy): Bacteria > Desulfobacterota > DSM-4660 > Desulfatiglandales > Desulfatiglandaceae > JAIOSR01. The sequence continues at coordinate 16,842 of JAFDDR010000087.1, forward strand.
ATGAGGGAGTTGCATTAGGAGATCGGGGGCAGATTGGACTCATTACCTATATGAGGACCGATTCCTTCAGGGTTTCGAATGATGCCATATCACAGGCAAGGGATTTTATTCGGGAGGCTTTTGGCAGGGATTACCTGCCTGGTAAGCCCAACCGGTTCAGGAGTCGCAAGGGTGCCCAGGAGGCCCACGAGGCAATCAGGCCAACATCAACGGAGCTTGATCCGAAAACTGTCTCTCCCTTTCTTACAAAAGACCAGCGATCTCTTTACGCTCTTATCTGGAAAAGGTTTGTCGCATGTCAGATGAATCCGGCCATATTGGATCAGACACAGGCCGATATAATAGCCGGAAATGCGAGTTTCAGGGCATCGGGTTCGATCGTTGTGTTCAGGGGTTTTACTGCCCTTTATGAAGAGATCTCCAATGGACCTGAGTCCGAGAATAGCAGGGATGGACAACTCCCCCCCTTGAAAGAAGAGCAGGTCCTTAACCTCATCGAGTTGGAACCTGCCCAGCACTTCACGCAGCCGCCGCCGAGATTCACTGATGCAACCCTTATCAAGGCATTGGAGGAAAACGGGATCGGCAGACCCTCGACTTACGCGGCGATCTTGGCCAATATCAGCGGCAGGGAATATGTGGTTAGGGAGAAGAAACGTTTCAAACCGACTGAATTAGGCTTCCTCGTTACAGATCTCTTAGTCAAGAGTTTTCCCGACATTCTGAATACCGCGTTTACGGCCCGGATGGAGAGCAACTTGGATAAAATCGAGCGGGGCGAGGTCAAATGGACCCGTTTGATGGAGGATTTCTACGAGTCATTCAGTAAGGACCTGGAAAAGGCAAAGCAGGAGATGAAGGGGGAAGTCCTGACGGACATTACTTGCCCTGAGTGCAACCGGCCAATGGCCATAAAGTCAGGCAAAAACGGCCTGTTTTTGGCCTGTACAGGCTATCCCGAATGCAGAAACACGGCCAATTTTCACAGGGACGAGAAGGGGAAGATTGTTGTTGAAGAAACCTCCGGGCAGGTAAAAGAGGCGGGTACATGCGAGAAATGCGGCAGGCCCATGGTGGTAAAGAACGGAAAGTTCGGACCATTTATTGCCTGTTCCGGATATCCTGAATGTAAGAATATATGGCCAAAGGAACCTGTAACCACGAATGTGCCTTGTCCTGAGAAAGGTTGTCAGGGCATGCTTGTGCAAAGGACATCCAAAAAAGGCAGGAAGTTTTACGGGTGCAGCCAGTATCCGAAATGCAGTTTTGCCATGTGGGATGAGCCCTTTGATGACGTCTGCCCTGAATGCGGGACAAAGGTTCTAAGTGTGAAACAAAAAAAAGCCTCGGGACCTGTTCTGGTCTGTAGGAAAAAAGGCTGTGGCTTTAAGAAGCCTCTTCCCTCCGCCTGAGTCGATTGGCCGGAACATGGGCCTGCCGGATCGGCTGTGGTATCGTAGATCGCCCACCGTAATTAAGAACAATGCCTGCGATACCCCCTGCTGTCCCACATAGCCTTTTACTCAGTAACGGATGGGATAAAAAGGGGGCTTTTTTCCCAATCCCTGTGTGTTTCCTGAAAGGATTTCAGAAAGCATCGCCCTTTTTTGTTGCACAGGTCGTAGATGCCATGCCGCAGGATTGTCACCGGTATCCCTCCCTTCATGTTGATCGTTATTTCATAACGGCTGAAACCGGCCACAATGCCTTTAATGATTTCACCTTCAAGGAGTGTAAAAAAAAGGACCGATCTTTCTTTCATAAGGGGGAAAAGGGATTTGTTTTTGATATGATATCTTTTTTTAGGGGAAATTATAGGCTCCAGTCCGAGGTCCCTGACCTTTTTGTCTGTTTTTATAAATGGTGTGATAGATCCGGCTAAGCCTTCCGGGTAGATAAGTTTAACATCGGTTTTGGGCAGGACCTCATCTGCCGCCCCATTAACGCTCACCTTCACGTCATACCTGAGGTTCTCTATAATCTTAGCTTTGATAATGCGATGGGTATGGATATGTAACACCCATACATGCCCTGAGGCGAGGGCCTGGTCAAAAATAGAGATGTTGTATGCTGCATCTAAATATTCCTGGAGTCCTGAAAGGTGTCCCATTTAATCATTCAGTTCCTTCTTTAATTCATCTTCAAATTCTTTGAAAAACTTGTCTTTTTCTTTCCAGTCGGGGCCAAACCGTTTGTTGAAATAGCCACCCATTTTGTCAAAAAGCCTTTGCCAGACCAGTTTGCCTCCTCCCGTAAATACGTCTTCGAGGTATGAGCTGAGTTCGGACATTTTTTCTTTGGGAAGAAAGGAGACGGCCCCTAACTTTATGGATTTTTTCAAAGATTCCGGTGAGAGGGCATGAGCGGTGAGCATGATAGTCGGAAATCCCCGGGATACGGAGTTTTTAAGGAGCTCAAAACCGTTTACCCCCATGATGTCAAGGACAACAAAATCATAGGTATAACTCAGTAGGTATTGAAGAGCTGTATTGTAATCGGTTGCTTTGTGGACCAGGCACATGTCGAGCTCTTCCTCCACGGTTTCCAGGACATCAGGCTCGTCATCCACCACCAGTACGACCTTGTCTTTCAGGGGGCTGTCTTTAGCCATAGCTCTTGTCTACCTCCTTATCCTCCATTATGAACATATTTTAAACTTTTATAACAAAGATCATGATTTTGTCAAAATAAATAATTTGGGAAATGACCAATTTAACGTATCTTTTCTAAATCCTTGGAAGGAATGACCGTTGCCTTCCCATCTGTCAAGACAAAGATCCGGGCCGCCTCATCAATCTCCTCCGCGACATTGAGCGCCTCCTGAAAGTCTTTTCCAACAGTCACAAGACCGTGATTCTGGAGAAGAACGGCTCGACATTGTCTCTCTGCAAATTTTTCAGCAACGGTTTTAGCGAGTATCTGTGTGCCGGGAACGAAAAATGGGAGCATGGAAAGCGGGTGAGCATAATAAACAAACCCGGGAGTAAGTGGCGGAAGCGTATCAGGGCCGGGTTCCAGCATGACCGATGCTGCGACAAGATATGCCCCGTGGACATGGAAGACCACGTTTACATCCGGCCTTACACGCAGGACGCCTAAGTGCATGGCGGCGTCCTTAGTGGGGTTTGCTCCTTCAATCACGATGCCTTTACCATTGACCGTCACCACCATATCCGGCTTCACTTCACGCAGGGAGTACCCGGACGGCGTAAGAAATATATTTTCACCGCTCAGCGCAGCCATATTTCCGCCCACGCCCGCAACCAGATGCCTGTCATAGAGAAGATGACAGAAGCTGCAGAAGGTCTCTTTGGAAGGGTGGGGATGGCTCTCTCTGAGGGAATCTGCTTTTATTTGATTATTTTCTTTCATCAGAAAGAGGTTAATCGTACATGAAATGTATTTCAAGGTGTTTTTCGCCCTTGACCGGAAAATGCTCTTGTGTGATTCTGTAAAGGGAGTAAAAGAGACATGAAAATTGCACAGTTTTACGATAATAACGACATTCGCCTGGGGTTGATCCATGCAGAGCGCCTTATCCCCATTGATTTTGATGGGGACATGATTGATCTGATTAAATACGGGCAACAGCAAAGGCAAGCTACCTGAAGCACCCCTGGTATTCGCCAAGTTCCCGAACAGTTTGATCGGACAAAATGATGAGATAACCTGGGACGCGAACGTGACCGGGTTTTCGGTTACACATGCGCTAATGACGTGAGTGCCAGGGACCTGCAGTTTGGGGATGGCCAGTGGGTGCGGGGAAAATCCCTGGATACATTCTGTCCATTGGGACCATGGATTGTAACTGCTGATGAGTTACCCGATCCCCATTCGCTGAAAATCCGGTGTTGGCTTAATGGTCGGCTCATGCAGGACAGCCACACCGATTTATTGATATTCAAGGTCCCCGAGTTGATCAGCTTTCTTTCCCGGCATTTTACACTGTTCCCCGGTGACATAATTCTGACCGGAACGCCCAGCGGAGTTGGGGCCTTCCGCAATCCTTCCGTTTACATGAAGGACGGAGATGAGGTGGTTGTCGAAATAGGTGGGGTAGGGCGCCTCGTGAACACCTGCCGAACTTAGGGGGCTGTCCGTGAATAGGTTTTGTGTCATTTCGACCGCAGGGAGAAATCTAAAAAAGAATCTGCAAGGAGTCGATTACTCAAATGGATTTATCACAGACACGTTATGAAATTGAGAATGGTGTTGCGACGGTCACGCTTAATCGTCCTGACAAGTTGAATGCCTTTACCCCCACAATGCGAAATGAGCTTATCCGGATATTCGCAGAGGCTGATCTTGATGACGCGGTGCGCGTTATTGTGGTGACGGGCGCGGGCAAGGCGTTTTGTGCGGGCGCGGACCTGTCTTCCGGCGGTTCGACCTTTGACCGAGATATAAGAGAGGGAAGAAAGGTTTCCATGAGTGAGCATCGGGACGGTGGCGGGCAGGTATCGCTTGCAGTATTTAGATGCCGCAAGCCTGTGATTGCTGCGATTAACGGTCATGCAGTGGGCGTTGGTATCACGATGACTTTGGCCATGGATATCCGGGTCGTGACCGAGGACGCAAAAATCGGTTTTGTTTTTGCGAGGCGGGGCATTGTTCCCGAGGCATGTTCGTCCTGGTTTCTGCCCCGCATTGTGGGGATATCCAAGGCCGCGGAACTTGTATATACGGGGCGGGTGTTTCAGGCTAAGGAAGAAGCGAACTCCGGCCTGTTCAATTATGTGATGCCGCGGGATCAGGTGCTTCCAAAGGCCATGAAAATTGCAAGAGAAATCGCAGAAAACACCTCCGCTGTTTCGGTAGCCCTCAGCAAGGGACTCCTCTGGCACGGCCTCAGTGAAGATGATCCCCAGTCGGTTCATCTTATTGACTCGCGCTGCATTTTCTGGGCGGGCCGGGAGAAGGACGCATACGAAGGCGTCCAGAGCTTTTTAGAAAGACGTGCTCCCAAGTTTACCATGAGTGCCTCGACCGATATGCCCGATTTTTACCCGTGGTGGAAGGAACCCAAGGTATAATTTAAATATCACCACAGTCCTGATACGATTGAAATTTAGGGATAGATAGCAGGTACCTGTAATTAGGGCCAAGTGTGGATCAGTCAGACATATCTCAGGTTTCCCGGTCGGCTGATATCCTGGTAGCTTGAAAAGCTATCTGAAACACCACCGTGACGCTCCCCGTTTTCCGCGATTTTCATGAATGTGCATGTTAGGCATTTTTTCCTTGACAACTAAGTCTAAATTAAAATATAATTTCGATTTTCATGAATGTGCATGTTAGGCATTTTTTCCTTGACAACTAAGTCTAAATTAAAATATAATTTGGCCTGCAAACTTGCAGGCTAAAAAAGAAAGGTTGGCATGAAACAAGATCCAATACTCAAAGAAAATGCTCTCTTACGGGATTCAGAAGTTTCTCGCCCTTGGATCAAGGCGGGATTCCGGGTAGGAAATAAAGGCACCCACACCAGCAGAACCATCATGTTCAAAGAGCTGGATTTATTGTTTGCAGACCAGGAGCAAGGTGCCCAGCGTGAATCCTATGTATCTGCCATCATTGATCAAAACTGTCTTGGCAAGCAAACCGTCTCAACACGCAAGCTCACCTGTCAACGCCTGAGCGAGCTTTATGGGT
>JAFDDR010000287.1 GCA_019310785.1 Deltaproteobacteria bacterium
TTTCCCCATAAGGATATCCGCAGATAGTCCGGATTTACCCAGACGAACGGGCAGGCCCTTAGCCGTGATCCTGTAATCACCAATTTGTTCAAGGGCCTGGCGATAGGCGGGCAGCACCACGGTGACCCGACAGCCCAGGTCCATCAAAGCCAAAGGGAGGCTCCCCACCACATCACCGAGACCACCGGCCTTGGCTAAGGGGGCGGCCTCGGAAGCGGCTACCAGAATGTTCAGCGGTTTCTTTTTCATCAATCCCTGTTATCCTCCTCCACTGCACTTATCAGCCGCTCGAAGATATTGGGAACGGCCGAGGCTACCCTGTTCCAGTTGGGCAGGTAAGGGGCCTCCATGGGCGCTTCAAGAAACTGATTTCCCGCGCTCACAATGCACTGCACAAATGCCTCTGCCGCACTGCCTTCCGCGTGTCGATCGTAATTGAACCCGTTAATCCGGGAATCGCACGCATAAAGGGCGATAAGATCCTGTGCCATACGCAGGTAGCTCGCCCTCAACGATACGAAAAATTCGTTCGTCAGGGTGTATCCCTACTCGCCATGGTCCTGAATATGCACTTGGCGATATCCGTGCCCATCTTTAAAAGACCTTTGTCCGGATCTTCAAAAGTCAGAGATTGATGCTTGTGTTCATAATTATCCGCCAGGTCGGCCTGGCATATTCTTCGCAGTGCGCAATTGCGATGGACTTCGGCTAATACTCCGACCTCTATTCCCCAGTCACCTGGAATCCTGATCCGCCGGGCAAGTTCCGTGCCCATTGAAAATTCACCGGCTAAAATGTACCGGAAGCTGTCAAGGTAATCCAGGAACCTGTTGGAACCTAAGGTCGCTTTCAATGCACGGATTAAGGGTGTCACAAATATGCGTGTCACACGCCCGTGCAGTCGGTCCGTGACCCTGCTGTAATATCCCTTGCAGAACTCAAAGTCGATGGTTGGATTGGCAACCGGGTAACAGAGACGGGCAAGTAAATCGCGGTCATACGAGGCAATATCACAGTCGTGCAACGCAATAACGTCACTATCTTCGCGTGCAAGAATATATCCGTAGGCAGTCCATGCAGATCTTCCCTTGCCATCCTCACCCACATTGATTCCATGCTCGGAAAAGAGGCTGTAGAGTTCTTCAATCCTCGGACCTGTACACCAAATCAATTTGGGCTTTTGCGGAAGGACTGAAAAGAACTTCTTTGCCTCCATAAATTCTCCTGCGTTTGCATTTCCAATCGTAACGATGATGTTTTTGAGATACCTGACGTGACGCAGTTCTTCTACAATCCTTGGAAGGCCTCGCCCCTTAAGTTCAACAGGTATATAAGGCAGGACTAAGGAAACAGGGTGATGCCTTGTGGCCTCCTCGAGTTCGGCCTCAAGCTCGCTTATGTCCCGATGCCTGAGCCGGTGAAATGTGGCTATTTCGCCGTTCTGGAAAAAGTCTGACATGGTTTCCTCCGATAAAATTGTTTAAGAATTTGTAAATACCCAGGTTGTCAGGTTCACGGCTTGCCCACCCTACTGCTTAATAAGAGTGACAATATCATTCTTGAACTCATCTGAATCCAATCTGAGATCTACACGAACCAGCTCTTTACCATCCCACTTCTTTGAGTTGTCCTCGTGCGGGAGTTTTTCGATGAGATAGGTGATGCCCCACTTGTTCAAAAAGTACTCTGTGTCCCTAACTATTTGGTCCATCCTGAGGCGGTATCTGCTGTGGTAAGAGTCTTTCCTGTCCACCTTGGAGTAGTCATGATTGTGTATGGCTTCCGAATCCGGGCAGTAGTAGATCTTATACCCGGCTTTGCGGATGTTCATGGACAGGTCCTTGTCCTCATTTGCAATGAATATCCCTTTACCGTCCACCATATCATCAAAACCTCCGGCCTCGAACAAAGCCCTACGTTTGGCTAAAAGGGCTGTCGTGGTATACCACGGAACTTGTCCACCTTCCATGACAAGCGGATCATACCTTTTGAGATTTCCCATCTGCCCTGACTTGGTGAGCCCGATCCCGTAGATTGTGCCCTCTTTTTCCAGTGTGACGGTGTGACAGCCGCAGTAATATACGTTCTCGACCTCTGCCCTCAGGAGCTTTGCCCCAACCATACCGATTTTTTCATCAGTTTTAGCGGTCTCCTTCAGATGTTTCAACCATCCGGGCAGCACGAGAACATCATTATCCATCACGACCACGTATTCTCCCCTTGAAAAGTAAATGCCCTGGTTTCGCTGCCCGGTTGTGCCCGTGCTCTGCCTGTTGTATATGACGTGGACATTTTTGTGCGCATCCTCGATATTCGTGATTATCTCTAAGGTTTCCCTGCCCGACCCCACATCGCTCAGGATTATCTCAAACGGTTCGGCCGTGTTTTCGAAAACGGATTCCACGCACCGCTTAGTATCGGTTCCCCTTTCCGCGGAAATGATGATGATCGATGTCAGGTTACTGAAAACCGGGCCATGCTCTTTACCGTATTGATCTAAGGCCGTCGTCCGGTCCAGGTTCAAAGGCTTCCCGTCTCTATCCAGAAATGAGTATCTATCAGCCATGTCAATAAGCATTCGCAGTTCCTCTCAGAAGTTTAATCTAAAAACCAGGGGAAAACCCCATGTGTCAGCGCAGGCCCATTATTATATTTTTTTGATTTTTTTTTCAATAGAGAAACTCGATGAGATGAGCAATGCTTGATTTATCCCCAGTGACTATGATATCGAAATTAATACGATTTATCGTGGTCTGAGAGGAGATATCCCCGGTGAGCACAAATTACGAAAAGATCATTCGTGAAAACCTATCCGGGTTTTATGCCCAATTACCCCGCAAAGGTGTGGAAATATACCTCGGGGCGGAGACAAAGGGCGATGTTTTCGGCTTCAGGGCCTTTGGTGAGGACTGCCGTATTGTTCCTGATGATATAACCTTGTCCGGCGAAACCGTTGTGGACCCGAAGGGGGTACTGATATCTCTCTATGCACTCCACGCCGGTCCTGATCCTGTAAGGCTCAAACCCCTTAAAGCATTTAAGGATCTGCCGGGCAGCATGCCCTATTGGGGCGCTTTCAGCGCCAACAGCGAAAGAGTGCTGATTCCCCATGTTCCTTCGATTCAGGAAAAGCAGGAAAAAATAAAAACAATCTTTGATGGCCTGGATGGCCCGCCTGATTCAGGCGGTGATTTATCGTTTATCCTCTTTCCCCTGCCCAAAATTGCCCTCTGTTATATCTTTTATCTGCCGGACGATGAATTCCCGGCCTCTGCCACTTGTCTTTTTTCCGCCAATGCCCTATCTTATATGCCGTTAGACGGACTTGCCGATGTGGCGGAGTACACATCCAGAAAAATCATTGAACTTCTCCTTGCTGATAATG
>JAFDDR010000288.1 GCA_019310785.1 Deltaproteobacteria bacterium
TGCGGACAAGGACTATCCCGTTGATTATTCGCATTTGAATATTATGGGGTATGCACTTGGAGCAAAGGGAGTGGACGCGGACCCGGACAAGGCAACTTTTCCCGCGGTCAATACTGAAACGTCTTTTGGCGTAACCGAAAAGGTGAAAATGAAGGTACCCATATTCACCGGGGCCCTCGGAAGCACGGATATTGCGCGAAAAAACTGGGAACATTTTGCAATAGGGGCCGCCATAAGCGGCATTACCCTTGTTTGCGGCGAAAATGTGTGCGGTATTGATCCCGATCTGGAGTTAGACAGTAATGGCATGGTAAAAAAATCCCCGGAGATGGACCGACGCATAAGAGAATATAGGCGCTACCACGAAGGTATCCTTGTGCAGATGAACGTGGAGGATACCCGCAACGGAGTAGCCGAATACGTCATAGATAAACTCGGAGTAGAGACTATTGAATTGAAATGGGGCCAGGGCGCCAAATGTATTGGTGGAGAGATCAAGGTGAACTCTTTAGACCGGGCCATTGAGCTTAAAAGGCGAGGATATATCGTGACCCCGGACCCCGAGGATCCCGCTTTCCAGGCAGCCTTCAAGGCCGGTCCGCTGAAACAGTTCGAGCGCCATTCCCGTCTCGGATTCATTGATCAGGAAGGCTTCATGAAAGAGGTGGAAAGGATACGCAAATTAGGCGCAAAACGCATAACGCTCAAGACAGGCGCTTACCCCATGAGGGAACTGGCCATGGCCATCCGTTGGTCCAGCGACGCCAAAATCGATCTTCTGACCATAGACGGTGCGCCGGGCGGCACGGGCATGAGCCCCTGGAGGATGATGAACGAGTGGGGCATCCCCTCCATCTATCTGCATTCCATGGCATATGAATTGTGTGATCGTTTAGCCAAGAGGGGACTGCGGGTCCCGGATATAGCCTTTGCAGGCGGTTTTTCCGCAGAGGATCACGTATTTAAGGCCTTAGCCTTAGGTGCCCCTTACTGCAAGGCCGTTTGCATGGGCCGGGCCTTGATGATCCCGGGCATGGTTGGTAAGAATGCTGAAAGATGGCTGAGAGGCGAACAAGGCGGGCTCCCGGCCACAGTTTCAAGATTTGGCTCTACAAAAGAGGAAATCTTCATGAATTACGAAGTCCTGAAGGAGAAGTACGGCTCTGAAGCGGACAATCTTCCGTTAGGCGCCGTGGGTTTATTCAGCGCTACGGATAAAATCAAGGTAGGACTCCAGCAATTAATGGCCGGGTCCAGGAACTGGGAGGTTCAATATATCAGCAGGAAAGATATCTTCTCCCTTACCGAAGAATGTGCAAAAGTTACAGGCATTCCGTATGTAATGGACGCATACAGGGAAGAGGCCCTCGGGATAATAGATTCCTGATGCGTAACTGGTACAGGTTCACGGTTTAAGGCGACCAACCGTGAACCTGACAACCTGAGTTATGAATTTTTTATGAAATGATCGACACGTTTCCCAAAGAACACCTACCCGACAGGGCTATCCCGGACAGAGGCAATAAGGACTTGCAAAACGGTGACCTCCCAATGGAATTCTATGCCCGTTTCAAGATCTACCATGAACTGATGTCAATAAAGGTGAGGGAGATCCTGCTGGTTTCCAGCCCCTATGATGCCTTTATAATGGAGGAAGACGGGAGTCTCGCATCAAGAATCATAAACGAGTATAGCGGGTTGAATCTCAGCCATCCGCCCAGGGTGACACGGACCTCTTCGGCCTTTGATGCCTTGGCCCTTTTGAACATGAGAAAATTCGATATGGTCCTTACCACCCCGCATCTTGAGGAAATGGATGCATTTTCTTTGGGTCTGAAGGTTAAAAAAACAAACCCGGACATTCCTGTTATCTTGCTGGCTCATAGCTTGAGGGGCATCTATCCGCTTCCCGAGAACAAAAATTGCGAGGGTATTGACAAGGTTTTTATCTGGTCAGGCAATTCAGATCTCCTTCTGGCCATGGTCAAAAATGCCGAAGACCACCTCAATGTAGATGCCGACACTCAAAAGGCAATGGTCCGGGTCCTGATCCTGGTTGAGGATTCCCCGGTTTATTACTCATCCTTTTTACCGCTTATCTATAAAGAGATCGTGAGACAGACCCAGGCAGTGCTCAAAACCGGGCTCAACGAAGAGCACAGGCTTATCACAATGCGTGCGAGGCCCAAGATACTTCTGGCCACAAGCTATGAAGAGGCCATGGAGCTTTACCAGAGGTTCCGCCCCTTCCTCTTTGGCATTATTTCAGATGCGCGTTTACCAAAAGGCAATGAATTGTATGATGATGCGGGATTTCTTCTGCTTTCCCGGATTAAGAAGGAAGTACCCGATGTTCCGCTTCTCCTTTTGAGTTCCCAACCAAAAAACAGGGAAAAGGCGAATCAAATTCCCGCCGTATTCCTTGATAAAAACTCACCACACCTTCTTTCAGAGATACACGATTTTTTCCTGAACCACCTCGGTTTTGGGGATTTTGTGTTCCGCATGCCGGACAGGACAGAAATTGACAGGGCTTCCGATCTTCGCGTCCTTGAAACCACACTTTCCCGGATACCGGATGAATCTATTTGCTATCACGCAGAGCGTAATCATTTTTCAAATTGGATAATGGCCCGTTCCGAAATAGCCCTTGCCTCAAAATTTCGTAAGGTCCAGGCGTCTGACTTTTGCAATGCCGGCGAAATGAGGCAATATATTATTTCCAATATTCGGACTCTACGCAAATTGCGACAGAAAGGTGTGGTTGCCCGGTTCAAGGCCGATAATTTCGATCCATACATTATGGATTTTCTTAAGATCGGTGAAGGCTCCTTAGGGGGTAAGGCCCGGGGCCTGGCCTTTATGTCCGCGGTCCTTGCACAGAACCAGGAGATTAACGAGAAATATCCGGAAATCAAGATTAGAATTCCAAAAACTTTAGTGATCTGCACTGACGGGTTTGAATCCTTTGTGACCCGGAACAATCTGGAACGATATGCCGCGGAAGGCTTCACTGATGAAGAAGTTACGGAAGCCTTTTTAAAAGCAAAAATGCCGGAATGGCTAATAAAAGACCTTGAAGCCTTTGTTGCTCAGGTCAGGATACCCCTGTCCGTCCGGTCTTCAAGCCTGTTGGAAGATGCCCAGTTCCAGCCATATGCCGGGCTTTATCAGACTTACATGATTCCCAACCCGACCCATCCGTTCGACTTGAGCATCTCGTTACTGCCATCAAATTAGTCTATGCGTCTACCTATTACCAAAGCCCCAAGGCATTTTCCAGAAGCACCTCTAATCAACCCCAGGCGGAGGCAATGGCCGTTATCATCCAGTTACTTTCCGGGAAGGGATACGGGGATTATTTTTACCCGGCTATTTCCGGTGTGGCCCAGTCCCATAATTTCTACCCGGTATCACATATGAAATCGGAAGAAGGGATTGCCCATATCGCCCTGGGTTTGGGCAAAACCGTTGTGGAAGGAGAAAAGACTCTGCGCTTCTCTCCCAGATATCCAAAGATTATGCCCCAGTTTTCCTCGGTGCAGGACATCCTTACGAACGCGCAACGCTTCTTTTATGCCTTAAGAATCAAGAACGGTGTTGAAGAACCCAAATTATGGAAGGATTCCAACCTTGAAAAAAGGGAAGTGGATGATGCTGAAAAGGAGTTTCCCGTAAGGACACTCGCCAGTACTTATGTGCATGAAGAGGACCGTATCAGGGACACGGGCTATATCCAGGGGCCTAAAATACTGACATTTGCCCAGGTATTAAAATATGACATCTTTCCCTTGCCCCGGTTGTTGTCTGATTTGCTTGAATTGGGAAGGAAGGGGATGGGATGTCCCATTGAGATTGAGTTTTCAGTCAACCTGAGCCCGGACAAAAAACGCAAAAGCGATTTCAATTTTCTCCAGATCAGGCCGATGGTTGCCGATGAAGAACGTTTTCAGGTTGAAATTACATCCGAGGAGTTTGAAAAGGCATTCTGTCGTTCCACACAGGCCCTCGGAAACGGAAAAAATGAGAAGATCGCGGATATTGTTTTTGCAAAACCCGAAGATTTTGATACCAAAGCCACTGTTCAGATAGCAGAGGAAATAGGGAGTATTAACGGTGATTTGCTCAAAGAAAAACGCCCTTACCTGTTAATTGGTCCCGGGAGATGGGGTTCTGCCGACAGGTGGCTCGGCATACCGGTTCAATGGCGACACATTTCAGGGGTGGGGGCCATTATTGAACTGAGGAATGAAAAATTAAAGGCCGACCCCTCACAGGGGTCGCATTTTTTTCAGAATATTACATCCTTAGGGATCCATTATATCACGGTTACCGAAGGGGCCGAATCAGAAGATCATTTTGACTGGGAATGGCTGAATTCCCTGCCTGTTGTTCAGGAAACGACCTTTTTAAGGCATGTCAGGCTGGAAAAGCCATTGATACTCAAAATTGACGGAAGGAAATCTCAATGTGTGATCATTGGGGTATAAGGATTTTCGATTGTTGATTGACCATTGACTACAGTAAACAGTGCTCATCATTTTAAATCGTCAATCTGCAATCGCAAATCAAAAATCAAAAATTATTTAGGAGGTTACTTATGTCGGACATTTTAGAATTCATCAAGGCAAGAGACCCTGGAGAAAAAGAGTTTCATCAGGCAGTGCAGGAGATTCTGGAAACGGTCCAGCCCGTTCTGGACCGAAATCCCGAATATCGTCAATCCGCTGTGCTGGAAAGGATAACTGAACCCGAGCGGGTAATTATGTTCCGTGTCCCCTGGATGGACGACCAGGGACAGGTGAATGTAAATCGTGGATTCAGGATAGAGATGAACAGCGCGATCGGGCCTTACAAGGGAGGCCTTCGCTTCCATCCTTCGGTAAACCTCAGCATTCTGAAGTTCCTGGCTTTTGAGCAGGTCTTTAAGAATGCCCTGACCACCCTCTCAATGGGGGGCGGTAAGGGTGGTTCCGACTTTGATCCCAAGGGGAAATCCGATAATGAGGTCATGCAGTTCTGTCAGAGTTTCATGACCGAGCTCTCCCGTCATATCGGCCCGGATACGGATATTCCTGCAGGGGATATCGGGGTAGGGGCCAGGGAAATCGGTTTCCTCTTTGGCATGTATAAGAGGCAACGAATTTACCGGCGTGCTGACCGGCAAGAGCCTTGGCTGGGGGGGAAGCCTTATCCGGCCGGAAGCTACCGGTTACGGCTCCGTCTATTTTGCTTCCGAGATGTTAGCAACCAGGGATGACAGCCTTGAAGGCAAGACCTGTCTCGTGTCAGGCTCGGGAAACGTGGCCCAGTTTACAGTGGAAAAGGCCATAGAATTGGGCGGCAAGGTGGTCAGCCTTTCCGATTCCTCCGGTTATATTTATGATGAGGAGGGTATTGATGAAGACAAGCTGGAATTTGTCAAGAGGCTCAAAAACATCAAACGGGGCAGGATCAGTGAATACGTTGACAAGTATTCTGAAACGCTTTATACCGAGGTGGACTCTACTTTGGGTTACAATCCCCTGTGGAACCACAAGGCCGACTGCGCCTTTCCCAGCGCCACACAGAATGAAATAAATGAGAAAGACGCCCAAAACCTTGTCAACAACGGTGTATACCTGGTCTGTGAGGGGGCTAACATGCCTTCTATTCCTGAAGCCATCAACATCTTTCTGGACAACAAACTCTTATATGCTCCCGGCAAGGCGGCAAATGCGGGCGGCGTGGCCGTATCAGGCCTTGAAATGGCCCAGAACAGTATGCGATTGAGCTGGCCCAGGGAAGAGGTGGATGGCCGTCTAAGGACGATCATGACAAGCATTCACCGGAGCTGTTTAGAAGCGGCAGAGGAATATGGGCAACCCGGCAATTATATGGCAGGGGCCAATATCGCGGGTTTCGTGAAAGTGGTTAATGCCATGCTGGATCAGGGCCTGGTATAAGGAGGATTGAATATAATGTCAGACAAGAAGGCTGACCTGGCCGGGCCCGGCATCGGAGACTATGCCGAATTAGAGAAGATCCTGCCCCAGGACTATAGTTCCCTTTTAAACCCAAAGGAAACACAGGTAGCTGTAACTGAGCTTAAAAACTACATCGAGGAGAACCTGTGCAAGGAACTCAACCTGATAAGGGTCACGGTCCCCCTGATAGTGGACGTTGAGAGCGGAGTGAATGACTATCTGGACCGGGACGGCTCACGCACCCCGGTCCAGTTTCATATTTCAAACGATTATGACAAAAACCCGATTGATGCCCAGGTCGTGCAGGCCGCAACCAAGTGGAAACGCATGGCGCTGAAGCAGTTCGGGATGGAAGTGGGTGAAGGCCTTTATACCGATATGCACGCAGTGCGCAAGGACTATTTCCTTGATCACGATCACAGCGCATACGTGGACCAGTGGGACTGGGAGCTTGTAATAACGGATGAACAGCGCAAACTGGAGTATCTGACGCAAGTGGTGGAAAAACTTTGGAAGGTCCTAAAGGGCGCAGAGGTTCATGTCCAGAAGATTTTCCCACAGTTGAAGACAGACAGGTATCCCGACCTGCCCGAAAAGCTTACATTCCTGCATGCCGAGGACATCCTTGACATGTATCCCGACCTGCCGCGCAAGGAGCGCGAGACGGAGATCGTTAAAAA
>JAFDDR010000289.1 GCA_019310785.1 Deltaproteobacteria bacterium
GGATTTCCTCCTCTAAATCCACTAATTCCTGCATCTGCTCTATAAACCATTGTTTGATATGGGTCTTTTCATGGAGGATTTCAATGCCGGCCCCTTTCCTGAGGGCCTCATACATGATAAACTGGCGTTCGCTTGTTGGCTCGGCCAAAAGATCCAAAAGATCATCGAGAGGCTTTTCATGGAAGTCCCTGGCAAACCCCAGGCCGTACCGGCCATTCTCCAATGATCGAATGGCCTTCTGGAATGCCTCTTTATAATTCTTGCCTATACTCATGACCTCACCCACGGCCCGCATCTGGGTGCCCAACTTATCCTCGGCCCCCTCGAATTTTTCAAAGGCCCAACGGGCAAATTTAACCACCACGTAATCCCCGGATGGAGTGTATTTGTCCAAGGTGCCCTCTCTCCAGTAAGGGACTTCATCCAAGGTCATGCCGCCCGCTAACATGGCGGAAATAAGGGCTATGGGAAAACCAGTGGCCTTTGAGGCTAAGGCCGATGATCTTGATGTCCTCGGGTTGATTTCTATCACAACCACCCTGCCGGTCTTCGGGTCATGTGCGAACTGAATATTGGTGCCGCCTATGACCTTTATTGCCTCTACAATATCGTAGGAATATTTCTGGAGTTTAGCTTGAAGCTCAGGGTCAATGGTGAGCATGGGGGCCGTGCAAAAGGAATCGCCCGTGTGAACGCCCATGGCATCCACATTCTCTATAAAACAGACAGTGATCATCTGATTCTTTGCATCGCGCACCACCTCTAATTCCAGTTCTTCCCAACCTAAAACCGATTCCTCCACCAGAATCTGGTTCACGAAGCTCGCAGACAGACCGCGGCTGGCAATAATTCGTAACTCCTCCACATTGTAAACCAGGCCGCCGCCCGTTCCTCCCATGGTATAAGCGGGTCTGATTACCACGGGATAACCTAAGGAATCCGCGATTTTTTCAGCCTCTTCAACACTGAAGGCCGGATCGCTCTTAGGCATTTCAATGCCCAGGCCGTCCATGGTTTCCTTAAAGGCAATCCGGTCTTCACCGCGCTTGATCGCATCGACTTCAACCCCGATTATCTTGACGCCGTATTTATCGAGCACTCCGGTACGGGCCAGTTCCGAGGAAAGGTTCAGACCGGTTTGGCCCCCGAGATTGGGGAGAAGGGCATCAGGCCGCTCCTTTTCAATAATTTCTGCCATGGTCTCCAAGTTGAGGGGCTCTATGTAGGTGGCTTCGGCCATGCCCGGGTCGGTCATGATGGTCGCGGGGTTGGAATTGGCTAAGACAATCTCGTAACCCAGCTTTCTAAGGGCCTTGCACGCCTGTGTCCCGGAATAATCAAACTCACAGGCCTGACCGATAACAATCGGCCCTGAACTGATAATCATCACTTTCTTGATGTCGTCACGTCTCGGCATAAAGCGAAGTCTCCTTTCAAGATTGGCTGATGTAAATTGACATATCTAAAATATGCCTTAATTTTGGCTGTTGCGAATATAGGAAACTGAAGGTTTCAAGTCAAGGTGAAACTGAGCATGAATTGCAGGATGGAAACCGCGGAAGCGGGTTAGGGGAGTTCAATATCAGGGTTTATGCAGGCAGCCCATTTGAATTTTGAATTTTACTGACCTCCAAAACGATCTTTCCCTTAATATCTTTCCATGATACATTCTGCAACATCGTCGGCATCGGTTGCTGTTCAGCATCTTCAAAATAGACTAACGACTTCAGCAAATGGTAATGATTGCTGATTTCAACACCATATTTTTGAGGGTATTTCCGCAATAGCTCTGAGATTGAGAAGCGTTCAAGTAAGAAATACAAATCAACAAAATCCTTTTTGATGCCTCGCCCGGATATGGCTTCGAGTTTCATAAGGGCAATGTCAAACATGTCTGCTAATGAAAGTTTCAAATGCTGATGAAAATCGTTCAGTAAAGGATATTTGTAACTGAAAAACGATATTTGGACATCATTTATTGCACCATTCAGCGTATCTACTGAACGATCGAATAGTTCAAATTTACCTATGTTCCGAAGATGCTCAACTATTCGTGCTGTATTAAAATCTCCTTCTGTAAAGAAATCAAAATCGATTGACTGTCTGTGTCCAATTTGCAGGGCCAAAGATGTGCCGCCTGCTAAATAGAAAGGACTGATCCATTCCTGTTCTGAGAGCATATCAAACAGCAGTTGTTGTTGTTCGGGGAAGATTTCAGTGTGGAGTTCTATTGACACAGCATCAGGTCCCAGTAGTTTTTTGTTTTCTTGTTGAGATTCCTGCTATTATTAACAAGATCAATTAGAAATTCTTTGTCAATCCTGGTAAATAACCATCTAATAGAGTCCACGTTCCCAAAATTAAGGATCCTTTCGGATATAAAAATGGGATATTGCTTCATTGTCAGGTCTTCGAAGTTGCAATCCCAGAAATATTTTCTCAGCATTCCGGGTAATTCCCTGTTTTCCATCTAAAACTGTGCTCCGCTGGTTTTTTCCATAATTTAGTGCCCATGCTTCACTACTACTCAGGGTGTCAGGTTCACGGTTCACAGTTCAAGGTTAATCGCTTTGCTATTTTCTTCATATCTCCTCGGAACATAGAATTCGCTCCGGATTTGTGTGAAATAGCACCTATCGTTCTGCAAGAACTGGGTGAACTCTGCATTTGGTTTAGAATCGAGACTGCTTTCATCAATCTAACCTTGAACCCTGAGCCCCTGAACGTTGAACCTGACCAGTTACAAATTTACCAATATTTATGGGGATTGTAAAGTGCGCTTTTTGGCTGTGAAGGCTTATTCCCGGCGTCGGCGAATATAGGGAAGTAGCGTGCCCCCTCTGTGGGGCACGTAGTCAGCGTAACGTACATTATAAGAGATGAAAGGACCCTGTTCAATCCAGAACATGGATGTTCTTTTTCCTGCAAATCTCCTTGAGCAC
>JAFDDR010000088.1 GCA_019310785.1 Deltaproteobacteria bacterium
GAAAAGGAAAAACCCTCGCCAGTAAGGCGAAGGGCAATTCTTGTGGGCGCAATTGCGGTCCTTGTGTTGGCTGTTACCGTGGGGATCTGGTACTTTTACATGCGCCCTGCCCATCCCCCAGTGGAGGTCGCCTCTGTGGAGAAAATGGCATACCCATTGCCCGACAAACCCTCCATTGC
Source organism: Deltaproteobacteria bacterium (assembly GCA_019310785.1). Classification (GTDB taxonomy): domain Bacteria; phylum Desulfobacterota; class DSM-4660; order Desulfatiglandales; family Desulfatiglandaceae; genus JAIOSR01. Next base: position 180 of record JAFDDR010000088.1, read on the forward strand.
CGTGCTGCCCTTTGTCAACTTGAGTGGCGATCCGGAGCAAGAATACATCGCTGACGGGATCACCGAAAACATCATTACGGCCCTTTCCAATAGTTCGGTGATATTTGTCATAGCCCGCAACTCAACGTTCACTTACAAGGGCAAGGCCGTCAAAGTCCAGCAGGTGAGCGAGGATTTGGGGGTGCGCTATGTCATGGAGGGAAGTGTCCAGAAGTCAGGGGAGCGGATAAGGGTTACAGCGCAGTTGGTGGACGCTACCACGGGGCATCACCTGTGGGCAAAACGCTTTGATAGAGAGATGAAAGACCTCTTTGCGATTCAGGATGAGATCACAAAGGATATCGCCGTCGCGTTCCAGGTGGAACTGACAAGCGGAGAACAGGCCCGCATATGGTACAGGGGGACGAAAAACCTCGAGGCCTGGGGCTTTATTGCCAAAGGGCACGTCTTTTTTGGTCGATTTACAAAGGGAGACAATGCCAGGGCAAGGGAGCTTTTTGAGCAGGCAGTAAAGATAGACCCCGAGTATGCGTTTGCCTGGACCATGCTGGCCTGGACCCACTGGGTCGATGCATTCTTTGGATACAGTGAGTCCCGCACCAAGTCCTTCAAACGGACCGTTGAGCTTGCAAAAAATGCCTTAGCGCTGGATGATACCATTTCGGACGTCTATGCGTTGTTGGGTGGTATAAGCCTATTTCAAAGACAGTATGACAAGGCCATCGCCGCGGGGCAGAAGTCCATCGCCCTTGGTCCCAACAGCGCAACGAGTCATGTGCTTTTCGGGTGGACCATGACCTGTGCGGGAAGATTTGAGGAGGCCATTGCCCTTATCAAGAAAGGGATGCGCCTCACCCCCCATTATTCGGCCTATTATTTGAATCACCTTGGCCGGCCCTACTTCCAAACAGGACGCTATGAGGAGGCGCTTGCAACATACAAACAGCTCCTCGAACGCAGCCTAAAAGGTGAGTGCGACCCACTGGTAGCGCATCTTAACATGGCTGCAACTTACATAATGCTTGGCCGGGAGGAGGAAGCCCGGGCTCACGCGGCAGAAGTGTTCAAGATAAATCCTAACTTTTCCTTGGAGTGGATACGCAAAGTTAGCTTATACAAAGACCCAGCTCATTTGGAACGCAGTCTCGACGCACTGCGCAAGGCAGGGATACCTGAAAAACCACCCTTACCTCTACCCGACAAACCCTCCATCGCAGTGCTACCTTTTGTCAACATGAGTGGCGATCCTGAGCAGGAGTATTTCAGTGATGGGATAACGGAAGAAATCATTACCGCACTTTCCAAGACCCCAAAAATGTTTGTGATAGCCCGCAACTCTACATTCACTTACAAGGGTAAGCCAGTGAAGGTGCAGCAAGTACGTAAGGCCGGAAATAAAGTACGGATCACGGCCCAGCTTGTGGATGCTATGACGGGACACCATTTGTGGGCAGAGCGTTATGACCGGGATCTGAAAGATATATTTGCCCTACAAGATGAAATCACGCTGAAGGTAATAACGGCCCTGCGAGTCAAGCTTACCGAAGGTGAGCAGGCTCGTTTGATTGGAAAGGGCACTAAAAACCTCGAAGCTTATGTTAAGACCTTACAGGCGCGCAAGCAATTCTATCGCATGAATAAACAGGGTAGTATGGAATCCAGGCGGTTGGCCAAGGAGTCCATTGCCTTAGACCCAGAGTATGCGCCTCCCTACACGATCCTTGCCCTTACCCACATGATGGACCTGTGGTTTAAATTCAGCAAGTCCCCCAAAGAATCCATGGGGCTGGCGGTTGAGGCGGCGCAAAAGGCCCTGGCCCTTGATGACTCCAACCCTGCCACCCATTTTGGATTGTGCATGCTGTATATCATGCAGAAAAAACATGATAAGGCCATCGCCGCGGCGAAACGGGCAGTGGAGCTAAGTCCCAGCGGAGCCAACGCCTATTCGGCTATGGGCACTGCCCTGAGGTATGCAGGCAGGCCAGAAGAAGCTATTCCGTTATTCAAGAAGGCGATAAGCCTTAACCCTATCTCTTCCAGCCTTTTGTTGCGCAACCTGGGTGGTGCCTACCTCTTGGCAGGAAGGCACGAGGAGGCCATTGTGGTTTTTAAGAGATCACTCCAGGAAAGGCCCAACGATTTGTTCACTCACTTAGGCCTGGCCGTCTGTTTCATTTCATTGGGCCGCGAAGAGGAGGCCCGGGCCGAGGCAAAGGAGGTCCTAAGGATACACCCCAAATTTTCTCTGGAGCATTTTGCAAAGACTCTTCCTTACAAGGATCAATCCGTCGTGGATAACACGATAGCTTGCCTGCGCAAGGCGGGACTGAAGTGAGTGGAGGCGGGGCACTACATATTGTGTTAGTCTCCTGAAAAGCCAAATTCCAGACTTCTGCCATAAGGACTCACCTGATTTTATCTGATTCTATTCAAGGTTAAAACGCAAAACCTCAAAAATTTCGGGTTGTTGGCACAACATAAATAACAGAATTGCGACTCTTACCTCCTCAGTGGAAGCCACAACATACGGATATCCCCGCACAAAATAAGCAGGGCCGTGATGACCCTGCTCTTCGCATTTGGCATAGTTATAGCCGAAGACTTTATTGCTGGCCTTGAGCAGCAAGCTTTACGGCTTCTTCCGAATCCATTACTGGAATCATGTCCAATTTCCCTATATCAGTCCAGGGGAGAGCGCCTGCAAGGGCGAGTTTGGCATCCGATATGTCAATAATTCTAAATACTCGACCACCACCGGAAGTTCCGAATAACTCAAAAAAGATTAGAGTTCAATCCTGTTGATTTTCAGAACAATGATTACACAGTGTGTATAAAACGGCAAACACAGACTGCTCTCTTTTTTTAGGAGATGATCAAGACTGCATTTCCGCAAAGAAAAGTGACAAATACCCGCCTGGGAGGCTGCCCAGGATTTGGGTAGGGAAGGTCCGGGCGGAAGCTATTGAGTTTCCGGTGCGAATGAGTTAATAAGGATACAATGACTCCAAAGGAGGAATAACATGGAAGGCAAACCAAAGGAAATACCAGTGGACTTTCCAAAGGAACTTATCGGCGGCGTATACTCGAATAATATGGCGGTTTCCCATACGAGAGAAGAGTTCATTATGGATTACTTGATGATTACCCCACCCTCCGGGGCCGTGACTGCAAGAGTAATTGTAAGCCCCGGCCACATAAAGCGGATTGCCAGGGCCCTTCAGGAAAACATCTCCAAATATGAGCAGGAATTTGGCAGTATTCAAGTCCCCGATGAAATAAGGGAGAAGGTAACGATTCAATAACCATCTAAAATAGAGGTACATATCAGTGGAATTCTGTGATCTCAACTGCGTGCACGCCGCATGGCCGGAAGGTGGGTCCTTAGACGGATCCGGAAGCTGCAGGACATTTCAGGCCATTTATTGCAAAAAAAAGAAGCGTCACGTTCACAAGAACATGCCCTGCCCTGAAAAATCAAAGCCCAAAAAAATCCCCCCTGGCCCCCACTTGTCGGCGGCTCAAGTCGAGCCGCTTTAAAAAGGGGGGGAGGGGGGATGGACTAAACTTCGGTTTTCTCCAGATAACTGCTAATGGCCCCGTCATATTCGTGGGTCAGCCGAAACACCTTTTTTGCTAAGCGAAACCTCGTTTTCAGGGTTGTCTCACCTCCCGTTGACTCCATCTCTTTTAATACCACTTCATAATCGACCGGATCCACAACGACCGTGACATCCCTGAAGTTTTTGGCAGAGGATCGAAGCATGGAAGGTCCCCCGATATCTATGTTTTCAATGGCGTCTTCCAGCGTCACCCCCTCTTTGGCGACGGTTTTTTCAAACTGGTAGAGATTAACCACTACCATGTCAATAGGCTTGATCCCATGCTCGTTCATCATTCTTACATGTTCCGGGTTGTCACGAAGCCCCAAAAGACCTCCATGGACCTTGGGATGAAGTGTCTTGACGCGGCCGTCCATCATTTCGGGAAAGCCGGTATAATCTGAAATATCCGTCACTGATACCCCGCCTTCTCGAAGGGCCTTGGCCGTTCCTCCCGTAGAAAGGATCCCCACCCCGAACTTGGAAAGCGATTTTGCAAATTCCGCAACCCCCGTCTTGTCGGTCACACTGATAATTGCCGTCTCGATCTTACCCATTCTTTATCCTCCTCGATTTGATTTTATACAATCGTAATATTTTAGCTTCTTAAAAAAAATGCCGCACCTTTACAAAGAGCTAAAGTATAACATACAATCAAAGAAAATGATTTTTTAGGGGCGATGCCTGCCGCGCACCGATAAAGGCGGACAAAGGCCTTAAGAGTATCAAAATACAGGAGCCGGGCCAAAGGGTCAAGGTTATATACACTGCCCTTCTTGGTAAGCAGGTCTTTTGTTGGACCAAGTATTCTACCTTATGCCTTGCTCTTTTCATGCTCATCAATAAATACAGGGACAAAGGTCGTCAGGTCCTCAACAACGCAGACATCTGAAACATTGAAGATTGCGGCGTTGGGATCGGTGTTGATGGCTACGATGAATCCGGAGGAGCGCATGCCGGCAATATGCTGGGTTGAGCCTGATATGCCGGTCCCAATGTAGAGTTTTGGGGTGACCGTAGCGCCGGTAAGGCCCACCTGCCGGTTACGATCCAACCATTTACTGTCGCATACCGACCTGGACCCTGCCACGGCGGACTTGGGAAACAATGCTGCAAGCCGCTCGATGATCTTTAGGTTTTCTTTCCTGCCGATTCCCTTTCCTGCTGAGACAATAACGTCGGCCTCAGTCAAACCCGAGCTCTCTTCTTTGGCGCTCTTGGCCCCAAGTGACCTGGATTGACGGGGTTGATATGACGTTGTTCTGAGTATCACGGGTCCGGGAGTTCGGGTCTCAAAAGAGGCCGTCTTAAATGATCCCGGTTGCACCGTGATGATTGTGGGATCGGAAGCAGATCTCAAGTCCGCAACAAGCTTTCCGCTAAAGATGGGGCGAGTGAAGCAAATGCGGCCCTCTTCCTCAAACACCCGTTCTACTCCCGTAACACACGCTGCGCCAAGCCTTATGGCAAGGCCGGGCGCAAAATCCCAGCCCTGGCCCGTATGTGCAATACAGACACAGGCAGGACTCAATTCGGGCAATAATTCACCTAAGATGTTTTTATAGATTTCCCCGTTGTAATTTTTAAGGTTCGGATTCTGAATTGCGGTGACTTCCATGCCTGATGTCACGGCGATTTCATGGGCCAGATCTTCAATGCGATCCCCTAAGACAACAACATTTATGGGACCCTGCCCGAACCTTTGCAACTCCAGCGCACAGGCCAGGAGTTCAAAGGTCACGGGCGCAATTTTGCTCTGAAAATGTTCCGCGATAACAATAATTCTTTTTGCCATTCCGTCTCAGTCCTTGACAATCTCGCAAAAAGTCTCCAAGGCCGTCACTCCCGCGAAGGCGGGAGTCCAGAAGTGGTTGATTTTCCTGGATTCCCGCCTTCACGGGAATGACGAAAACGGCTGCTTTCTGATTTTTTGCGAGTTTGTCAATCCTTAAATCAACGTTTTTCCCCTCAGGATCTTTAACAATTGGGCCGCCTTTTCCTGCTGGCTTCCCTCCAATACCATACCGGAACGGGACTTCCGGGGATATGACACCCGCATGACCTCTTCGCGCGGCCCGGGCTGTTCGTCCAGTCTCGCGACAATGGTCTCAAGTTTTTGATTTTTTGCCCGAAGCATGTTGGAGAGCGATGGATAGCGCGGCTTATTGATCCCGCCCTGAATGGTCAGCACGGCGGGAAGTTTGAGTTCCAGGGCATCCCTGTACCCGCCCTTGATCTCCCGTTCCACATAGATTGTTTCAGCCCCCGGTGATATTTTTTCGAAAATAATAAATGTGGCGCAGGGCAGAAACAGCAGTTCGGCCAACATGGGCCCCACCATTCCCTGCATGTCGTCTTCGGCCATGACCCCCGTAAGAATCAGGTCGTAATGCCTGTCATGGGCGTAGCCTGCAATCAGGGAGGCAACGGTAAAGGGGCTCAGGTAACCATGATCTCCTATTGCCATGTGCACGCCGTTATCAGCACCCATTCCGATTGCCCGCTTGACAACCATGGCCGTCCGGTCAGGGCCCACTGAAACGGCTTCAACCCTTGTGCCGGGAAAAGCCTGCCTGATCAGGAGCGCCTCTTCCACTGCGAATGCGTCAAAACGGTTCATTTTATAGGTGGTCGATTTCTCCGCACGGATCCAACGTTCCGAATCATCAATTCCGATAACCGAACCTGATTCAGGGACATGTTTGACGCAAACGAGTATTTTCATGGGTCCTCACAAATTATTTCTTTTTGTAACATTGCGGAATTTATATGGTTTATAAAAATACCACACAATTGTTCATCCGATAAAAGAACAGATATTGTTGTAATGTAGGACATGAGGTAAAAGATTTCAACACAGAAGCAAACATGCCTGCAGTTCATCTTGACACTGACTGTTGGAAGCAATAAAAAGGGGATTAACCAAAGGAGATACCCATGGACTTTACAGTATCGGACAAGATGCAGACAATTATTGAGATGATGGACGAATTTGTGGAAAAAGAGCTTATTCCCATGGAGCCAATGTTTTTCACCCAATCCTTCAGAGAGATGCTGCCCGAATTGAACGAAAAACGGCAAATGGTCCGGCAAATGGAACTGTGGGCTCCCCAGCACCCACCCGAATACGGAGGGATGGGTCTGGACCTCGTGGAGTTTGGCCTGGTTTCGGAGTCATTGGGAAGGTGTCCATTGGGTCACTACGTGTTTGGGTGCCATGCGCCGGATGCCGGCAACATTGAAATCCTTCATCTGTACGGCACGGACGAGCAGAAAGAAAAATACCTCAAACCCCTGGTGGCGGGCGAAATCAGAAGCTGCTTTTCCATGACCGAGGTGGACCTGCCCGGATCAAACCCGGTTATGATGGACACCACCGCGGTCAAGGACGGGGACGATTATGTAATCAACGGGCAGAAGTGGTACACCACTGCGGCCGACCGCGCAAAGTTCGCTATTGTAATGGCCGTGACCAATCCGGAGGCCCCTCCCTATTTGCGCGCAAGCATGGTCATCGTTCCTACGGACACACCGGGCTTTAATCTGGTCCGGAATATTTCCGTAATGGGTCATGAAGGAGATGACTGGGCCAGCCACGCCGAAATACTCTACCAGTCCTGCCGCGTACCACAAAAAAACCTCTTAGGGCCGGAAGGCCACGGTTTTGTAATCGCCCAGGAGCGCCTTGGACCGGGAAGAATCCACCATTGCATGAGGTGGATAGGCATCTGCAACAGGGCCTTTGGGCTCATGTGTTCCCGCGCACTCACAAGAACCATATCCCCCGATAAGACCCTGGCAAGCAAACAGATTATACAGTCCTGGATCGCCGAAAGCGCGGCAGACATCCAGGCCGCTAAACTTATGGTCCTGCACGCTGCGTGGAAGATGCAGAATTTGGGTCTGAAAGAGGCGAGGGAGGAAATCTCGCTCATCAAGTTTTTCGTTGCGGGCGTTTTGCAGAAGGTCGTGGACCGGGCACTGCAGGTACATGGCGGTCTCGGTATGACAGACGACACGATCCTCTCCCATTTTTACCGGTTCGAACGGGCCGCCCGTATCTACGACGGCGTGGACGAGGTCCACAAGATCTCTGTGGCCCGAAGAATCCTCCGGGAATATGAAGCGAAGGCAGTACAATGAGTTTTATTGACAAAGCTAAGACAGTCAGAAAGGGTGAGGAGCTGGATGTCTCCAGGATCGAAGAATTCTTAAAAGGCACCATTCCTGGATTGAGCGGAACTCTGAGCGTCCGGCAATTTCCCAGCGGCTATTCCAATCTCACCTATCTTCTCACCATTGGTGACAGGGAATGGATCCTGCGACGGCCGCCCTTTGGCAAAAAGGCCAGGACAGCCCATGACATGGGCCGCGAATACAGAATACTTAAGGCCCTTAGCCCCGTATTCCCTTATTGCCCGAAGCCACTGGCCTACACCGAGGATACTTCTATCATCGGGAGCACCTTCTATGTGATGGAACGGTTGCGCGGCATAATACTTCGCAAGGACCTGCCCCCGGACCTGTCGTTTACACCCGAAGAGGCTCGGCAGCTCTGCCAAAAACTCTTAGACGTACAAATGCAACTCCATGCCATTGACTACAAAAAGATCGGTCTTGAAAACTACGGAAAACCAAAGGGATACGTCGAGCGACAGGTTGTGGGATGGAGCGACCGTTACCGGGCCGCGCGGACCGATGATGCCCCGGACTGTGAAAAAGTAATGGCCTGGATCCATGAAAACATGCCCCCTGATTGCGACAGGCCCGGCATCGTTCACAACGACTACCGGTTTGACAACGTGGTGTTAGACGAACAAAACCCAATGAAAATCATCGGCATCTTAGACTGGGAAATGGCCACCATCGGGGACCCTCTCATGGATCTGGGAAATTCCTTAGCATACTGGGTCCAGCGTGATGATCCCCCCGAGATGCACCTGATGCGCGTTACACCCACCAACATGGAAGGCGCACTAACCAGGAAGGAGATCATAAGGCAGTACTCTGAAAAATCAGGCCGTTTGATTGAAAACTTCGATTTCTACTATTGCTTCGGCCTGTTTCGATTAGCGGTCATCGCCCAGCAAATCTATTATCGGTATTATCACGGACAGACAAAGGATGAACGGTTCAAAATGCTGATTCACGGGGTCAGGGTGCTTGATAAAACCGCCCGAAGGGTCATTAAAGGTTCCACCTCCCCGGGATAGCAGCCTTACAGAATTTGCAGCGGCCGTGTTCCAGGTTGTATTGGGATATCAGGTATCCCTTCCGTTCGATCAGGATCCTGTGGCAGTTGTGGCAATAAGTATGGGTGCCCTCATGACCGGGCACATTTCCTAAGTAAACGTAGTGGATTCCTTCCTTGACCGCCACCTCCCTCAGTCTCTCAAGCACGGTGATCGGCGTTGCAGGCAGCCGTGTCAACTTGTACCGCGGAAAAAATCTCAAAAGATGCAGGGGATAATCAGGACCTAATTCTTTCAGGATCCAGCCGCACATTCGTTTGATCATATCCGGCTTATCCACATAGGTTGGGACAACAAGGGTAGTCATCTCGAACCAGACACCCTGTTCGTGCATGGTCTTGAAGGTATCCAGAACGGGCCTTAGAGTACCCCCGTTAAGGCGACGGTAGATGCCGTCGTCATACGATTTCAGGTTTACATTGGCCCCGTCTAAATATTTACACAGCCTGACAAGAGGTTCACGATTGATGTAGCCGTTTGAGACCAAGACATTTCTGAGACCCGCCTCCCTGGCTAATTTGGCCGTATCATACATGTATTCATAATAGGTAATGGGTTCCGAGTAGGTGTAGGCTATGGAAGGTGTTCCCCTTTTTTTTGCCTCTCTTACCACCTGTTCGGGAAAAAGCTCATAGTGCCTCAATTCCTCCGGCTTTCTCTGGGAGATCTCCCAGTTCTGGCAGTTGAGGCACCTGAAATTACAGCCGGTGGTGGCAATGGACAAGATCATGGAGCGGGGATAAAAGTGGTTGAGGGGTTTCTTTTCAATGGGATCCACATTGACAGAACATGGATTACCGTATGTAAGGGAGTAGAGCTTTCCATTGATATTCACCTTTGAACGACAGATACTCCTGTCACCCGGTTCCAGGATGCAGCGATTGGGGCAGACCTGACACTGTACCGTGGTCCCGTCCGTTGCATAGTGAAACCCCTCAATGGACCACTTCCATAGGTTTACGGGTGCGTCGTTTTTAAAGACGTGGCCTTTTACGCTTTTCCCCCTGCTCTTTTCATTGTCTGAAAACCCATAGGCCGCACCCGCGCACAAAAGGGCCGAAGCGCCCAGGCCCATTGATTTCAAAAATTCTTTTCGGGTTAACAGCTTTTCCATAATCAAGCCCTGACAGTTTTGCTGAACATGATAATAACACTACTCGATATCTTCACCAAGATCAAAAAACCAACCGCAAACTGGATACCCCATAATGGTATCAGGATTGTTCCCGTTACAAGTGTTCCAACGGATGCACCGCATAGATCAGCAGCGAGACAACCTGCCGCGGGACTGCTCCTTTCCCCTATGATTCCTGCTGCGACCGGAAACTGAAATCCACAGAGCAGGGAAAACAAAAAACAATATGCCAAAAAGTACATGGGATGCAACTCATTTTTGAAATAGGAAACCCATATGAAAAAAACAATCAACAAAAACAAAAGAAGCATTTCTGACACAAAGAGTTTGCGAACATCCTTGCTCCTTGAAAGATTACCCATGAGAGCCCCTGGAAGCAGCCCCAACAGGAAGGCCGTAACGATTGCCCCGATCTTCAAATAAATATAACCATAGATCACCTGGAAAGCAAATATGATGAGCATTTCCACCCCCATTGTCGCTAATCCGGTGGAAAAGAGGATATATTCTTCCTTCTTCATAAATATGAGATAAATACCGGTGAGAACAAGCACAATAATAAGGAAATACTTAGGGGAGGTGCCGTGTTTCATGAACCATTCCTGAAACACGATGTTCATGAGCCGCGGCTCAAAATCGGTATTTGCATATTCATTCCTGTCTAAGATATCTTCTAATTTTTCGATCCTTTCCCCTGTAACATTCCCATAAAAAAATCCTTCAACATATGAGGTCCGAATGGATTTCAGATTTAGCCTGGCAGGCACGTCCGTCCACAATTTCCCGTCCCTCATGAGAAGATATGCCTCCTCACCCGGAAGGATCATCACGTTTTTGAAATGCAACCGTGCCGTATTGTAGAGGGTGGAGAGTTTCTTTTTCCGGATATCGCTGATGTAATTCGGGGAATACTCGATACCTATGGAAAGGATGCCGTCTTTTGTAAGTCTCTTTTTGGCAAGCGAAAAAAATTCGCTTGTAAAAAACCGGTTTATCTGGAAGGTGTCAGGATCGGGAAGATCAACAATTATGGCATCGTAACTTGTCTGGGTTGTCTTAAGATAACGCCTGGCGTCGGTGTTCTTTATCTCGAGGGTCGGGGCCTTTTTGATAACGCCTGCGGATATGGCCACGCCCGTCAAATAGGGGTCTAACTCCACGTAATCCACGTGTTCCGGGCCGTACTTGGCCACTTCGCGCATGGTTTCGCCTAAGCCACCCGACACTAATAGTACATTTTCTACCCGGTCTAACTGGCATAATGGGTAATGGATTTTTTCCTCGCTTTTTATGATATTCGAACCCGAATAGAGCGGCACGCCGGACTCCCAGATTGTATGCTGGTTCTCTTCTTTAGAAATGACAACCCTTCCGTAAGGAGACTCGACATAACGCACCACATTCCCGTATTGGGTGAAAAGGGTGCGTTTTTCAAAAAGACTGTTAGTGGAATAGTAGTAGAAGACAGAACAAAGGGCCAGGGCCGTTATTAAGGCAAGGCGCCTTCCGGGCTTGAAAAGGAGAAGAAGCGCCACCATAATCAAAAGTCCGGAAGTTATGGCAATGGTAGGAAAAGGTCTTAGCCAGTAGACAAGGACAAAACTGAAGAGCGCCCCCCCGGTAATATCCCCGATGCTGTCTGTGAGATAAAGATCTCCACTGGTAAAACTACGATGTGCATCGTGAAGGGCTTTGAGGGCGTAAGGAAGAATAAAGCCGGTAAGCAGGCAGTAAGGCGTTATGGTCAGCATGATATAGAAAAAAATCGGATAAAACCCGGGGGAAGTGCCATGCGTGAAAAGGATTTCCCTGAAGCCCCTTATAAGAAGCATCTGGACAAGGGGGGCCATAGCGATGATCAGGATAAGCAGGGTATAGAGCCCTAAGGAAGAACGCCTGACGCCCTTTGCGGCAAGGCTGCCAAGGCCGGTCAATAACAGCCAGCAGAAAAGGACTAAGGAAATGGTGATCTCGTTTCCGTGAAACTGGGAAAGGAATTCCCTTATGGTGAGCAGTTGTGTGGTAACGGATGAGATACCCGTACCGATAATGGACCATATGATCAATCGTCTATCATTTATCATCTGTCATTTATCAATAAGTGATAACCTCGTAAAAAGTCCCTCCGGGACTTTTTACTCAGCGGGGAAGGGCGTCCCCTCCCCCGCCATTTGAAGTGAATTCAAATGGTTCCACCCTCACCCCAGGCCGGGGCTTACCTGCCCTCGGCCTGTTGTCGGACTTTTTGCGAGTCCGTCAATAAGTAATGACATGTGAGTTGCATAAAAACGCAAAACGGTTTTATTCCTCAAACGCCTGCACCTGATAAATGGAGACTTCCAGGTCTCCCATCCGCCATTCATCGCCGGACAGGCCTGCCTTGAGACAGAGATGGGACAGAAAATCCTCTTTGCGCGGCAACTGTTCCCATACTTGTGGAAGAAAAGTGGCCTGGCGATAGCCCTTCTTTATAATGACGCCGTCTATATCAGACCGCAGTTTGTTCAAAAGATCATCCCCGTCGGAATAGGAAAGGGGTTTGGGTTCCGTCAGGATGCTGATCTCCACGTGGATCTTTTTAAGCTCCCCTTTTGTAAGACGCCGGAACCGGGGATCCCGGAATGCCGCGTTGACGGCATTGATTTTGATCCCTTCGATCAATGATTCCTGCGGGATGATGTGGCCGATACATCCCCTCAGATTACCACCGATGGTCAGAGTGACAAAGGTGCCGCGCTCTTCATTATAAATTGCAGGCAGATCAGCATCCGGTTTTTTCACGTCATGTTGATCAGAAAGGGCTCGTTCAATGGTCCTTCGTGCCAAACCAACAAGATATTTACCCTGTTCCTCGGTCAGTTTATCCGTATCTGCCATAC
>JAFDDR010000089.1 GCA_019310785.1 Deltaproteobacteria bacterium
GGGATGGCAGGGGTTCTGGATTCGGCCCGTTTCCGTGCCTTTATTGCTATGGAACTCAATGTGTCCGTTGAAAACACGCATGCCTTTGTATTAGGGGGGCATGGAGACACCATGGTTCCCCTTCCCAGGTATTCCACGGTTGCGGGTATTCCCATCACAGAACTGATGCCCGCTGAAAGGATAGACGCGCTTGTGGAGAGGACGAGAAACGGCGGCGCAGAGATCGTGGGTCTCCTCAAGACAGGGAGCGCCTACTATGCGCCCGCATCTGCGGCCGTTGAGATGGCCGAGGCGATTTTAAAAGACAAAAAAAAGATCCTCCCCTGTGCTGCCTGCTTAGACGGTGAGTATGGGATCAACAATCTCTTTATCGGCGTTCCGGTGAAGCTTGGAGAAAATGGTGTGGAAGAAATCATCGAAATCAAGCTCACGGATCAGGAGCAGGAGGCCCTTAACCGTTCCGCCAACGCAGTTCAGACACTGGTGGATGATATGAAGCGATTGGGTTAGTTATTGGAAAAATCCCCCTAAACCCGCCAGAGGCGGGTAAATCCCCCTTTAGAAAAGGGGGCAGGGGGGATTTTTTGATAAGTATGCTGTCAGCTAAACAGGGAATAAGGCTTGGATGATACGACTATTCTCGGGCATCTTGAGGCACTTGCGTATACCTTGGGGGTACAGGTCCGCTATGAGTCCCTTGAGAGCGAGACGACCTTTCCAGCAGGGGGCCTCTGCCGGATAAAGGACAAACAGTATATTATTGTCAATGAAATGGCCTCGACGCGCGAGAAGGTCCGGACCCTAACAAAGGCTTTGAGGCGCTTTGATCTCAGCCGGGTCTATCTCAAGCCGGCACTTCGCGATTTTCTGGAAACCGGCTCCGACTAAGGGTAATTACGGACTTCACAATTTTTTTTCAGGGGAAGGACCAAGCTCTCCCGAAGGCCTGGGTATCTTTTTAAACAGACGCACCGGGGTGAGGAAAAGACGCTTGAAAAAGCCTATCACGCTGCCGCCCAAGTTCTTTAAGGGAACATATCTCACGTCGGGTTTTGATAAAGGGCCTTTCACCTTAAAATGGTAGATGAGCACGGTTTTTTTCTTTCCTGTAAAGATGTAACCTATAACCGGGATTTTGCTGACCATCCAGTCAACGGTCCCAAGGGGCTGGATTCCAAGGTCATAATCCACCCGTTTTCCTGCAAAATCTATCGTGCCTTGAGCCACCCCGTTTAAAACCGGACTTCTCATGATCAGGCTGTCAGTCTCGAGCATACCTTTGTGTATTGTAATATATCCCTTGATGCTTTCATAATAAAAGCCCTTTTTTGAAAGTTCCGCTGGTTTCCTTTTGAAGATCTTCTGGATGCTCAAAAAATCCAGGACCTTGATGAACACACCGGACTTTATTATGGTTCCATTTTCCAAAAGTATGTTGGCCTGCCCGGTCATGCTGGAAATCAGTTCCTCCTTTTTCCTCCCGTTCATGAAGAAAATTCCTTCTCCGGTCAAACGCCCCTCAACGTAAGATGTCTCAAAACCGAGGCTGTAAAGGAGTTCCTTGAGAGGCTGATTAGTCATATTGATATAGGCGGTCAGAAGCATGTCAGGTTCTTTTCCACCTTTCAGGTCACATTCTACGCTCAAAATCCCGTGCTTGGTCTGGGCCTTGGAGCGTTCGATATAGAAATTGCCTGAACGAAAGACGCATTCGGCTTCTAAGGCATCTAATCTCAGCTTACCCCACAGACCCTTAGGGACCTTCACTTTGAACCGCACATCAGACCTGTCCACAAATCGGCCCTGGCCTTCACGCTTCTCGCTCAAACGGAAACCTGCTCCTTTGGGTATAAAGTCCGAGGCCTTCAAGTAGTTTGATTTGACCGTAACTTCCCCTTTGAGGCCGTCCCAGCCCCTCAGATCCCCCTTCATATGGATCGGACTCTCTCCAACTAACATGTTTAAAAAAAGGATGGACGCTGTTTTCCCGGAGAGCTTCAATTTAAAACTGCCGTCACGAATCGGCGAAGGAAATGGGACTAAGACAAAGGAAATGTCTTGCCCCTCTATCTCTCCATTTACGGTGGTTTTCAGGGGATCACGGAAAGAGCCATTTATCTCGGCATTGCACATAAGGATTCCCTGGGGAGAGACATCTATTTTATTGAATCGAACCCCGAGATCTTCCAGTACCAGCCTTTCAGTCGAGACACTAAAATTAAACGAATCTCCCTCTTTTAGATCATAAGAGCCGGTCAATGATAGGGCGGATTTCCCTAAATAACACTCAATGTTTTTGACATTGATCTTCTCCCCGGGGTGTATGTCCAAGGTAAAAATGATTTTATCGTCGGTCCCAAGAGGGTCCATGGAAAAGGATGGTGTTTCCATGAGCACCCCTTCCAGGTCAATCATGCCCTGACAGGACCAAACCCCGTTTGTCCTGGACACAAAGAACTGGCATTTTGCAAGGTCACTGAATGTTATGGGTAAGGAATTTTGTCGAAAAGACCGATTCAGGATTTCGTTCATTTCCGCCCGGCCCGTAATTTCCGCCCGGCCCGTCTTCAATGTTTTTCCAAGCGATCCTGTGGCCGTAAATTCCGATTTACCCCACATGCCTTTTCCTCTAAACAGGCTCTTTCCCTGTCGATCAATCCGTATTTCAGCCTCATCCAGTGCTAATGGAAAAAGCAATTCCTCCTGCTTGATGGTAGAGTCCTTGAACCGAAAGTCTCCCTTTTGTATTTGCGGGTAATCCCAGCCGTCTTCAAAACGCAGTTGGACAACGGACTCAAGTTGTCCGGAGGCATATTCAAGCCTGTTGAGATCCTGACGTATTTTGACGGGAATCAGATTTATTTCTCTTTGTCGCAAAAGTTCTTCTATATCAAACGACCCACTCAGGCGTATGTCATAAATGATGTTGTCTGCAAAAAGGCTTTTGATATCCAGAGATCCATCCTTAACGAATGATTGTCCGAACTTGCCATTAACCCCTGATACAAGAAGTGCCCCGTTTTTTATATCCAGTTTCCCTAAGACCCTATTGAAAGGCAGACCCCCCGCGTCTTTGAAGACGTTTAGTTTGTCCCACGTCAACTGCATTGCAAGAACCCCGGCATTTACAGGCAGGTCCATGTTTTCAATCTGGTTAAAGGTCCCGTTTAAGGAAAAAAGGTCCACACGAACATTACCCCCTGTAACAATGGGAAATAGCCGATCTTCAATCCAGGTAGGAAGAAGCGGAGTGGGAAAAATGCTCTTAAAGATCGCAAGCGGCATGAAAGGGCCTTTAACTCTCAGGGTTAATCCGGGATTTGAGATGTCTGAAAGATCGAAGCCTGAATTCCCTTCAAGGGAAAAGTCCGGGGCCTTAATCCTGAATGACGGTATCTTAAGGGTATTATTAGAGTAGGAAGACTCAAAATCGAGGGCAAGGCGCGGCTGAGTAAATTCCTTTGCTATTCCATCATCAATAACAAGAAAACGGAGGTCGCCAATCATGATCTTTCCTTCTGTTGACACGGGTCCGTCTAATGTTCCCTTAATGTTTATATGGGCCTGTGCATGGCCTCCTTTTACAGGAACGGAATCCGGGCATGGAATCCATTTCAACGGGACATTGCCGGTCTTCAGGTTCATCTCGAAATAGAGGTCTCCATTTTCATTCGAACCCCGGGTAACGGTTCCTTTTATTGTGAAGGGAACTTCTTCTTCCTTAAACTTGACGTTCCCCCTGATGTTTACGACAAAACTTTGCGTTTCTCCATTCTTTTGAAACACATCGGAATGGACGTCATCCAGCGCAAAGGGAAAATCCCTGATAGAGATCCGGGCCTTTTTCATTGAGATAAAAGCAATTTTCGCCAGATTTTCTGAAAATATCTGCCGAACAACGGAATCGCCTGCTTTCCCGGCTGAACTCCAATCCTTTTTTAAGGCTAAATCTATCTCAGGTTCCAGCAGGAAGATTTTGGTGGGAACAATTCGTTTATTCAGAAGCTCTCCTGCATCGAGAGTGACCCTGACTTTAGAGGCCACAATACTTTCGGCCCCTGACCGTGATCTGGCCTCAAAATTATCGGCGCTGAGTCCTATTCCCCGCCAGAAGCTGATCTTTATTTCGCCTGTGCGAAGTTCATAGCCCGTGGCCTTAGACAGTTCGGCTAATAGAAATTGCTGGACAGAAGGTTTTTGTATGAGGCTGCTTGCGAGAAGGACAGCGGCAGCAAAAAGGAGAAACAGCAGGATAGGCAGGACAATAATGAATCTTAGCTTCTTTTTGGAGAGCATTTCTCAAAATAGTCCTGAATGATTTTTGCGTGGTCAAATGCCATGTCATGGGGAAGGGAACTGCGGGTAAAGACACCTATATCTTTGGCATCATCGGCAGCTTCAGGCTCTCCTGTAGCCTTAGCCACAAATACCACGGAAATTGTATGGTGTCTGGGGTCCCTCGCCGGATCTGAATAGGCGCCAAATTGGTACAGCAATTCCACCTCCAGTGATGTCTCTTCAAGGGCTTCTCTAACTGCGGCAGATTCAAGGCTTTCACCGTAATCCACAAAACCGCCCGGTATGGCCCACCCGTAAGGCGGGTTTTTCCGCTTAATGAGCACAATGCTATTGTTTACTGTCCGAGCCAAAGGCTCATCCGAGACGGAGGCCATCTCGATAATGATATCAACGGTTGGAAAAGGATTCCGGTATTTTTTTACCGGCTTCCCGCAGTGGGGGCACAGGAGTTGATCTTTCATTTCACGCTATTTTCTCTTAAGAAATTGTTTGTCTAAGCCGCAAATTATCTGCGAAATACGATATCAAAGGTATCCGTACTTGTCAAAAGTGCCGGGATCTATCCCAGGGAAACGTCAAAGGCAATTCTAACTGATTCAGATAGAAGCGATTTGCTTTCCCGAATAGGGCACTAAAATCACAAATCACAATACTCAAATTACAAATGGTTCGACACGCTCACCATCCTGAGTGAAGTCGAAGGACAATATCAAAATTACAAATTCCAATGACCAAAACATTTCAATCACTTATTGGATGTCTCTCCGTCATTCCATCTGTTTTGAATTTTGAATTTCGGTAATTGATATTTGTTTGGGATTTGTATTTTGGTGGTTGGAATTTTCATGATTTTCATATGGGGCTGTTCATTGTCCGCGTTGCCCTGATCCGGTCTCCAACCTTACCCGTGAGAAGCTCAAAAAGCGGGGCATCCCACAGCCCGTCTCCAGGGCGATTTTTTTCTTTTCTACGAAGTTTTTCCTCTTTGGCTAAGACCTTTAACAGGAGAATATCCTTGACACCGAACGGGGCCTCCTGAACCCTGTCTGCCATTTTGTAGGCGAAGGTGATTACTGCGATGCAGGTAACCGAATTTGGATCGCCCGCATAGTTTCTGGTCGTGATATCCACAGACCCTATACGGGCGAGAATTTCATCGGGAATATCCTTAAGAGTAGTTTTGCTGTTAAATTTTTGACTAAGCCATTGAAAAGGTTCCTTGCCAATGAGCTTTACAATCGGGTCTTCATGAGGCATGAATTGTCTCCGCTCCCAATGCATTTTTTAATTGAAAACCTGGTCCTCCCCCGCTTGGCGGGATCTTCGATGGGCCAGTCTAAGATTTCCGCTGATGTACAGCGGGAGGGCAGAGATAGATTGCTCTGCCTTGGATTTTTGTGTCTAAAAATACAAATTACAAGCACCAAATTACAAATAAATCTCAAATTCCAATACTCAATGACCAAAACCTTCAATGACAAGACATTGTTTGGATTTTCGAATTTTGGTCATTGGAATTTATTTGATATTTGGGATTTGATATTTGGAATTTCAATAAACCAATGAAATTCCAACAAAGCACATCCCCTCGGGAGATATGCCTCCCTACTTGAGCCGCACATTAACCTTTCTAATATAATTTTTAAACAGCCGCATGCCACCCCCTTCACTTACTATACGCATGATCTCTTCGTTGTCGGTAACCACAACGCCTGACAAAATTTTGACAGGGGTGTCTGCAAATACTTCAGGGAGAATGGGTGTGGAGGCCCCGAGGAGGACAACCTCTCTGCATGTCCGGGCTGCATCCAGGATAGCGTCAATCGTGTGATTTACAATTGATGTTGAGGTAATCACGGCCACCTGGCAGTGGGGCAATTGCCTGTAGAGGTCTTTTTCGGGCAGGAGATCGCCTTTTGCCAGGTCTATTTGTTCAAATATCTTGAGGGCGTTGGCCTTTTTTTTGAGCAAAGGAACCAGAGGCGCAAAATATCCGACCATAGCCACATCGTCTTCGGGGTGGATATCCAGGTATTCAAGAGTGTCCCCTTCAAGCGGGTTCTCATTCCTGGTATTGGAAAGGGCATTGGACGTGGCAAGGGCCACTGCCGACTCTACCCTGTCAGCAGAATCAAACATGGCCAACATTTCAGATGCCCTCTTACCTGCAAGGGGCCGGATACCCTTAAAGACACGGCACCCTGCTCTTGACTCCCCACGAAAGGTAAATGCAACGCCCACTTGACCATTGTCAAGGAGCACGGCAGTGTAGACGAGTCCGACACGAACATCCGTAACAAAAATGTCTCCGGCCAATTTAAGGGATACCTCTTTTATTTTTTGTCTGATGTTCATGATGTTTTCTGCCTCTGTCTGATGAAATATTGGTGCAACGCCTCTGTCAGTGTTTCAGCAGCTAATTTCGCACAATGTACCTTGTCCTCGGGAAGGCCCCCTACGGCCTTTTCAATGGCCTTGTAGTCAACAATTTCAGGTATGTCATCTACCGATTTTCCGGCGGCAAGTTGTGTTGCCATTGCACCGCAGGCCGAACTTGGTCCGCATCCGCTCGCCCAGTAACCTGCAGAGGTTACCACGCCATCTTTGACTTTTAGGGTGATCTCCATGGTGTCCCCGCAAACACCGGTAATCCGGGCGGTTACATCAGGGTCTTCCGGGTGTGCCGATGTCGGGTTCAGTATCCTTTCAACGATCAACCACGCACCGATCACCAGGAGCAATACGCCTGTAGCTATCAGAATCGTCCAGATAGGTATTTGTTGAAGGAATTCCATAATTAAAAAGGTACGAGTAACATATCACGTTGTCAATGGCTAATGTTCTTTCCTCAATCCCTATATTTCAGGTGCAGGTTGGAATAACTGTTGATTTTTCAATTAGTGGCATTGTATTTTAAAAATTGTAATTTCTTAAGCAGAGCATCCACAAGCCAAAACACCGGTTTACTGAAAAGTTGCAGAACAGACATGGAAAGAAGGGAATTCATAGGCAAAGGCATTAAGCGCATTTTTTATGCCCTCGGGGCCATAATCCTGGCCTATCCGGCCTTTTCTTTTATGACCTTCAGAAGAAACAGGAAAAAGACGATTGTTTTCCATCCGGATGAACAGACCTCGATCGTGAATTTC
This sequence comes from Deltaproteobacteria bacterium, assembly GCA_019310785.1. GTDB lineage: Bacteria > Desulfobacterota > DSM-4660 > Desulfatiglandales > Desulfatiglandaceae > JAIOSR01. Next base: position 7,449 of record JAFDDR010000089.1, read on the forward strand.
AAAAAGGGCGTATTTCTTTTAAGGCAAGGCTCGGAAAACTATGCGCTCTCGGACCGTTGTACCCATTTGGGATGCAGCCTGAACTATGATCCGGTGTCACGGAAATTCCGGTGTCCCTGCCATGGAAGCGTCTTTGATGTGTCGGGAAAATGGTTGTCGGGTCCGGCCAAAAAAGACCTTTACAGGGTCCCCATGACCAAAAAGGCCAGCGGAGACGTCGAGGTCACTATAATCCTTTGAGTAAGGTCTATCTTGTCACCAATCGGAAACACTAAAATATCCACCTACCTGCCCCGTCTGGGTCTTTCCGCTTTGCTCCTGTGCCTGATTTCGGGGATCATCCTGGCCTTTTATTATCGGCCAATGGGAAATGTGTTTCAGAATGTTGAAGAGATCACAACCCTGGTTCCTTATGGGTGGTTTTTCAGGCAATTCCATTACATTTCCGGACAGGTGTTTGTCATCCTGATGCTGATCCACACCGTGGATCACTTCCTGAGGAAACGTTATCTCATCTATTCTGCAGGGCAATGGTTCCTTCTTGTTTTGTCCCTGTGCCTTTGCTTTTTTGTCCTGTTTACCGGGTTTGTTCTGAAAGGGGACAAAGAGGGGCTCTTTGCCGGGCAGATCTTTATGAATATCCTGGGAGCGATCCCCCTTGCAGGAGAATGGTTATCGAAATTATTCATTGTGCCGGGAGAGAGTTTCTTTTTCCTGCCATATCTATATCACTGTTTTTTTCTGCCCATCCTGCTTGTTTATCTTATCAGGGAGCATATCCGTGAGTGGCTGCCGGACCAGAAAGCCCTGTTTGCGGCTGCTGCAGGGCTCTTTTTATATGCCCTGATCGTGAAACCCCATGTGGATATACCGCCTGATGCGTCTGTGGACATGGTAAAAGGCCCCTGGTTCTTCGTAGGGATCCAGAGCCTTTTGAAAATCATCCATCCGGTCCTTGCAGGCCTGTTTATACCGGGCCTGTTTGTGGGATGCGTACTCGTTCTCCCGAAGGTAGGGACCGCATGGGGAAGGGCTCTTTACTACCTTATCACGACAGCATTTTGCCTTTATGGGATATTGACGTTTCGAGCAATTATTTGGGGGCCGTGACAACTTGCGAAAATATGATAAATAGCAAAAAAAGTTTAAAAGACAAGAGGAGTGTTCTTATGAAAGAAAAAATAGAGATTGTTGAAGGTGATATCACAAAGCAGGAGGTGGATGCCATTGTAAATGCGGCCAACACTTCTCTTTTGGGAGGCGGTGGGGTGGACGGCGCTATCCACAGGGCAGCAGGTCCGGAACTTTTAGAGGAAACCCGGAAGATCGGGGGTTGTCCTACGGGCGAGGCCCGGGTGAGTAAAGGGTATCGCCTGCCAGCCAAATGGGTGATCCATACGGTAGGCCCTGTCTGGCGCGGGGGGCAAAAGAACGAGGAAACCCTGCTGGCTAACTGCTACAGGAATTCACTCCAAGAGGCCGTGAAGATCGGAGCAAAAACCATCGCGTTTCCCGGTATAAGCACCGGGGTCTATAGCTTTCCCCTGGAAAGGGCCACGGAAATCGCCATGACCGAGGCTAAGACATTCTTGGAATCACATGAGACCATAGAGGAAGTAGTTTTTGTCTGCTTCGGGGAAAAGGCCCTCAAGACCTATCAGGATGTGTTCGCGCGGGTTTTTGGATAATTGATCGTTCCTATGTTGCGATCTGCGCTCCTATGGTTCTTCATCCTTCAAAAAATACCGGTGATATTCCTCTTCCGTCAGATATTGCTTCATCAAACGTGTTAGGAAATCGAAAAGGGCCTCCATGTCCTTGTCGGACATTCGACCCCTGATCAGGGCCATGAACTGGTCATCGGAAAACTTCTGGAGGTAATAGGTCAGCGTCTTCTCATCCACCTCGCGGCTAAAGCCGAAACCCATAAGGCCATCATATTCCTCTACAAATCGGTGGGTATGTTTTTCCATCAAAACCCCATGGCCTCATTAATCAGGATCACGGATACGTCGGTAAGCATGGGCTTGCGGTGAAGGATTGTGGTGATGCGGCAGATTCGCTGCGGCGCATTGCAGTCGTTACAAATGCCTGTTTCCGCGCAGGGCGTTTCCATGTTAAGGCTTTTTGCCCTCATGGGCCCGGCCACTTCCCGGACCCTTGTCAGGGCGGATTCAAGGTCATGCGTCACCTTGTTCATGCCGGCAACGACCACGACCTTTTTTGGGCCGAAGGCCATGGCGCTGGTCCTGTTCCCGACACCGTCCACATTGACCACCTCACCTGTAGCAGATAAGGCGTTTGCACTCGTAAAGAAACAGTCGCATCTGCCCATCTGGAGGCGGAGATCCATATCCTCTTCCAGGTTGTGACCTTTTATCCAGTGGTCATATATGGTTTTGCCCTGTGCCTTGAGTTCTTCTAAGACCCCTAAGGATCTGGTAGTATCCGATCCTCCGAACCCGAAGGTCTCATATCCTGAAACCATATCAATGATCAGCGAACGGGCCTCTTCCGATGTAGATACAAAATGGGCGTCAAAAGTATGCTTTTTCAGGTTCTTAACGCACTTTTCTCCCAACTTTTGCCAGAGCCATGTGTGGTAGTTCTCTTCCATCATCCTTCCTCCATGTGAATTTAAGTTAACTGCTCAAGTTCAACGTTCAGGGGTTCAGGGTTCAAGGTTAAATTGGTGTAGGAAAGGTTTGATTCTAAACAACCTGAGTGGTTACAATTTAAGTATTGTCAAAGCGTAACCGGCAACCAGCAACCAGTAACTCGCAACCGTCCGCATCCATTCAGGCTTTTTTTAAATCATCGATCTTCAATGCTCGATCTTCAATCCAAAGTCCTTCCCCGCCCTCACCTGTATAAGTTCCGCCACAATACTAACGGCAATCTCCGCAGGTGTTTCCGCTCCAATTTCAAGACCGATGGGAGAATGGACCCGTAAAAGGTCTCGCTCGGTGAAGCCTTCCTCCATGAGTTTTTCGTAGATAATCTTTCTCTTCCGGCTGCTTCCGATCATCCCGATATATTTGGCCCTTGTTTTAAGTGCCTGGGCCAGAACTGTTTTGTCGTGCATGTGACCCCTTGTCACAATCACCAGGAATGAGGATCCATTAACAGGAAACCTTTCCATCACCCCTTCAAAACGGCACTGGTGTATATCGCTTGCGTCCGGAAAATATTTTGTATTTGTGAACTCTGCGCGATCATCAATGACCACCACCTGAAAATCCACACCGGCCGCCAATGGAACGATCTGCTTAGATACATGGCCTGCGCCAAACACATAAAGGACAGGGCTTGATACAACGGGCTCCACAAAGATTTCGACATTTTTGCCCTCATCGTCCTGCACTTCAAGAATTAACGGCTGTTTTGAGTCAAGTATCTGATCCATCTTGGCCAAAAGGACATCTTCAAACTCCTGAACCCCTGACAGGGAGCCTGTTCTTTGGCCGTTTTTGTCTAAGAATGCCTTGGGAATATCGCCGAAAAGCCACCTGTCCCGCGCGATCACCGTGGCTAAAAGACCGGCCCCTCCCCGGTTTTGGACTTTCATAGCCTCCTGGAATACGGCTAAATGGCCCAGGCTCTTTGGTGATACGGGTTCCAAAAAGACCTCCACGTCTCCCCCGCAAAGCATATCAGTGTCGGCCACATCCGTGCCTTTGAGGGTAAAGAAAAGGCGATGGGAAACGCCGGAATCGAAAACTTTCCCGGCATCTTCAATGGTCCGGGCCTCAAGAATGCCTCCTCCGATGGTGCCCACAAATGATCCGTCATCCAAGATCAGGCATTTGGTCCCTATGCCCCTCGGTGTAGGTCCGGACTGGCGAATAATCGTGGCAAGGACCGAAAAACGACCCTGATCGAATAATTCTTTTATCGTGGGAAAAATATCTTTCATGATTTTTTTTGTAACTCAGGTTGTTAGGTTCACGGTTCACAGTTCAAGGTTAATCACAAAGAATTCGCTCTGGATTTGTGTGCAATAGCACCTGGTTTTCTGCAAGAACTGGATGAACTATGCATTTGGTTTAGAATCGAACCTGTCTTTCATGAATCTAACCTTGAACCCTGAACCTCTGAACGTTGAACCTGAGCAGAGCACCAGGAAAAAATCAAGAGAAAAAGTTGACTTTTTTTAGGCAAAACTCCTC
>JAFDDR010000006.1 GCA_019310785.1 Deltaproteobacteria bacterium
ATATGCAGTAACTGCAGTCAAGAGGACAGTTTGTTGCCACATTGAGGATCTGATAACCGCAGCAGATATATTCCCTGGTTCCCGGGCACGGCTTTAGGAATTCGCCTTTATAGGGTAGTAAGTGCAGGGTCTCTTTCCCCATGTCCGTTTCATCATTTCTTGCCTTGGATTCGGTTTCTTCTATCATTTGGACTGGAACTTCAGGTAGTCTCCGCAGGATTTGATCTGTGAATGCCTCCCCTGAAGCCCCCTTTTCAATAATCACCTTCTTTATGTTTAAGCCCTTCATCAGGCACCTCTCTCCCAGGGATTTCCAAGTTCCTCCAGGCCGTCTATTTTAAAAAGTCTCCCAATTTTCTCTCTCAATTCCTTTCCCTCTTTAAAAAGGATTTCGAGTCTATAATCGGGCGATTCAAAAAAGAGGGGTGGATCTATACGCACTCCTTTTGGGAGATTCAAACTTGAGACCATCTTGTTGAAGGTTTTTTCCGCTTCAGTCAGTGTAGGGAAACGCTTGATTTTTAGCAATCTGAGAACTGCCTTGGCCTTCTGAGGAGTATTCAGGCTATTATTCAAAAATATATTTTTTAAAGTCTGCTCTTTTAAGAGTTCAATGACCGGCACCCTAATTACATGCGAAATATCAACTATATAATTAATAAGTTGAATTTGTTGATTAATGTTAAACTTTAGATTTGATATCACGCTGAAAACAGGGGATCTGGATACTGTTTCCATGTTTAGAAGCATTCTGACGACCTGTAATGATATATGGCCCTGGGCCAAATAAACCTTGATCTTTTCATCCAGTTCGTTTTCAATTTTTAGAAAAAGATAGAATGTCTCTTCACGTGACGGAAGGTCTAACAAAGGCATATAATCTTTCATGATTTCATTTAGCGAAAGATATGAGTTCAGATGACTCAAGGCCATTCCCTTTTCAACATTATTCAGACTTCTTGTTGCCAGGTTTTCGTGGAGGTTCAAAAGGAGACATTCCAGGGGAGAAAATTCGGATTCTTGAAGGACCCTGCAAGGTATATGGTCCCATTTTATGGATTTGGCCGCCTGAATCCTGCGATACCCGGAAACAACCTTCAGTGTGCCCTTCCCGTCTTCTATTAACAGGGGACTGTTAACCAGCCCAACCCTTTTTACGGACCGGACGAGGGGCTCGAGTTCAAATCCGAAACTCATACAATAAGGTCCGGGCAAATCGTCAATTCTCTTCAAATCTATCGGTTGAATGTCGGCTGATGCGATTTTTTGGATATCCATCTTTTCTCCTTTAAACTCTACTTCGCTTTACGTTAAATAACACCAAACCCAATTCACTGCAAATTGTACTTTCTTTCTGCGCTTCTTGACTTTTTGTGAGCTCATTAATGTTGACAAACTCGTAAAAAATCGAAAAGTTCCCTTTTCCGTCATTCCGACGAAAGCCGGAATCCAGTATTTTCATATAGTTATGGCTGGCCTGGAACCCGGATTTCGCCGGGGTGACGACTTTTTGTGAGCCCATCAATGTTACCCTAAAAAATATTTGCCTTTTCAACGGATTATTGAGTATTAATGAAAGGAAAAGGAACCGCACTGAGAAAGGCAAATGCCGATGAAAAATACGTATAAACTGTCTTGCATGTTTTGGGTACTGGCTTTTTTGAGCATATTGATGGTCGGCACTGCCTTTGCCGATAACATTAAGGTGGGAGTGCTCCTTCCGCTGACAGGGAAACTTGCAACGGCCGGCGAGATTGAACAGAATGCGTTTGTAATGGCAGTGGATGAAATAAATGCGGCGGGAGGTGTGGCCGGTAGGAAAATAGACCTGATTATTAAAGACACCGCTACCAACCCGCACGTGGGTGGTGCAGCTATTGAAAAATTGATATCACAGGACAGGGTAGTCGTGCTGGGTGGTGGCTGTTCCAGCCCTGTGACCCGGACGACGGCTGCCGTGGCCCAGGAACGTGAAGTCCCCTTTCTGGTGAATACCGCTTCTGCCGACGAACTTACTGAAATGAAAAGAAAATATGTCTTCAGGCTCAACCCGCCGGCAAGCGAATATTCAGGGGCACTTGTTTCTTTCCTTACGAAAGTAGCCCGTATGAGGACTGCGGCTATACTGTATGAAAACACCGGTTTTGGGCGGTTCGGGGTAAAGGGCTTTTATAAAGTACGCAGGAAACTAAATTTCAGGGTGGTCTTGAAGAGAGGCTATGATGCAAGCACCCGTGACTTCAGGCCCCTGCTGGCCATGGTCAAGGACAGGAAACCCGACCTGGTCTACATAGTTTCTCATAATATATTGGATGCTACCTTGCTGATGCAGCAGGCCGATGAATTGAGCCTCCATCCCAGGCTGTTCTTGGGAAGCGCTGCGGGTTTTACACTGCCTGAATTCCAGGATTATGCAGGAGAGGCCTCGGAATATATCTATTCCAGTACTATCTGGTCCCCTTCAGTCTCCTACTCCGGCACCCGATCGTTCTATGACAGGTTTGACGCAAAATATGGCGCTCACCCGGATTACCATGGCGCCCAGGCATACGCGGCTATGTACGTGATTGCGGATTCATTGAAGAGGGCCAAATCCTTTGATCCTGAGGACGTGAGAAATGCCCTGGCCGGGACTGACATGATGACAGTTTTTGGGCCGGTAAAGTTCGTTTCTTACGGAAAAAAGAAACAGCAGAATAGACTTCCTACCTATTTAGTCCAGTGGATAAATGGAAAGCTTGAAATTGTCTGGCCCAGGGAGGTTGCTACGGCAAGGTACGTCTATCCTGCATCGAGGTAAAACAAGTATATCATTATCCCTTATGGCTTTGTATTGACACCAATTTTTGTCTATAGTTTAATACCGTAGCTTAAAAACCAAATAATCCTAACAGGGAGGTATGTCATGAAAAATCTACCAAAATTACTGTTTTTGATCATTGCCCTTTCTTGTTTCATTTTAACAGGTTTTTCGATCGCCGAGGCAAAATCGGCAGGTAAGATCGTGATCGGTCATCCTGCTTGCCTTTCGGGAAAGTACGCAAAGGCAGGTGAACAGGCAGTTGGTGGAATAAAAGCTTGTATCAATTGGGTAAATAATGTCTATGGTGGCGTGAAAGTAGCAGGGAAGAAAGTTCCTCTTGAATATAAGTACTATGATTGTGAGTCAAAAAAAGAGGCCGTCACAAGTCTGATCGGCCGGCTGATTACGGTTAACAAAGTGAATGTTGTTTTCTCCGCATATAGCTCCGGTTTAACTCTTCGCGGCGCCCCGGTGACCGAGAGTCATCAGATGCTCTATATGGATCATGGCGGCGCTAATAACAAGATATTCAGGCAGGGTTTCAGATATATTGTCCAGACCATTGGGCCTGCCACAAGCTATCATCAGGGAACGCTCGATATGATTCATAAAATTGACCCTAAGGCCAAGAAAGTTGCACTGGCCTATGAAGATTCAGAGTTCGCAAAGATGGTAATGCATGGAGCAGAAAAACACGCTAAAAAGCTTGGGTTTAATATTGTCTTTAAGCGTACCTATCCCAAAGGCGTAACAGACTTAACCCCCCTGCTCTCAGCTTTGAAAGGGAGTAAACCGGATTTCACCCTCGGCGGCGGGCACTTTGAAGATGGCCAGCTCTTTAACCGGCAGATGTCTGATCTGGACATAGATACCAATGCCCTGTCACTGATAGCGGCAGCGACACTGCCAGCCTTTTATAAGGCTTTAACCAGTTTGGCAGAAGGCGTCATGGGCCCTTCACATTGGGAATATGGTGTAAAATACTCGGCTGATGAGGCAAAGAATGTGGGGCTGGATTGGATCGGCCCGGACCAGGATGAATTTGTAGCCCTTTTTAAAAAGGCCGTGGGCAAAGATATTATCCCGGATTATCATGCCGCTGAAGCCGGAGCTCAGGTGTTGGCCTATGTATTAGGAGTAGAGAAGGCAAATTCCCTTGATTCGGATAAAGTAAGAGCGGCCCTTGGCAATCTGAAGTTTATGTCTTTCTATGGGGGCTGGGATGTTGACGATACAGGACTTCAGGTCGGCCATTCTATGGTAGATGTTCAGTGGCAGGGAGGCAAAAGGGTCATTGTATGGCCCGAGGAAGCCCAAACCGGTAAGCCCTGCTATCCCATGCCCACATTTGCAGAAAAAGCAAAGGGGAAGGTAGCGATCCCGTAATCACTACAAACCGTGGGGATCTCCTTTAGACCAGCCAAGGGTTTTAGTGGAGGTCCCTGTCAGTATCCTGAAGCGAAGAAGGAAAACAGAGATGATTGGAGCGCAGTTAGGCGGTAATTTGATCCAGGGCCTTGTTCTGGGCGCTGTTTATGGTATGGCCACCATGGGTCTTAGTCTTATCTTTGGTGTTCTGAAAGTTGTTAATGTGGGACACGGGGCCTTTATCATGGTAGGGGCATTTGTATCCCTCTGGCTTTTTAATTCCCTCGGAATCAACCCGATTCTTGCTGTCCCCGTTGCCTTTGGTGTAGGTATCGGCCTGGGATTCCTGTTTTACTATACAACCATGCAAAGGTTGATTAAGGCACCGGAACTTGCAACTCTGCTCGCAACTTTTTCCTTGGGTATCCTACTCGAAGAGCTTGTAAAACTCATCTTCGGATCAGAGTTCCGCGGCTTTAACTGGGTTGTTGGCAAGATTGATATTGGTGTAACGGTTCTGCCCATGTCAAAATTGTATGCCTGTATCGGCAGTGTGATTATCGCCCTTCTTCTCTACTTGTGGTTCAACAAGACACGGGCAGGGTCAGCAGTGCGAAGTGTTGTTGAGGACAGTGAAGGCGCAAGGGTTTGTGGAGTAAATGTTGGGAGAGCCTATGCCCTGAGCTTTGCATTGGGGATTGGCATAACTGTTACGAGTGGCGTTCTTCTCACCATGTTTATCCCGGTTGGCATCAATCCCTATATGGGAGGAGGATATACGCTGAAGGCCTTCGTTATCGCTGTCTTGGGCGGCCTTTCATCCCCGTACGGCGCTTTTTTCGGTGGATTGGCCTTTGGGCTGATTGAGAATGGATCCTATACGCTATTTGCCTTAATTCCCGGGGTGGAACCGTTTGCCCTGACCCGGTTTATATCTTTCGTAATGTTGCTGGTAATACTCCTGGTTAAACCGACTGGACTTCTGAGCTCAAAATGAAAAAAGAAAGCACAAATTACTATCCTTTAATACCCGTATTTGTAGCATACCTAATCCTTTTTTTGATCGGCCAAAACATTTCGGGGATGTGGCAATTGGTGGCCATGCTCCTTTTCTACTGCGCCATGGGACAGGCATTTAATATCTTTCTCGGCATGACCGGTTACGTGGATTTTGGTTATGTTGCTTTTATGGGTGTTGGCACGTATGGTATGGCTTTGGCAATCACGCACCTTGCCCATTTTGAAGGACTCGGAAAAGGAATTATTGTTATCGGTTTTGTCCTGGCATTAGTGATGTCCACTCTGTTGTCTATGGCTGTGGGGGCAGTAGCACTGAGACTCAGGGGCGCTTACTTCGCCATCGCCACAATAGGAGTAAATGAAGGGTTCCGTTTTTTTATTGAAGGGGCAAGGATCTGGAATGGTTCTGAAGGCTTAATATTTACCGCCCAACTTAACCAGATCCTTGGAAGAGAATCTGCCAGCGCTTTAATGACCTATTGGGCTGATATCATGGTCCTTATCATTGCGGCATTGGCTGCTCTTGTAACCTTATATTACATGAGAAGCAAAATCGGCTATGCACTGACAGCGCTGAGGGAAGATGAAGACGCTGCAAAGGTTATGGGAATCAATGTTACAAAATACAAGATCATAGCCTTTATCACAAGCGCCTGTTTCGCGGGTCTGGTGGGAGCTGCCTCATGGGCCTTGAAAACCCCTTATGTCTTCCCGCCGGAGGTTTTTGAGATTCATTATACCATAGAAGCCATTATTATTGTCCTCCTTGGTGGCGCAGGCACCCTTCTCGGTCCTGTTGCTGGCGGGCTTATCTATGGCCTCTCTAAATACTACCTCTCTATATTCATGCCGGGATTTCAGTTGCTTATTTTTGCGCCAATTATCATCATTATTATCATTTTATTCCCGGAGGGAGTGATCGGAATGTTAAAAAACAGGGTGAAGGATTCAGTTCTGGCAAAGTTTATAATTTAGGTTAGGATATGTCTTTATTAAAGCTGGAAAATGTAACAAAACGCTTTGGCGGTTTGATAGCAGTGAATGACGTCAGTCTGGAAATCAACCAAGGCGAATTTGTTGGCATAGTGGGTCCGAACGGAAGCGGGAAGACGACCCTCTTCAATATTATCAGCGGGGTTTACATTCCGGAAGAAGGGCGTATTATTTTCGACGGATTGGATATCACAAATTTTCAGCCATATAAAAGGGCCCCCCTGGGCATAGGACGAACATTTCAAATTCCGAGGCCATTTGCCTCAGCCACTGTAAGGGAAAACGTAGCCGTTGGCGCAATGTTCGGTTCCCTTGGCGGCAAAGCGAGTGTGGATGAGTCTTTTGAAATAGCCGACCAAACCATTGAACGTATTGGCCTTCAGGATCACCGATTTAAGGCCGCAGGCGCACTGACACCTGTAGAAAAAAAGCTGATGGAGATAGCTCGGGCCCTGGCAATGAAGCCCAAGCTACTCCTTATGGATGAAGCTATGGCCGGAATGCACCCGAATGATATAGATCAAATGGTCGCATTTATTAAACAGATAGCAATTGAAGAGAAAATAGCCGTTGTTGCCATGGTCGAGCACATTATGCGGGCAGTAGTTGGAATGGCGGAAAAGGTAATTGTGTTGCATCAAGGCTCCAAGCTGGTTGATGCCCCCACGAAACAGGCCTTAGAAGACCCAAAGGTTGTGGAGGTGTACTTGGGTCATCCACCGGAGGCATAAAAATGTTAACCGTGCAAGACCTCGAATCAGGTTATGGCCCTATGCAGGTTTTATGGAAGCCGGGCATTCATGTGGAAAAAGGGACCATAACTTCACTTTTGGGACCAAATGGCGTTGGTAAGAGCACTTTTCTTTACACCGTCTTTGGCTCTGTTGAGCCCTGGGGAGGTACGATAACCTATTCGGGACAGGATGTTACCACCTTTCCCACCCACAAAAAGGTCGAAATGGGCATAGCATTAGTGCCTGAAGGGAAGCACCTATTCCCCGATATGAATGTATATGAAAACCTTTCCATGGGCGCATACGTAAAAAAGGCACTCGAGCATAAAGACGAATCCATGGAACTTGTCTATTCATTGTTTCCTCGATTGAAAGAAAGACGTAAACAGTTGGCCGGGTCTTTAAGCGGCGGTGAACAGCAGATGGTAACCATTGCCCGGGCCCTGATGACAAAACCCGAATTAATAATGCTTGATGAACCCAGCCAGGGCCTGGCCCCATTGCTTGTACAGGAGGTGTTCAGGACCATAGAAAAAATGAAGGAAGAAATAGGTCTGACTATTCTCCTCGTGGAGCAGAATGCGGATGCGGCCCTGAATGCGGCAAGCTATATCTACATCTTACACGAAGGAAGGATCAAAGCGGAAGGAACACCTGAAGATATAAAGAAATCGGCTGATATACGTGAGGCATATCTCGGCATATAACGCGCTTAAAACCTTGTTCAATATATAATTCCCACCAGTGCCCCCGTCATGCAGGTGGCTAAGGTTCCGGCCACGATTGACTTAATACCTAAGCTTACAATTTCCCCCCTTCTTTCCTTTGCCATGGCGCCCATGCCGCCAATCATAATACCTAAAGAACCGAAGTTGGCAAAACCGCACATGGCGTAAGTCATAATCAAACGGGACCTTTCACTTAAGGTATCCACGGGTAATGCGGCTAAATCGAGGTAGGCAAGCAATTCATTTAGAACTGTTTTGGTCCCCATAAGCGCTCCGGCCGTCTTTGCCTCGGACCAGGGGATCCCCATCAGCCACGTGACGGGGGCCATTACATAACCCAGCAACAGTTGAAACGTGATTGACTGGCCTCCCAATTCGGGCAAAAAGCCCAAAATAAGGTTCAACAGGTGGACCAGCGCAACGAGGACCACTAACATGGCGATAATGTTAATAAGCAGTTTGACGCCATCTAAGGTTCCGCGGGTAATGGCGTCCATGGAACTGGCTGCACCCTTTGGCACCTCCACGTCTCCCCCGGTGGGTTCACCTGTTTCGGGGATCATCAGCTTGGATATGGTCACGGCCGCCGGGGCGCTGATAATGGATGCGATCAGCAGGTGTCCCATGATTCCGGGAATTACTTTGCTCAGGATCGCAGCATAAAGCACCATCACAGTTCCCGCAATGGTGGCCATGCCTGAGGTCATGATTGTGAACAATCCGCTCCTCGATATACCTGACAGATAGGGCCTCACAAAAAGGGGCGACTCAACCATTCCCACAAAGATATTGGCCGCAGTACCCAGGCCTTCGACCCCGCCGATGCCCATTATCCTTCTTAAAACCCATGAAAAGGCACGGACAATGGCAGGCATTATTCTCCAGTAGAAAAAAAGCGAAGAAAGGGCGCTGATGACAAGGACCAGGGGGAGTCCGCGAAAGGCAAGGATATAGCTGGAACCGGGTATTCTTTCGTCAAATGGAAGGCCTGCCCCGCCGAGGTATCCGAATACAAATCCGGTTCCCGCCCTTGTGGATTCTTCCAGAGCCTGCACGGCCCTGTTTAGCCATAGAAAAATATCCTGGCTTCCGGGAAATTTCAGCAGTAGCAGGGCCAGACCTGCCTGCAGACCAAGACCTGTGATCACGATCCTGATACTTACCTGTTTTCGCTTTTCGGAAAAAAGCCAGGCCAGGAGGGCCAGAGCAAGAAATCCGAACAAACTCTGAAGTGTGTCCAATTTTAATCCAAATTTAAGGCATGATTAAACTTTATGCAGCCACAAAAAGGCACAAAATACGCAAAACAAAAAAAGGTTCTTAGCCGAACAGGCGGGCACAGTGGCCCGCCCTACTTGATAATCTCAGGCACTAACATCCAGGCGATGGTCCATCCTTTTTCTTCATCATCATGCCTGAGGCATACTATTCCGCCCTGCTGAAAACCAACGACCATATTGGAATCACTCCCTGTAATCAGAAGGGATGTGAGCCTGGCCAAATACGGCAGATGCCCTACGATCATAAGGTCCTTTTGGCCTTGCTCAATCTCGTCTGCAATCTCTTTCACATCATCTAAAGGAGCAAGCCCTTTTTTTTACAGGTTCCTTGCCGGGAATTAATTTGGGAATCATAATCTCAGCCGTCTGCATAGCCCTTGTTTTTCCGCTGTGGAAGATATTATCCACCTTTATCCCGGCCTTCATGAGAAAAGAGGCCACCCTCTCCACATCTTCTTTCCCCTGATTCGAAAGGGGTTTGTCAGGGTTCTCCTCTTTGGGAACCGGCTTCCCGTGTTGCACTAAGTAAATATTCATGGCGTGTTCCTCCAATTACCAAATTGACGATTTTGGAGAATTATCGATTTGCGACAGATGATACCAGAACCGCGCCTTTCGGGTCAATGAAGTTGCTTCCATTATCAATCTTCCTGAAGTCTGTACCATTGAATTTGCTATTCGTATGGGGGACAGATTCCCCACGCTGGGAAGCTTAATGATTGTAGGGTCGGCCACCCTCCGGGCTATAGGCTTATACGCGCCGGAAGCCTATGGGCCGGAGGCCGTGCCGACTTTTTTCGACGGGCACAGTGGCCCGCCCTACACATGATTTTTTGTTTGACAAAGTAAAACCTCATTCCTATATATTTCTGTTAATTTGCATTTAAGGAGAAGAAAGACTTATGAAATACCTGTTTTCCTCTTACCGAATCAGGAATTGTGAACTCAAAAACAGGATCGTGATGCCGGGTCTGGCATCTTTTCTAATTGAAGATGGTGGATCCATAACGGATGCCACAATTGAACATTACAGGCTCAGGGCCGCCGGTGGTCCGGCCATGGTCATTATGGAGGCATGCGCCGTATCACCGGAGGGCATTGTCTCGCCTCACCAGGCAAGGATAGATGATGATAGATTTATAGAAGGTCTTTCAAAAATTGCCAGTGTTATGAAATCAGAGGGTACAGCCCCTGCCATTCAGATCCACCATGGGGGCAGGCAGACCTCTATCAAAGTGATCAAACAAAAGCCCTTGGCCCCCTCTCCCCTTCCCTGCCCTGCAATCAGGGGCGATGTGGAACCTCTGACAATCAACGGGATACAGGAATTAGTCCGTAAGTTCGGACATGCCACGAATAGGGCACTTGATGCGGGATTTGAACTAATTGAGATCCATGGCGCCCATGGTTATTTGATCAACCAGTTTCTTTCCGGGTTTTCCAACATTCGGGAGGACGAATACGGCGGGGATGTCACAGGAAGGACCCGGTTCGCCAAGGAGATCGTACAGGAGGTCAGGAAGCATCTCCCCGAAGACTTTCCTCTTTCCTTCAAGATAAGTGCCCAGGAGTTTGTATCAGGCGGCCTTACAGTGGACGAGAGCATAGAGATTCTCAATATTCTTGTGCAAGCGGGAGTTGATGTAGTCCAGGTATCGGCCGGAAATGACGCAACCCCTGAATGGATCTGTCAGCCCATGTTTATGGAAAAGGCATGTCTCTTGGATTCCGCCGAAAGAATCAAAAAGGCACTGGGAATTCCAATAATGGCCGTAGGGAGGATTAATGACCCTGTAATCGCGAATGAGATCATAGAAAAGGGAAAGGCCGATCTGGTTTGTATTGGCAGAGGACTGTTGGCAGACCCTGAAATGCCGAAAAAGGCAAAGGAAGGCAGGCTGGAAGACATAAGGACCTGCATTGCCTGTAACACCTGCATGGAATCAATTTTCAGGAGAGGCCGTGTTGAATGCCTGGTTAATCCCATGTTAGGCAGGGAAAAAGAAATGGCCTTTCATCCTGTCAAGACACCAAAAAAGGTAATGGTGATAGGAGGCGGCCCCGGGGGGCTGAACGTGGCATGGGTAGCAGCAAGGAGGGGTCATGATGTGCACCTTTTTGAAAAACAATCCATTCTCGGGGGACAGTTGGTATTGGGCAGTGTGGCCGGTTATAAAAAGGAACTGCTGAGCCTCATCAAATTCCAGGAGAGACAGATAAAGAGGTTCGGAGTCAAGTGCTACCTCAACCAAAAGGTCACAGTGGACATGGTGAAAGCGGAGGATCCTGATGTAGTGATCCTGGCAACCGGTTCCTATCCCTCTTATCCCCCTGTGGAAGGGATTGACAAGCCCAATGTGGTTGGTTATGCAGATGTCCTAAGCGGAGATGTACCGGTCAGGAAAAAGACAGTAGTGATCGGCGGAGGCCCCACAGGATGTGAAGTGGCACTTCACCTCTCGGAGCATGGATGCCCTGTGACCATCGTTGAGATTCTCCCAAAAATCGGGACCCGCCTTGAGAGCATGACCAGAAAAATACTCCTCAAAAAGCTAAAAGAGAATAATGTGCGGGTTATGACCGAATGCAAACTGTCAAAGGTTGAAGACGAAGGTGTTATCCTGATCGGAGGAGATGATAAGGAATTATCTGTTGAGGCGGAAAGGATTGTTATGACCATCGGGAACCGGCCGGTCAATAGACTCGTCAATCAAATCAAGCCCCTCGGATATGAAATCCATCAGATAGGAGACTGCTTGGAGCCAAGGAGTGCCAAGGCAGCCATTTATGAGGGGGCGGTATTAGGACGGGCTATTTAGGGATTAGCTCCTGGTACGCCTCCTGTATTTCCTTGAAGCGCCTTTCAGCTAATTCTCTGAATTCTTCTCCAAGGTGGAGCACCTTATCCGGATGGTACTGGTTGGCAAGCTGTCTGTATGCCTGTTTTATCTGTTCAGAGGTCGCATCTCTTCCTACGCCTAACACGGAGTAAGGGTCATCATGTCCTGTATCAGTGTTTTTTTCTTCGTAGGGACCCTCTCCACTCTGTCCGGAAGAGGATTGTCGCCCCTTTTCGTAATATCCCTGGTGTTTGAACCTTTTCCTTCCGAAGAAATACCACCAGAGAAGGCCCAGGACGATCACGTCGTCAATCCATCCCAATCCTATAAAAAAATCAGGAAAAAGATCGTATGGACAGATGACATAAGATAAACCCAACAGGGCCAAAAGAAATCTCATTATTGGGTATTCACCGTTTCTCAGTTTTTCTTTGCTTTAGCTTCTTTGATGAGTTCTTCACCGAATTTTTCAAGAAAGGTGTCCACGTCTTTTTTCCAATCAGGCATAACGCTGATCCCCTGTTTTTTTAACAACCTGTTTTCCAAAAGACAATTGCTGGGCCGCTCTGAAGCACCATGGAAATCTTTCATGCTGCAAGGTTCAACCCTGGCCTTCAACCCCAATTTTTTAATGATGAATTCCGCACATTCAAATCGAGTGCAATAACCCTCTGATGTTGCGTGATACGTCCCTCTTCCATCATGATGCAAGAGTTCTTTGACCTGCAATGCAAGCCTGTGGGCCGAGGTAGGTGAACCAAACTGATCATCCGCAACTTTCAGGGTTTTCGGCTTTTTCTTGACGGCCTGTTTTACAATGGACTTGATGAAGTTGTTCCCATGGATACCATACAGCCACGCAGTACGTATGATAATGTAATTCGGGGCATTTTCCCGAACGGCTTTTTCGCTTTCCATTTTGCTCTTCCCATAGGCCGACAAGGGATTTGGTACATCATCCTCAAAATAGGGTTGCGGGACCGGCTTTTGCCCGTCAAAAACATAGTCACTGGAAATATGTACAAATTTGCACTCAAATCTTGCAGAGCACTGGGCCAGGTTCCTGGGTCCTTCGACATTTACTTTTCTTACTTTGAAATCTTCGGTTTCACATGCGTCCACGTCTGTAAATCCGGCACAATTAAGAACAACATCGGGTAAAACCTCCTGGAGATTTTCAATAACACCGTCCCAGCTGATAATGTCCAACTCCTTTTTGTCAGGCGTTATAATTTCGTGATCCTGACCGAGTACGCCTTTACATTCGCTTCCCAACATACCTGTGCTGCCCAAAATTAGTATTTTCATCTTCAACGGCTCCCCACAAGTTATACAATCGCTTCGAAAATTTATAGAAAGTTGCCTGTGTTAATACCACAGAAAGGAAAAAAGTCCACTAAATCTTTATGTTAGCCTTCAAATTCTCGCATAATGTTCTCTGAAGCTAATGGTTTCCCTCTTGCCTAAGCCTCGTGTTTCATGTAGATTTAAAATATGACATCTTTTTTAATTTTCAAGGTCAGATCTTCAGGGCGTAATTTAAAGGTGAATAGTGCCTCTTTTTTATTGATTCTCGCCTTTTTGCTGTTATTTTCCTTGAAACCCGTTGCCTCGGGTTTTGAGGAAAAAGCACATTCCGATTCCCACGGATCGCAGATCAATAAAAAAATACTAAAAGGTATCCATCTCCTGTACGACGAGCGGTTTGGCGACGCCGAAAACGTCTTTCTGAAAATTATCGCCGAATTTCCCCAAAAACCGGACGGCTATTTTTACATGGCAATGGTAAGCTGGTCACGTTTAGCTTCGGGTTTCTGGTCACCCGAGGTCGTAAATGAATTCAAAAAACGTATTGACCGTACCGTCTATGTGGCGAGAAGACGGATTGAAGACAGCAATAAGCCTGATAGCTATGATTATTTTTTCTTAGGAGGGGCTTTAGGCTTTAAAGGCCGTTTTGAACTCATGAAGGGCAATTGGCTCTCTTCTTTTTTTTTAGCTAAGGATGCAATCGAGGCACTCAAAACCTGCCTGGATATGGACCCTGACAACAAAGATGTCATGTTAGGCATCGGCACTTTTGATTATTATACCGCCCATCTCTCAGGTGTCCTTAAATTTTTGACCTACCTCCTGCTCCACAAGGGAAACAAGGAAGAAGGTCTAAGAAAATTGCAGATTGCCGCCGATGAAGCAACTTACTCGGTAACGGAAGCAAAAAGCATGCTTCTGCACATCTATCTTTTTGTTGAACAGGACTTCTCAAAGGCCCTGGATCTGGCCGAAAGCCTGTCAAAAAAATATGACATGAATCCGCGGTTTTATTCCCTCAAGGGTGTATGCTACATAAGAATGAAAATGGTCATTAGATACAGGGATACTGTCTACGGTCTGCGCCAAAGAAGTTTACGGGCATCTTCCCTGGATGTGGCCTCCAAATGGCACAGGCGTGCGCTTTACTTAGAGACGGTTTACGATCTCTATCATGGACGATATTCTGAGGCCAGGTCCAAACTGCAGGAGATCCTGAACCGGGCCGACTCTGAAAACGATCCGGCAATGATCGCGTTTCCTCTCGTAAAAATGGGCATGAGTTATGACCTGGAGGGTGACAGGGAAGAAGCGGAAAAGTATTATCGCCGGGTAATGAACATGGCAAACGGGTCAGGAGCGCAATTTTTAGCAAAAAAAATGTTGGCGGCTCCCCCTGAAGAAAAAAATCCTTTTATTGGATATTGAACATGAAAAACATTCAAAAAATATTGATTATCATATTCCTGTTAGCTCCTTTCCCGGCAGGATGTGTAAAGATGGCATTGCGGTTTTCACCCTCCCTGATACCTAACTTTACCAATGCCTTTTTCGAGGAATGTGACCCGGATCTGGCAGAACAGTCCCTTCCCTCCAACCTGAAGCTCATGGAGGGACTCCTCAAGAATGATCCCGATAACAGTCAGCTTTTGACCGCCCTCTGTATGGGCTTTACAGGCTACGCCATGCTGTTTGTCGAGGACGATGATCCGGAAAGGGCATCAACACTTTATTACCGGGCAAGGACTTACGGGTTCCGGGCCATTGGCAGAAACGCCTCCCGGCTAAAAGATGCAGGTCTAAAAAAAGACAACGTCCGGGGCAGGTTGCTAATATATGGTGAGAAAGAAATCGAGGCCCTTTCCTGGACCGCTATTTCCTGGAATGCATGGATTAATTTGAACCTTGACAAACCTGCTGCCCTGGCACAATTAGGTGCGGCACAGGCATGTCTTGAAAGGGTCCTGGAAATACAACCGGACCATTTTCACGGTCTGTCGTATATCATGAAGGGTTCTATTCTTGCATCAATGCCTGTAGCTTTAGGCGGCAAGCATGGCAGGGCAAAGACATGTTTTGAAAAGGCAATAAATGTGAGTCATGGTAAATTTCTTCTGGCTCAATACTATTTTGCCAAATACTATGCGGTCAGGGTTCAGGACAAAGAACTGTTTTTGAAACTGGTCAAAGAGATTGAAAGCAGCCCTTCGGATGGGCTCAAAGAGGCCTGCCTTATAAATGCCGTGATGAAAAAGAAGGCCAAACGATTGATGGAAATGTCGGAGGAGCTGTTTTTTTAGGAGGTAAAATTGTTCAGACGGAAATCGATTATCGTTTTCAGTTGTCTTTTGGGAATATGTTTGAGCTGGTGCCCGGGTAAAACCGATTGTGTTTTTGCAAAACAGCAGTACATGATCAAATTTGCAACCGTTGCGCCCGAAGGATCTACATGGATCAAGCAGTTAAGAAAACTTGATAAAGACATTAGGAAAAAAAGCGGCGGCCGGCTCGGTTTGAGGGTGTATGCGGGCGGAATTGCCGGCGATGAACTGGATGTCTTAAAAAAAATCAGGATCGGTCAGATCCATTGTGCGGCATTTTCCGGTGTGGGTTTCGGCCAGATACTCCCAATGGTCAGGGTCTTAGACCTCCCCTTTTTATTTCGCAACTACGAAGAGACGGACCTGGTTCACCGGGAAATGCGCCCCTTCTTTGCTGAAGCCTTCCGAAAAAGAGGTTTTGAACTAATATCCTGGGCAGAAGTGGGGAATGCTCATCTCTTCTCAAAAAAACCAATCCGCAAGGTGAAGGACCTCTCCGGTCTCAAGGTGTGGGCCTGGACAGGTGATCCCATTGCCAAAGAGACATTTTCTGCCATGGGAGTCAATCCCATCCCGTTAGCCATTACGGATGTCACAACGGCCCTCAATACGGGTATGATCGACACGGTCTATGCCCCTCCCTTAGGTGCCCTAGCCCTTCAGTGGCATACTTCCATGAATTATATGACCGCTCTGCCGCTTGCCCATTCCACAGGAGCGATCCTTATCTCCTCAAAATACTTTAAAAAACTACCCAATGACCTCGCCGATATCCTGATCACCTCTTTCCGGGCTGCCGTTAAAGAACTTACTATAATTTTAAGAAAGCAAACTAAGGAATCTGTCCGGCTAATCCGCGAAAGCGATCTGACTATCACGCCTGTCCCCACAGGTGCGGATTTAGCCGAATTCTACAGTGTTCATGAACATGTAGCCCGTAACCTGACAGGCAAAATTTACCCTAAAGAAATCCTTGACCGCGTGTATGTAATTCTGAAAAGACCATGAAAACCCTTAGATGGATAGACAAAACCCTTGCGAGGTTCGAGGGATGGGTGATTATCACATTGCTCTGGTTGATGGTGACCCTCACCTTTGTTCAGGTGTGTCTGAGGGGTCTCTATACCCATGCCCATCTTCAATGGGCCAACTCCCTGATGGGATATTTAGACTGGTCTGAACCTTTCGTAAGACTCCTGGTGTTATGGTTGACTTTTTTGGGGGCTTCCCTCATCACAGGGGAGAATAAACACATCAAAATCGATCTCTTCTCCACCCTTTTACCGCCAAAATGGGAGCGAACACGTGAGCTTGCCCTTTCAGTTGTGTGCGTGGTGATTTCCGCGATCATGGTCAAGGCCTGTATCGATTACATAAAAATGGAAATGGAGTTTGGCGGAACCATGTTCCTTAATCTTCCCAACTGGGCAGGCCAGTTGATCCTTCCTGCGGGATTCACCTTGATCCTTTTCCGCTTTTCCTTAAGGGCTATTGATCAGGGACTTCAGATTTTAAGGGAAGTGACAAAATGATCATATCAATGGTCGTACTGCTGATTGTCCTCATCATTTTAGGCATGCCCCTTTTTGCAGGCATTTTGGGCGCGGGCATGTTAGGCCTTTATGTGAGCGGGGTTGACTTCGCCGCCATTCCCATTGAAATTTTCCGTCTTGCTAATGCCCCTGTTTTATTGGCCATTCCACTTTTTACCTTTGCCGGATACCTGATGGCGGAAGGAAAAACCTCTACCCGGTTGGTCAGGTTTTCCAGGAGCCTTTTTGGCTGGATGCCCGGCGGACTGGGTGTTGTTGCGCTGGTTTCGTGTGCTTTTTTTACGGCCATTACCGGTGCCACCGGAATCACAATCATAGCCCTTGGTGGATTACTTTTCCCTGCCCTTATATCGGAAAAGTATGAGGAAAACTTCTCTCTTGGCCTCATGACTACATCGGGCAGCCTGGGTCTCCATTTTCCTCCAAGTCTTCCTATCATATTATACGGGTTTGTTTCAGGCACAAGCATTGAAAAGCTCTTCATGGCGGGCGTTTTGCCGGGAATTTTGATGGTTGGAGTCCCCTGTCTTTTTTCAGTGTACATGGGCAGAAAATGGAAACTTGAAAGGCCGCCTTTTTCGCGCCGTGAGTTCCTTTCAGCACTGAAAGAGGCTGCATGGGAGCTACCGATTCCCCTTTTGATTATCTTCGGAATCTATTCCGGTTTCAGCACGGCTACGGAGGCGGCCGCCCTTACTGTCGCGTACGTACTTTTTGTTAAAATTTTTATTTTTAATGAATTGAGCCTGGCCCGGGATATTCCCAGGGTTATGAAGGAAAGCATGAAGATGGTGGGGGGCATTATGATCATCTTAGGGGCCGCGCTGGGTTTTACAAACTATCTCGTAGACGCTTTTATCCCCATGAAGATCCTTAATTTCATGGAGGGGATGGTTCACACCAAAATCGCGTTCCTCCTGATCCTTAACGTTTTTCTGATCCTTGTAGGGTGCATGATGGATATCTTCAGTGCCATTTTGGTGGTAGTTCCCCTGATTGTTCCCCTGGCCTCACGTTTTGGCATTGACCCTGTTCACCTTGGCATCGTCTTCTTAGCCAACTTGGGTATCGGCTATAACACGCCGCCGGTCGGCCTGAATCTTTTTATTGCCAGTTCCAGATTTGACCGCCCGATTGTACAGCTTTATAAGGCAACCCTGCCCTTCTTGCTCCTGCTTCTCTTAACCCTGCTGCTTATCACATATTGGCCGGCTTTGAGCCTGTTTTTGCCCAACTTATTGAAATCCTGAGTAATAGTTCAGTAAAAATCCTGGCCCAGAGGACCAGTCTTT
Source organism: Deltaproteobacteria bacterium (assembly GCA_019310785.1). Classification (GTDB taxonomy): domain Bacteria; phylum Desulfobacterota; class DSM-4660; order Desulfatiglandales; family Desulfatiglandaceae; genus JAIOSR01. Next base: position 18,244 of record JAFDDR010000006.1, read on the forward strand.
GGTTATCCCCAGATAGGACTTGCTTTGTTGGAGTTTTATTATGGTTTTTTAATACCCCGTCCGCTTGCGGCGGGGTCATTCCGCTTAAATCGGGTCCAGGGCTTGCCCTGGGGTTTAATACCCTTTATTTGAGTTATTGAAGTTCCAAATATCACATCCCAAGTATCAAACAAATTCCAACACGCGGCGCAAGCGCCTGCGCTGCGCGTGACCAAAATTCGAAAATCCAAACAATGTATTGTCTTGGAAGGTTTTGGTCATTGAATATTGGAATTTGAGATTTGTTTGTTCTTTGGTGCTTGGAATTTGTATTTTTAGGCACAAAAAGCCAAGGCAGAGACATATAGCTCTGACCCCCGCGTAGCAGGATCTTCAACGGTCCCAGAGGACCGGGGTTTCAATGGAAAATAAATCGCGGCATTAGTCCATAATGGCGGGACCCTACGCGGCTTATCTATGAAATCAGCTTTCCTGATCATAACAATCTCCTTTGTTGACACATGAATACCTTTATTTTATACTGCCGCATCTGAGATTGGGAAATAATCATACACTGGAAAGGATATACGCATGAAGCAAAATTGCACTACATTCACATTGGGAACAGTTCTCTTGTTCAGTTTGCTGGTCGTATTTTCTGTAGCAGGGTTTGTTGGGGCACAGCCTATTGAGCGTCTTACCATTAATTATATTGAAGCCTCTGCCGTTCCCGAGCAAGGTGCAAATGAGGTCCGTGCATATGTCACCGTTTCAGACGCCGATGATAATCCCATTCCCGGGCTGTCAGAGCCTAATTTTGTCGCACTTGAGGACGGCCGAAAGATTTCCATTGAAAATGCCTCTCAAACCACTGATCCCATGGCCATTGTATTAACCATAGATACCAGTGGCAGCATGCAGGCCCAGGACAAATCCGGTCAGACATCGATGGAAGCAGCCAAAATGGCGGCAATGGACTTCATCTCTATGTTGTCGGAAGATGATCGGATCGCCATTTACAGTTTCAATAATGAATCAATTCTTAAATTTGATTTCTCGACCGACCACGCTGCTGCAGCGGATGTCGTCAATGGCCTGGCCGCAAAACCCAATGCGGCAACCCGCCTGTATGACACTACCCTTGAAGCTGTCAAAAAAACAGCAGAGATACCCAAAGGGAGAAGGGCAATTATCCTGCTAACGGATGGAAAGGATGAGAAGGCCGGTGGTAAATGCAGCTCATGCAGTTCCAATGACGTGATTGACGCCGCAACCACAAAGGCGATTCGCGTACCAATCTACACCATCGGTGTAGGCCCACAGGTTGATGCCCGTGAATTGGGCCGCATGGCCAGCCTTACCGGGGGCCGGAGCCTGTTGGCTTCCTCTTTGGACGAGTTGCCGGGATTTTACCAGACCATCGCAAATCAATTAAAGAACCAGTACCTGATCAAATACATGACCCGGACCCCGAGCGGAGAGCACAGTCTGGTGGTGAAGGCCCTGCACGAAGACACCAAGGCCCAGGATGAAAAGAGGTTCTGGTCCCCGCCGTTGCCGGTCATGCGTGCGCCGACCATCAAAATTGTCGGGCCGAGGTCTGCCGATCAGGTACGTGGAACTGTCACGGTCAGGGTCAGTATCGATCCTGTAGATACAGTGGTTAAGGTCAGATATTATGTGGATGCCGCCCTGAAGGAGGAACGCATAAAAGCCCCTTTTGATACGTTCAAGTGGAATACTGCCGGGCTCTCCGGTGGTCTCCACGTCCTGCGGATAGAGGCTGTGGACGTGAACGGGAAGGTCGGGACTGCCGAGATAACCGCAAAAGTGAAGGCGCCCCCGGCTCTAAAGCCAGGACCGGTCCCTATTGCCGAAGAAACAAAAGGAATAAGGCCCATTATGATCTGGGGCGCTGCATTGATTTTGTTGTTGGCGCTGATTGCCTGTGGGGCCTTGTGGTGGTTTCGTCTGCGACAGAAGGAAGGAATTAAGGCGTCTACTCCAACGGCAGCACAAGAGCATCCATTTGAGATGCCGGAAAGACTCGATGGAGACGAAACTCAATTCATGCCGGACTTCGGGGTAACTGGAGAGGCCATGGTCAGAGGGGAAAATGGACCTACTCCTTTGGCCACGCTTAAGGTAGTCAAGAGCATGAACCTTGATCCCGGTAAAGTATTTGAGGTAAATATCGGCACAACAACGATCGGACGAACAAGCGCGAATGATATCTTTATCCCGGACAAACCCGTATCCAGAAAGCACGCGGAGATAACCTTTGACGACGGTACTTTTTATATCCGTGATCTCGGCAGCAAGAACGGTACCCAGGTGGATGGCGAAGCTTTATCGTCAGAGCCGGAAGGTCTGAGCAATGGCGCAAATATCCACTTGAGCTCCAAAACGATCCTTGAGTTTAATGTTGTTGTCATTGAAGAAGAGGTTGGTGAAGACGAAATAACAAAAATTTCCAAAGAAGAGATCGGGGAGGACGATGCAACCAGGGTGTATGATGATTAAGCCGGTTTCAGCATGCCTCAGCCTGTTTTGTCACTTCACTAATCTGATCCCTGGATCCCAATACAACGATAGTATCGGCGTGCTCGATCTGCGCACTGCCGGGAGGATTGTAGGTATAGAACGGGTCACCCCGTTTTCTGATGGCAATAATCAGGATCCCGTATTTCTTTGGCAGGGATAGTTCCTTTAAAGAGAGCCCACAAAAAGGTGATTCCTTTGACATAACAATCTCAGCCATCTCCGACCTATTATTTTTGTGGCTCATCATTTCATCTAAAAATTCGGTTACATGTGGTCGGACCATTTCCGAGACAAGACGCAGTCCGCCGATAAGGTTGGGGGAAACCACCGAATTTGCGCCGCCCTTGAAAAGTTTTTTGCCAATATTTAACACATCCGCCGTGCGGGCAACTATCCTTACTCGTGGATTGAGTTGACGTGCTGCCATGGTTATATACAGGTTATCCTTTTCGCTCGACAGAACCGGAAAAATTCCATATGCATCCCTTATAAACGCCTCTTCCAGGACATCATCATCCGTTGCATCCCCGACAAAGCATTTTATTTTAGGCCATTTGGTCCTTGTTCTTTCTATTGCTTCTTCAGAGCTGTCAATAACAAGATATTCACGATAACCCACACCCTCGACATCATTTTCTTTTTCAGAGGGCTTTTCCCGATAAGATTCGAGTAGTTCGATAATTTGCGTGGCCGTTGCCCCCAGGCCGCAGATTATAATGTGATCCTTTAGTTTTTTGGTCTTTTTGAGCAATTGCTAACCTCGTATAAAGTCGCTCTGCGCCTTTTTACCCCTCATTTTCACTGTGCGATTTTTCGCAGGGTGAAAACCTTGTCCATAGGCCCCATACCAATGAGAACATCGCCTGCTTCGATTTTTTGCCCTGCGTCCGGGTTCTGGATGAATTCGCCAATGCCTCCTTTTCTCACAGCCACAATAAGAAGTCCGGTTTTTTCCGGTATTCGTGCCTCCCTTAGCGTTGTTCCTGAAAATACAGAGCCAGGCGAAATAGTTACTTCTTCAATACGCATGACGGCACGGTCATCTTTAAGCATACGGTCTAAGAACGTAGTCACCGACGGCCGGAACATTTCGGAGATCATTCTCCGGCTGCTGATGCGCTCGGGTGAGATCACACAGTCCGCGCCCGCACTTCTTATCTTGGGGGCCATCTTTTTGAAATGCTCCACCTTTGCCCCTATTCTGAACCGCTTAGCGTTCTCCTTTCTATATTGGCTCAGGGACATGACTACAAACAGGTTATCCTTTTCATCGGGAAGGGCCGCCATAATACCTGCCGCATGTTTAAGTCCGGCCTGTTCCATAATCTCATCCTGGGTGGAATCGCCCTGTATGTACAAGAGATCGCCAAATTCCGTCAGAACCTCCCTGATCCGTTCTTCCGATCTTTCAATGACCACAAAGGGCCGTACCGTTGCCTTCAGTTCCTGCATCATATAGACGCCGGCCCGGCCAGCTCCACAGATAATATAATGGTAGCGCAGGGTCGAGATGAGTTTTTGCATTCTTTTCCGGCGTCTCTCACTGATCATGTCACCGGAAACCACGTATTCGGTTATGACACCCATAACATAGAGGAGGGAGCCTATACCAAACAGAATAAGCAGAATAGCAAATAATTCAACAAGATAGAGGTTACCCCCTTCAGATATATTATTGTGGGGGGTTAGATCGCCGTACCCGACGGTTGTCAAGGTAATGACAGTAAGGTAAAGGGAGTCAATAAAAGAGAGATGATCAAGGAGGATGTAAAATCCGACAGTACCGATTGAAAAAATAAGAACAATAAGGATGAGTGCTTTGCCTATTCTTCTGCGTATCAGAATATCCATTCCAGTGCTGTCCGGGATAAAATTATTCTTATTTGATGAGGTGTGCGCTCAAGGTCATTAACCCTTGAACCTGCATTATTTTTAGTGATTATAGTACGATAAGGATACAAAAACATCAACAGTTTTCTCTATATGCCCTAAATCGATATTTTTTATTGCAATTTTTTCTCCAGGTCTTATTTTATAAAATGGTGTTGCAGTTTTTTGAAGAAAGTCGTAACCTTTTGTTAAACGGTGTTTCTTTAGTATTTACGGAATGGAGAATCAAAATGCCCATTTATGAGTTAAAGTGCAAAAAATGCGGGAATGTTTTTGAGTTCCTGTGTTTTCACAGTAGTGATGAAGCTACCGCCACATGCCCATCATGCGGAGGAAGCAAAACCGAAAAGCTCTTATCCACTTTTTCATCTGCCTCGTCCGGTTCGAGCAAAGGATTCGGGAGCGGCCTGGCTTCAGCGTCCTGCTCGCCATCAGGAGGGTTTTCCTGAGCCGGTTAAACTTGCAGCCGTGCGCTGCACCGTGTATTTTTTCACAAAAAAAGGGAATTTAAGTGGGAACAATAGAGTTCTAAATTAATGATAAAAGAAGAAAAAAGAAAGGAAAAGGAGGGGTCCATGAGCATATGGGTTTTTGTTGTGATTATTGCAGTCTGGTTCCTTTTGCAGACATACATACTGCCTAAATTTGGAATTTCCACATGACTGAGAAACAATTGCCAGTTAGGCAATGCAAATGAACATATAAAAGAGCCTTATAACAAATCCGATATTTCAATACGTTAGCTATATTATATTAGATATAACTTTAAGATTCTGCCAACCCCGTCACCCGCAATTCGATTGCTCGGTAATTTCCTTGTTTCGTATTTTCATCCCTCTGCCCTTCGCTCCTCTTCGCTCCGGATTTCCCGCCTCAGGAGTTTCCCTACTTTGGACTTGGGTAGCATGTCCCTGAATTCTATATACTGGGGGATTTTATAAGCGACAAGTTTTTCCCTGCACCACTTGATCAGATCATAGCCCGTAATACCCTTTACATCCTCCTTAAGGACCACAAATGCCTTGATTCGCTCCCCCACCCTGGGATCGGGAATGCCCACCACGCAACTACCAATAACGGCAGGATGCTCTTGAAGGACAGACTCTATCTCGGATGACGATATCCTGTATCCTTTATGTTTGATTGTATCTACTGTGCGGTCAACAAAATAAAGGTGCCCTGCCTCATCCATGGATATGATATCTGCTGTTCGATAATATCGAAGTCCGTCCATCTCCACAAAGGCGGCCTCGGTCTCTTCAGGCTTGTTCCAGTACTCCCTGACCATTCGTTCCGAGTGGACAAGAAGTTCACCGGGCATATTCAGGGGAAGTGGTTCAAGGGTTTCGGAATCAACAATCTTGATCTTTTTGCTCGGAACGGTCTTCCCTATGCTTTTCAGGGGGTTATCTTCATCTATCGGACACATTGAAACACCGCCGCATGTCTCGGTGGCCCCATAACCCTGGTAGATGGGTTTATTGAATTTTTTTCGCCACCGCTGGTTGATCTCCACGGGCAGGACATCCCCGCCATTAAAACAGTATTCGAGCGAACTCAAATCATAAAGGTCGATCCGGTCGTGTTCGAGGATCATCCTGTAGAGCGTGGGAACCCCTATGAGGGTTTTAGCCTTATAGCGCTGGACAGAATCAAAAATGGCGTCCAGGTTAACCTTTGGCATAAGAATAATGCTCCCTCCCACTAAGAGGACACTCAAGGCAGTGGTCTGGCCCAGAATGTGAAAGAGTGGTGAAGAGCCGATCACAACATTATCAGAGGGGGGGAAAAGAGGTTCACATATGGTGATCTGCTCTAATGCCGATTCTAAGTAAAGGCCGTGGGAAATGGGAACGCCTTTTGGAAATTTTGTTGTACCTCCGGTATAAAGGATTTCCGCTGTATCGGTTTCTTCCTTTTTTAATATGGGGAGGTGAGAATTGTGATTGCCGGAATTTAACATTTTTTTGAATGAAAGGGTGTTGTCCTCCTTCGCAACCTTACCCTTTGGTACCCTGTCAAAGGCCCAGCCAAAAAGGCGTTTCCACCACGGCAGTATATCGGTAAGCCTCGTGACAATGGCCTTTTTGAAACCTGTTTCGGGAAATACCTGTTTTACATATCCATAGTTCGTATCAGAACAGACGATATATTTAGCCTCGCTGTCGTTTGCAATATACTGTAGATCATGTGCCGTGTAGATTGGCGTTATGGGAACAGCAACGGCACCCGCTCTCTGAATACCTAACCAGGCGATTACCCACTGAACACTGTTGGGGACATATATGACAATCCTGTCCCCACACTCAACCCCCTGGGCACTTAAAGAGAAGGCGAAGCGTTCTGCAAGTTTTACGACCCTGTTGTAACTGAAGCGGGTGCCCAAATAGATAATTGCGGTTTTGCTGCCATGTTTTTCTGCGGCAGAATCAAAGGCATTGTAGATGTTATCTAAAGCGTCTTTATCGGTCATATCTTCCATGGATTATTAAAAGAGAGTTTGTTGTAATATGGTACATTATCTTTAGTGATTTTCTGATGGTGTTGCTGAAAGAAACTTGAAGCTGGAAACTCAGTAACCCAATAAAAGGTGAAAATCCCTTCGAGTTTCAAGTATCGAGTTTCAAGTTTCACTTACATTAAACCCCAAAATAGGCCGCCTTTACCTCCGGGTTATCCATCAGTTCGGAGCCGGTGCCTGCTAATGTCAACATCCCGTTTTCAATAATATATCCGTAATCTATCATAGGTAATACGGGCCTGGCGAATTGCTCGCTCAAAAGGACCGTAATACCTGAATCATTCCTGAGACCCTTTATGGCTTCAACCAACAAAGTCTGCATCATTGGACTGAGGCCCAAGAGGGGTTCATCTAACAAAAGCAGTTTTGGCATTACAACCAGGGCCATGCCGACAGACAGCATTTGCTGTTCGCCACCGCTGAGGAAACCCGCCTTTCTGGATTTCAAATTAACCAGGGCCGGGAAGAGTTCAAAGACAGACTCAATCATCTCCTTCACCTGAGCGTTCTTCCTCAAGTAGCCGGCCATTTTCAGGTTTTCAAAAACAGTGCTTTCCGGGAAAATCGGATGCCGCTCCCGGCACAGTACGATACCTTTTTTTACTCTCTCGTGTGGCTGGGTATCAATGATATTTTCCCCTTTGAAGATAATATCGCCATATACGGTAATCCGTTCTCCCCCTCTCCTCTTTTCCTTGATACGCATGTCGATAATGAGACCGGAAAGTGTGTTCATGAGTGTGGTTTTACCGGCGCTGTTGGATCCTATGATACCTACAATCCGACCTTCCTGAACATCCATACTGAAATCGTTCAGGGCTAAGGCGTTTTCAAAAAAGACCATTAGATTTTTAACCGAAAGCATAATCATCCTTATTCTGTTTCGCTCCCTAAGTATGCCTTTTTGACCTGCTCACTTTCCATAACCTCAGTTCCTGCTCCTTCTGCTATCTTCTGGCCGTAATTCAGGACCATGATCCGGTCGGCAATACGAAACAGTTCCTTGAGGCGGTGTTCGATCATTATAATGGTCTTTCCCTGGAACCTGAGTTTTTCAATAATGGGCACAATACTTGCGACTTCTGCCAGGCTAAGGCCTGAAAAAAGTTCATCTAAAATGACGAGTTCGGGACGCAGGGCCATGCTTTTGGCCAATTCAAGCCTTTTAAGATAACCCTGAGGAAGGGCATCGGCTTTTTTATAGGCGACATGTGAATCTCGCTCAAACCCCACCTCTTCCAACAGGTCGAGGGCCACTGCATCCCGGTCTCCATATTTTCCACCCGCTAATTTTTTTACCCTCGGGGAATAAAGCGGAATAATCATATTCTTGAAGGCAGGGAGTTGGTAAAAAGGCCTGACCATCTGAAATGTCCGTGCAATACCGAGGCTTACTATCTTATAAGGCGCTAATCCCGTAATTTTTTTACCCTTGAATTCTATTCTTCCCGAATTAGGCTTTACAAACCCGGTAATAAGGTTAACCAGGGTGGTTTTCCCTGAACCATTGGGTCCGATAATACCTAAGAGTTCGCCTTCTTTAAGCTCAAAGCTGACATTTGAGACGGCCATAACACCGCCAAATGATTTGGTCAGATTCGAAACCTTGAGTAATGAGGATGACTGATTCATTCTACCTCAACCCATCTTTCAAATTGATGATACTTTCTCTGGATATAGTGGAAAATACCTTCAGGCAGCATAACCACAAAAATAACCAGAAAAAGCCCGTAGAACACGATTCTGAGTGCGCCTAAGGCCCGAAGGAGTTCTGATAAAGGGACCAGGATGAAAGCACCTAACAATGGTCCTGCAAAGGTTCCCGTGCCGCCCACTACTGCTGCCGCTATGGGCATAATGGCATAGTCAAGGGCAAATCCGGGCATGCCGGCAAACATATCCACGTGGGTCCCGAATGCCCCTGCAAAAGAACCGACAGCGGCCGCTAAGAAAAGGACCTGAGTCTTATACCAGTATATATTGATCCCCGCGTTCATCACTGAGCGGTCATTGTCATTAATACCTTTGATGATCAACCCATAGTCTGAATCCATAATTCTTCGAAAACCGAACAACGAGGCCAGGACCGCCAGTTGGATCACATAAAGGGCGGTCAATTGGTTTGGAAAAGGGGTAAGGCCGGTAAGGCCCTCTGTACCCCCCAATATACGAGTCGCCTCCACAAGTCTTGAAAACATAAGGGGAAGGACCAGGGTCACCATGGCAAAATAGATTCCCCTCAGCCTCAGCACCGGAAGAAGCGCAACCGTACCCAGGATGCCTCCCCCGATCGTGGCAACCGGTATGGTAAACAGGGGAGACCAGCCCCAATAATAGTTCAGCACACCTGCAACATATGACCCGATTCCAAAAAACAGGGATTGCCCCAATGAGACAAGTCCTGCTGATATGAGCATGTCCCAGCTAATGGCTAAGAGGGCATAGATGGCCGTAGAAATAATGATTTCCTGCCAGTAGGGGCTGAACAGGGGAGTAACGCATAACAGGAACAGCACAGGGACTGCCCTTGGCGCCAGGAGATAAAGCATTTCACGGTAGGAAGACAGGGCAAAAATATCTTTTGAGCGGGCGTTAATTCCCCTGTCAATTCTTTCTTTGCGCTTTTTCATAATCCTAACAATCTGCGGTCATCTGCGTCCAATAAATGAAAACTCCTTAAATTCTTTCTTCAAGTTCCTTTTGATGACTGAACAGCCCCGAGGGCTTGATGACCAGCACTATGGCAATGGCAATGAGACTTACCAGCATCATCCAGTGCGGTTCAAGATAATTAGCCGTAAAGGTCTGTGCAAAACCAATCAAGACACTGGCAACCAGGATCCCCACCGTACTGCCAAGGCCTCCCACGATGCAGACTGCTAAGGCATTTATTAATACCTCGTAACCCCCTTCTACGGCAATCGTACCCAATGGCAGTATCACAATGGCTGCTACCGCGGCAAGCCCGGCCCCAAAGGCCATGCTCAAGGCTCCGATTCGATCGGAGTCAATGCCAAAGGTGAGCGCCGTCCTTTCGTCCTGGGCAATTGAGCGAAAGGCCAATCCGGTTTTTGTGTGATGGGTAAACAGATAAAGAAACAGGGTTAACCCCACTGCAATCAGGGCGATGAATATCCGCTGAAGGTCCACATATACATCTCCAATGGCAATGCTGCCGTCATAAAAAACAGGGAGTGTATACCGAAAACCAACAAAATCGAAATATCTGAACAGCTCCATAATAGCTAATCCGAGTCCGAAAGTTGCCATGACTTCGGATATGGCAAGTCCTTTTATCCTCAAAATGATCAGGTAATAGGTCAGCAGACCGAGAACCGCGGACAAAAGAATAGAGATAAGTACACAAAGCACATAAGGAAGGCCGAGGCTGTTCAGAAAGATCCATGTCATGAAACCTGAAAAGACATAGACGGACCCATAGGCAAAATTGGCCACCCCGCTTATACCAAATGTCAGGTTAAAGCCTAAGGCAACAAGGGCCAGGATAGAACTGTTTATAAAGCCGTAAATGAGTGTTCCAAGAAGCATGGAAAATGCCTGTACACTTGTTATTAATGGATTGGTTTTCCGGATGCCCGTCTAAGCGGGCATCCACGTATTCTACTCGAATTAATTGAAAATTTCCTGTTACACCTTAGATCCTTTGTTATACTTTAGCTCTTTGCAAGGGTGAGGCATTTTTCAAGGCAATATCTAAACCTGGCGTATGAATGTGGCCGATTTTCAGGTTTCTGCGAAAATATGTCCCAAATACCAGGCCAATATTACTCAATTTATCAAACAGCTAAAATATTGTGATCCTTTACTGTTTCGCCGATTTTAGGCCTGCAGGAAGTTGAATCTTTCCTTCGGCAACCGATTTGGGATAAACAATGACCCTCTTCCCTTTTCGCCATTGTATCATGCATCCGAGGGCCGTCTCTTTCGGGTCCTGACCATAAACCACCTGATGACCATCGTTGAATTTGATTCGGCCCATGGCCCCCATTCGATCCGTTTTTTCCAGTTCAACCACGACTTTATCGCTATTTAGGGTCCCTGCCCTCTCTATGGCCTCTTTCAGGACATAGACCATCTCGTATGCCGGTGCCGGAGAATGGCCTGCCTCAATGGGCTTTCCATATTTTTTCTTATATTTTTCAAAGAATTCTACTGACTTCGGAACCTTTTTACAGGGAACACTGCCGATTTCAAAGATGCAGTTCATGGCACCGTCAATCTTTTTGTCAAAGGTTTTCCAGGCCGCCGGTCCTGCTAAAGGGGAAATAAAACCTGCAACCAGGGCAGGTACGTGCATGGACTTCCATTGTTTGACAAGGATTCCACTCTGGGGCATATCAAATATCGGCAGGATAACTTGGGCGCCTTTGGCCTTGGCCTTCATCAGTCCTGATGAAAAATCAGATGCACCTGTAGGGTAGGCCTGTCGCCCCACGACTTCCCAGCCCATTTTGTCGAAAACGAGCTTGATCATAAGATCGCCCGTCTTTCTGGCCCAGGCTACGTCCTGGTTCATGATAAAGACCTTGTTAAAACCAAACTCCTTGTTCAGATGTGCCATTGTACCACCTAAATACTTGATGAGATATATAGCATTCAGGCAAACACGAAATGTGTATTTATATTTGTCGTAATCCGTTTTGACCCTTTTCTCCATGGCCGGGGACATGGCGGTTCCTAAAATCATAGGGATTTTGTGCTGCCCAACCAGATCCATGCAGGCAATGGCACACTCGGACCTGAAAGATCCGAATATAATGAAGTTGGCCTTGTCTTCTAAAATAAGTTTCTTGTGTGCCCTTATCACGTCGGCAACGGGGACTCCTGGTTCAGCCCCCCTGGCGTCGATGGCAACAACCTTGAAAGGACGTTTGACGGCGCCTACCTTTACGCCGCCATTCCCATTAATCTCGTCCACGGCCATGTTTACACAGGCAAGGCCCTCTTTTCCTTCAAGAAATCCAAGCGAGGTGGGCACGCCCAAAATAATCGGTTCCACGGCAATGGCTTTGGTGATCGGAATTCCCCATACAACAAAAAGGCAAAGTACCAGGGACAAAAAAACAATTCTCCTATTCATGGCTTTCCTCCTTTTTTGGGTGTCTCCACTCGTCGTGAAAAAATCACCCGGTTAAAATAAAATGAAAATCCAAACCCCATTCAATAAATTTTCGTACAACCCGACTGATTTATTTAGATTTATTTCCGTCTATGGCACTGCCGATATCCTGAAGCAGGACAAATCCCTGCCTGATTCGCACCTTCATGCTTTTCCGATCTGCGATCCTTATGAAATAGAGTTTTTTCATCTTTCTTATCCCTGAAAAACTGGTTTCGATTTTCCAGGGGGAATCGAGTGGCAATACGGTATTCTTCGTGAAAGAAAGGATCCCGTAGTTCAATTGAATTCCACCGGGGCTGACAGAGACGGCACTGAAACCAAAAAACGGGCTGTTAAAAAACCATAAGACAATGAGCACCCAGATGGAAAAGACAATCGTATGCTTGACCTTCTTTTTTACAAGCGAGCGTACTAACAGGAATACCACTATGCTCAGGGAAAAAAGCATAATCATATTCTGAACAAAGAGGGATTTGATAATAAAGGTCTCTGGCATCATTTCCTTTATTAGCATTTAACACAGAATATTCAGGAGTGTCAATCAGCTACAGTAAAACCTGCGAAACCTTATTTCTTGACAGTATAAAAAACGTTTTGTATAGAGTCCTTAGACAATTTAAAGGCTTAAAATGGGAACTTTTAAATGCGTTCCTTTTTCATTCGCTTATACCAAGAACTCCGGAGGAATCCTTATAATGCAAGCCCTTAAGCATTCTTTGATATTGTTGATTGGTCTCACCCTGTTTTTTATTGCTTCACCCGTTTCAGCAGGCCACGGCGCCAAGGGAGGTCCCCCCAAAGCGGTCATTCCGGGCGGTGATACCATCAATATTTCCGGCATTATCCTTGATAGCCACAAGGAAGCCATTGATGAAGCTGAAGTGCTGTTCCTTGTCAATGGTAAAGAGATTGACCGAGTAATAACGGCCCACAACGGCAAATATGTGTCCAGGTTTCAGCTAAAAAAAGGCCAAATTCAATCCGCAACTATTCATGTGGAAGTCCACAAGACAAGTTTCAAGTCCCAATCCCTTGAATTCAAAGGCTCTGAGCTGGCACAAAAGTATGATCAATTTTATATCAGTGAAGACATCACCATGCCCCGGTTCTTGGGCCCGGCATTCTGGATATCCACTATTGTCTTTATACTGGCTTATGTCCTCATTGCCTTTGAACTGCTCCACAGGACCGTGGCGGCCATGTTAGGCGCTTCCCTTATGCTTGTAATTTCATATACCATCGGGACCGTCCTGCCGGAATACCACATCTTCTCCTTTGAAAGGGCCATCAGTTCCATTGATATGAATGTGATTTTTCTGCTCATGGGCATGATGATTATCGTGGGTGTATTAAAGCATACGGGCGTTTTCCAGTGGTGCGCGTATGTCTCATATAAACTGGCAAAGGGTAAGGTCTTTCTCTTAGTCGTTTATCTCATGATATTTACGGCCGTGTCCTCGGCATTTTTAGATAATGTCACCACAATGCTTCTTTTGACGGGCGTGGCCATTGAAATTTCCATTTCCCTTTCCTTAAATCCCTTAGTCCTGCTGATTCCTTTAGTCCTTGCCTCAAATATTGGAGGCACAGCCACCCTTATCGGCGATCCACCCAATATCATGATCGGGTCCTATGCCGGTCTGACCTTTATGGACTTTGTGGTCGCCATTGCCCTGATCTGCGGGGTGGCCATGGTGGCCCTCGTTATCTTCTCCAAATTAGTATGGGGAAAGGCATACGCAGCGGCAAAGGTTGAAAATGTTTCGGAATATATAAAGGACTTGAAAGAGAAATATCCCATAACCGATCCAATCCTTCTAACCTACGGATTAGCTATTCTGGGATTTGTGGTATTCCTGTTCCTCAGTCACGGTTACTGGCACATGGAGGTAAGCGTGGCCGCATTAATGGGCGCGTCCGTCCTTTTTACCGTTGCCATTTTGACGGGAAAGGTCAATCTGATCGAATTGATAGAAAAGGATATTGAGTGGCCGACACTGATGTTCTTTATCTTTTTGTTCATGCTTGTGGGGGCCGTGGAATCGAGCGGGCTTCTGGCACTGGTTGCGGACTGGATACTTACACTCTCTGCGGGCAATTTTGTGGTCGCGTGCAGTCTGATCATCTGGGTTGCCGCCATCATGTCCGCGTTTGTGGACAACATCCCATTCACGGCCACCATGCTCCCCATTGTGGCCTATCTCAGCACGGTGATCCCGGGCTCGGAAAACACCCTGTGGTGGGCCTTAGCACTTGGCGCCTGTTTTGGCGGAAACGGGACCATTATCGGGGCCTCGGCAAACGTGGTTACCATGGGGATCGCGGAATCGAGAGGATACAGGATCAGCTTCGGCGGTTTTATGAAAACAGCCTTCCCATTCATGATTATCAGTGTATTGATCGCCCATGCCTGGCTGCTTATTTTCAGACCACAATAAGGGCGTGTATGAGACGGTGTTGATGCAATAAAAAATGGAAGCCCCTCCTGGCATATAGCAGGCGGGGCTTTTCTTTATTTTTACACTAAAAACCTGGTCCAGATGACCAGGCATTGGTCATCCCCATAGGGGGATTTGCTTTGTTGGAGTTTCATTGACTTATTGAAATTACAAATATCAAATCCCAAATATCAAATAAATCCCAATGACCAAAATTCAAAAATACAAACAAAGTCATGTCCTGGAAGGTTTTGGTAATTGAATATTGGAATTTGAGATTTGTTTGTAATTTGGTGCTTGGAATTTGTATTTTTAGACACAAAAATCTAAGGCAGAGCCATCTATCTCTGACTTGGCCCGAGGACCAGGTTTTCAATGTAGGAATAAAATGAGAGCGAACTGACAATGTCTGAAAACCACGAACCTCTAAAAGAAGCCCTCTCTTTCATGGAACGGGTGTTCGGATTTCATGAGTTCAGACCGGGCCAGGATGAGATATTAGAATCAGTGCTGGATGGTTCGGACAGCCTGGTGATCATGCCCACGGGCGGGGGAAAATCCCTGTGTTACCAGGTTCCCGCATTCATAAGACCCGGGATTACCCTGGTCATTTCTCCTCTTATTGCCCTTATGAAAGACCAGGTGGACTCGCTTCGGGTCCTGGATCTGCCGGTTGACGCCGTTCATAGCCTCATGGGACTCGGAGAACAAGAAAATACCCTCCTTAAGATTTCCGAAGGTAAAACCAGGTTAGTGTACGCCTCGCCCGAAAGGCTCAGAAACCAGAGATTTATGGACGCGCTCAGTCAAAATACGGTTTCCATGGTGGCCGTGGATGAAGCCCACTGCATTTCCCAGTGGGGGCATGATTTCAGGCCCGACTATTTGAGAATCAGCCATGCCATTGAGGCCATTGGCAGGCCACAGGTCATTGCGCTTACCGCCACGGCCACGGAAAAGGTCCGTTCGGATATTGTCCAGCAATTGAAATTGAAGGCCCCAAGGGTCTTTGTTACCGGGTTTGACCGACGTAATCTTTTCTGGGAGGTACGGCAGTGCGCGGATGAAAAGGAAAAAAAAAATAGCAGTATTGGAAGAACGTCTCTTAAACCTTTCAGGCGCTGCCATTGTCTACACCGGGACCAGAAAAAACGTAGAGCGCACTGTCCAAAAGCTCAATAAGGGCAATTTAAAGGCCAGGGCATACCATGCCGGGTTGGATGAGGCCGAGCGAACCCGGGTTCAGGAAAACTTCATGGAGGGCCGATCCGACCTCGTGGTAGCAACAAATGCCTTTGGCATGGGAATCGACCGTTCGGATATTCGTATGGTCATCCATCACACCTTTCCCGGAACCATCGAGGCATACTACCAGGAGGGTGGCCGTGCGGGCCGGGACGGAGAACCGGCTACCTGTTTGCTCCTGTACACACCTTCCGACAGGATGCTTCAGGAATTTTTTATAGACTCGCGGTACCCACCTCGTGAAATAGTGTTTCAGGTCTATGATTGTCTGCTACACCGTCAGGAGGAACTTTTGTGGTTGACTTATCGTGAAATCGGGATGTTGGGCGATGAGAAAATTCCTGATCTGACAGTGGGATCGTGCATCAAGATCTTAGAAGACGCATCTGCCGTTAAGAGACTTCACCGTTACGATAACCAGGCCGAGCTTTATCTTAAGAAAAACCCTCAAATCCTTATCAATGAACTCACATCAAGGGCAAAAAACAGGAAAAAGCTCCTTCAAAACCTTGAACGCATTTACGGAGATGATCAACTCACAAACGGGATCCAGTTTCTCCCCGCTGAACTGGCAAAGAGAACTGATCTATCCATAGACGCCCTGAGAAGGTGTTTTCTGCAAATGGAGTCCGAAGGCGCTATTACCTATATCCCTCCCTTCCGCGGCAGGGGACTCCGTGTCCTCAAACGCGTAAAACCTGAAGAACTTGAAATCGATTTTCATGCACTAAAGGTTCGCAAGGCATATGAACTGACTAAACTGGATCAGGTGATGGACTATGCCACAACAGAAAGATGCCGCCGCAGCTTTTTGGTCGGCTATTTTGGGGAGTCCGCAAAAGGGGATAACTGCGGGGCCTGTGATCGCTGTAAGACGCGCGAAACGCGCGCCGTTTCTCACAAAAATGGTACCGATCCCATCTTAGCCGTCAAGGTCCTGAGTGGTGTGGCCCGATTGAAAGGGCGATTCGGTACCGGCATGGCGGCCAAAGTGCTCACAGGGTCCAAAGATCGCATGCTTTTCCAGTTCAGGCTTCAGCATCTTTCCACGTATGGTCTCCTTTCAGACTATACACAGGCCCAGGTGCAGGACTGGATCAAGGAACTCATTTCAAAAGGGTGTCTTGTTTCACGCCGAACTTTTATAGGTGAAAAAAACTACCCTGTCCTGGAACTCACTGACCGGGGATTTCGTGTTATGGGAGGAGATGAAGAAATTTATCTCTCACCCGCTGTGATAGAACAAAAGGCGGTCCGGCCGGAATCCATAACGCTTCACGGCATCGAAATGGAAACCTTTGCCCGGCTCCGTGAATTACGCGCACGCTTAGCCAAAGAAGAAAAACTACCCTCTTACTGCATCTTCCATGACCGGACACTTCGGGAAATGACCCGTGCCCTTCCGGGAACCCCGGAAGAACTCCTTCGTGTTACAGGTGTTGGAGAAGTAACTCTGAGGAAGTATGGGCAGGCGTTCTTGAAGGTATTGAGAGAAATAAAAGACGAGAAGTCAGGCTAATAGAAATGCCAAAGGAATTCCACTGTTATCCTGATCTATCCCTTCTCCTCTAATTCTTTCGGATTATGTTTATACACTGATTAAAACATTTCCAATCCGTCTTGACATTCCAGAGTTTTCTGATAGATTAGATATATTGATATTAGTTAAGGTGTATTCAGTGCATACAACCATCCCACCCCATTTTTTTCGTAAAATTAACAGGATACACTATCATGAAATTCATTCCTTCCCAAATCCTTTACTTTACTCGAAGCAGAACAACAAAGAGGAACGTCAAGCTTCTATTCAAGTTCCTTTTGGCGTTGACAATGCTGGTGGTAATATACAGCGTTTTGTTTCATTTCATAATGCTTTTTGAAGAAAAGGAGTTTAGCTGGATTACAGGTTTCTATTGGACACTCACTGTGATGTCCACGCTTGGCTTCGGCATTCTTTTTCTTCTTGTCATGTTGCCCTTTACCTTCATTCAATTTTTTTATGCCCCATGGCTTGAAGCCCAATCAAGGGCCAAAACTCCGCGGGAATTGCCGGAAGGCACAACAGGACACGTGATACTGACAAGCTTTGATCCCATAACCATAAACCTCGTAGAAAAACTAAAGAAATATGATTATGAATATGCTATTATCGCCACTGATTTTCAACGTGCGTTAGAACTTTATGATTTGAACTTCAAGGTGGTCGTTGGAGATCTGGGTGATCCGGAAACATATAAACGTCTCCGCATACAAAATGCTGCCATGCTGGTCGCCAACAACGATGATATGACCAACACAAATATATCCTTTACGGTCAGGGAGGTCTCTGAAAAAGTACCCGTCGTTACTAATGCAGATGCGGATGATTCCATCGATATTTTGCAGCTTGCCGGCAGCACTTATGTCTTTCAGTTTATGAAGATGCTTGGGGAATCCTTAGCGCGAAGAACGCTCGGAATGAGTATGGGGGCAAATGTTATCGGAAGATTCGATCAACTTCTCATCGCCGAAGCACCTGCAATGCGAACACCACTTGAGGGAAAAACCCTCATTCAAAGCAATCTGCGAGAAAAAACCGGCGTAACAGTTGTCGGGCTTTGGGAGAGAGGCCGATTTAAAATGCCTCAGCCACAGACTCGAATCGATTCCACGACTGTGCTCGTGCTTGCCGGTTCGGCTGAACAGCTCGAAAAATATGACGAGGTCTTCTCCATTTACCGTGTTTATCACACCGCCGATGCTCCTGTTCTCATATTGGGTGGCGGCCGTGTCGGGCATGCAGCGGCACAGATCCTGGAAGAGCGACAGATTGTTTATAAGGTTGTGGAGAAGAATCCGAAATTTATTCAAAATAATAAGTATATTCAAGGAAATGCTGCCGATCTTGATATCTTGAGTCAGGCCGGCATACGGGAAGCTTCATCTGTCATTATTACCACTCATGATGACTCCATGAATATTTATCTCACCATCTATTGCCGTCAACTGCGATCCGATATACAGATTATCAGCAGGGCAAATCTGGACGGAAATATTTCCAAACTGCACAGGGCTGGAGCAGACATTGTCATGGCACATGCTTCCATGGGAGCAAATACCATAATTAATCTTCTAAAACCCAATAAAATACTGATGTTTGCAGAAGGACTGAACATCTTCCGCGCGTCGGTACACTCATCCCTTGCGGGCAAAACTCTTGCTGAAAGTCAAATCCGGAAACAAACGGGCTGCAGCGTAATAGCTATTGGTAGGGAGAATAAATTGAATATCAACCCCGAACCCTCGATTCTTCTTGGGGAACATGATGAAATGGTCTTGATTGGGACGAGCGATGCTGAAAAACGTCTTATGGAGATCTATCAATAACCATCGAGCCATTGCAAAGCTCTGGACGGGAACAAAGAGATAATGGGTTCTATACAGCAATCAGTAGTAAAAATCACCGCTAACCAAAAAATTGGATTATTAGTTCCTTATGTAAAGGAACGAATAACAGCGCAGATTAAAGCCATAGCGCTTATAGTTATTTATTTAATTTGTTTTCAAACTATTGTTTTAAACATTGCCATTAGTGAAGCTGCGATCGTTGCAACAGGAATTGCCGTGGTAGTTCTTGGCCTGGCCTTTTTTATGGAAGGGCTCTTCTTAGGTTTAATGCCTTTAGGCGAGGTTATTGGGATTAAACTGCCACAAAAAACCAAACTGCCCATCATATTAACCTTTGCTTTTATTTTGGGTTTAGGTGCAACTTTTGCCGAACCCGCTATCGGCATATTAAAGACTGCCGGCGCATATGTAAAGGCCTGGGATGCACCTTTACTCTTTCTGCTTTTAAATAAATATTCCAATTATCTTGTGTATTCAGTAGGCGTGGGTGTTGGCATCGCTGTGTTGTTCGGTATGCTCAGATTTATGTATGGGTGGTCATTAAAGCCTTTTATTTATATTTTGGTTGGCATTCTTTCGGCTTTTTCTATCTGGGCACTTTTTCAGCCCAATATGAAATTCTTAACAGGCCTGGCGTGGGATTGCGGCGCTGTCACTACAGGGCCTGTAACAGTTCCCCTGGTCCTGGCGCTGGGCATCGGAATCTGTAGAATTGTAAGCAGTGGAACTTCAGAGTCTTCCGGTCTTGGCGTAGTGACGCTTGCATCGTTATTCCCAATCTTAGCAGTACTGTCTTTAGGCGCTCTTTATCTCAACCATGTCCCTCAGCCTATGGAAGAAGCCAAATTCTTTGCTAAAGAAAATCAAACCAAGATATTGAATATGTTTAATGACAAAAATGAGATGATTGGTTATGCATTGCGAAATGCCCAACCAAACAGTCAAATGGCTCTTTTTAACGGCAACCGGGAAAAAATGCTCGAATTTATTGGCAGGTTAAAGAAAGATCCGATTTTAAGAAAATCTGTTCTTGGAAAAGGAGATATTGAGCATTTGAAAAATTGGGCTGTTCAAAAAGGTACAGAATCACAGAGGTTCGCTATTTTTTCAGAACCCAACGCCCTTAAAGAGGCAGTAAAAAACTATTCCGGTGTTAAGAATATAATAACCAATCCGGTTGATGTTTTGTTGCGTAATGGCAAGGCTGCTGTTCAAGCAATCATACCGCTTGCCATATTCTTTTTTCTGGTCTTATTCTTAGTTTTGCGTGAAAAGCTCCCAAGGCCGGATGAAATTATACTGGGAATTATTCTGGCTGTTGTTGGCATGGGCCTGTTTAATGTTGGAATTGAATTAGGATTATCAAAGCTCGGCAATAGCGTGGGCACCAATGTCCCTTCTTCTTTTACAAAGATTCATTTAATTAATGAAAGGCAGACCATTATCAATTTTAATGAGGAGATTGTCCAGACCGCCATAAAGCCGGATGGCAAAAAAGAAATCTTTTTCTATGCTAATATTAACGATGAGTATGTGGCTATTCCCTTTGATCAGAGTTCCTACGACCCTTCAAACAAGGAATACATCCATACGCCTACAAAAGGGCCATTATTTGGAGGGGAGAAAGGAATATCAGGTTTTTTGGTGGTATTATTATTTGCTTTTGTCATGGGTTATGGTGCGACCTTAGCTGAACCTGCATTAAATGCGCTGGGTTTAAAAGTAGAGGAATTAACTGTAGGAACATTTAAAAAATCGCTTCTAATACAGGCTGTGGCTTCCGGCGTGGGCCTTGGCATGCTTCTCGGTGTGGCAAAAATTATCTGGAATGTGCCTTTGGTATATCTGTTATTCCCGCCATACCTTTTACTCCTGATTATTACGAAAATATCCACTGAGGAATTTGTGAATATAGCATGGGATAGTGCAGGGGTTACAACAGGACCGATCACTGTACCTTTAGTGCTTGCCATAGGATTGGGGATAGGCAAACAGGTGAACGTAGTAGAGGGTTTTGGCATATTATCCATGGCATCGGTTTGCCCAATACTGGCAGTGCTTACGGTTGGACTTTATGTAAACAAGAAAAGAAAGGCTATACGGCAGGAAAGTGCCTAATGGATATTGATAAAAAGGTCGTTGAGATTACGATTGTTGCCAATAAAGAAATAGCGTCAGCCGTCCGCAAAAATCTGGAATCCATAGGCATGGAATATAGCAATTCCATAGCAGGGCGAAGGGACCTATTGCAGGAGAGGAAAGGCCTGTTAAAAATGTTTGGAACCGGCAAATCCATTCTGTATGATCCCATCACCACCATTACATTTTTAGTCTCCTCGGAAATAGAAGGGGAAATTATAAATTTCATAATCAATAAAGGCGGGTTAAATATACCTGGAAGAGGTTCGGTTTTCAGTAAAGAGGTTACATTGATTAAGGCACATGAACTATGCCAGGAGAATAAAATCCGGAATATCGAAACTAAAATGAGAAGATTATTTAGCGATTTGACCGGCATATGCTGCATTGCACAGAAAGGAGATGGGGACCTTTTGGGGAAGGTTGGATTGGAAACGGGCGGTGGGGTTCCGGCAATTACTCTGGGTATTGGAACCGGTTTAAGAGATAAGATCGGGCTCTGGAGAGTCGCAATCCCTGCCGAAAAAGAAATTGTGAACCTGATTACCACGTCTCATAATGTAGAAAATGTGATGGAAATGATGATAGATATTGGGGCATTAGATCAGCCGGGGAAGGGTTTTATTTATCTTTATCCCATAAAAATGGGATTAGTCGATGTGAAAGCTTATGTGGGATTGAGCCGCCATGCAGCAAGCATTGAACAGATAGTTACAGTAATCGATGAAATAAAAGGAGACACGAGATGGCGTCGGCGTGAATTCTCTAAATATCGATCCGCCGGAAAAAAACGAAAATATTTAAATGATCTTGTGAATTTCACCCTGATTTGCAATGAAGGACGCGCCACGGATTTAATAAAGGCGGCCATGAATGCTGGTGCCGGAGGGGCAACAATAAGCAAATTAAAATATCTCTGCACAGAGAAATCAGAGTCCAGGAAAATATCTCCGGCCCGTGAGATTAGCGAGATGATTATTTCGGAAAATCAGATTGAAGGAGTCGTGAAAGCACTTGAGGAAAGCGGTGCGTTAGATGAAGACACCTACGGGCAGATGTTCTGCAGTCTGGTTCCTAAAGCCTACACTTATATGGGAAAAGCTTGATAGAATATGAGGGGCCGGGCCCCTCTGCACGGCGTATCCAACCCCAGGTACAGAGAGTCCGAGACTACCGGAGGACAGCCGCGGGGGACACTGCCATGATTTGCTAAAGATGCTTACTTCTTATGACAAGGGTTGAACAAAACTATCGTGTGACAACCCAGATAGCGTGAATTATGCCGGGAACATAGAAAATAAGGGACAGAATGATATTTATGATGATGTCCTTTCCGAATCCCTTTTTCAAAAACACCGCAAGAGGCGGAAGTAAGATTGAGATTATAATCAAAACGATTTTGTTATCCATAAGTAATCCCTTTCCGTAAAGTTAATAAGAAATTTTTACATTTTGTGATCCGCCTGCGGCGGATTTCACCACGAAACCACGAAATTTATTTTACTTCTTTTTCGTGTTTCCATCCTTATCGTGCTTTCGTGATTTGTTTATCTTTCTGGAATTATTAAAGTATAGCTGTTCAGTTTTTTACCCTAAATAAGGGTGTTTTTGCGTTTGTTCTTTAATAGTATTAAATAGTTAGCGCGATCCCATTAGCACGCAGCATGAAAATGAAATCCTACCAGGCCTTCGTCGCCAAGGCTTCCGGCATAGGGTAATGCTTTTTGTTAAGGCTGAATATCCTTCCTCCGGTCTGTATTACCGTAGCGGCGAGAATTGCATCGTTGATATCAATCCCGTGGCTCGGCTGCCATTTGCGATATAACGATGCAGCATCATCAATACACCTCTGGTCAACAGGTTCAGTTTTGAATTGAGACAAAAACAATAGCGTTTCTTCTTCTTCGTCCAGCCGCATGAAAAATACGACTTCTGCCCGTTGCATTATACCTGTCCAGAGTTCGTATTCATCTTCATCGCGAAGACGGCGCAAAAAGTTCAGAGCTTTGCGTTTACCTCGAAGATGCCAGATCAGGATGTCAGAATCAATGTAAGCTCTCATTGTTGGTGTCGCGTCATCGACTGTCGAAATGCTTTGCGCGCCTTTTCCACAACTTGCTGTGCAGGTTCCTTCCGATGCCATGCACCGAATGTTTGTTCAAGCACATCGATGTTGTGTTCATCTTCGATCTTGTCTGCATACATTTGAATTGCAGACTCGATAATTTTCTTCTTTGAAGTATGCAAATGCCGCGCAATAAGACCTATACGTCTAACCGTAACTTCATCAACTCGCGCAGAAAATATTTTGTCCATTACCATTCCCTCCTGTACTTACGTATGAATTCTAACGTAAGCAAATTCTGATTGCAATAGAAAAACACCTCTATGGCTTATTGTTTTCAATATGTTTACGCATATAAGAGATGGATAATGGGGACATGGAAAATTATCCCTCTCTTTACAAGAATATTTCACAAGGGAGCGCTTTTATTTACTTTCCTTTTTTACCTTTGCATTCTCTGCCAGTTTTATTTCCACGCCTGCTTCCTTGAGCAGTGCCGCCGCGGTACCTTCTTTGTCCTGGGGTAGTACAACCTGATCCGGCTTTAATTCAAGCAGCCACTTTCCTACAAGAAAACCACGCCTGGTTTCTGCCTGCCAGTATGGGTTTTGAAGGTTTTCCTGCCTGATAATTTTGTTGCTGACACGCTCAATGGTTTCCATCAAAAACCAGGGGGCTTTGGAAAAATGCTCTGCAACCGGTCCCTCCGGTTCTTTCAGCGGTGTTAGTCTTCGTATGTGCTTTGGTTGGCGGCTGT
Source organism: Deltaproteobacteria bacterium (assembly GCA_019310785.1). Taxonomy (GTDB): domain Bacteria; phylum Desulfobacterota; class DSM-4660; order Desulfatiglandales; family Desulfatiglandaceae; genus JAIOSR01. Next base: position 42,352 of record JAFDDR010000006.1, read on the forward strand.
GTGTTTTGATCCGGGCCATGACCACGCGGGAAAACTGCCTGCATATTTCATGCTCCAGCGAGTGAGAGATGCGGTCCGCTAATTCGTGGGAATGGGTTCTCAAAACCACGTCTAAATCTACTATAAATCTTCCTCCGGCATTGCGACTCAAACACTGTATCACCTTTTTCACTCTTGGATGGGACATCACTAACGAAATTATTTCCCGTTCCGCATCACGGTCAATTGCCTCGTCCATGAGGTCAAGCACGGCCCGCAACAGTAACTGGCCGCCCGACCAGAACACAAAAAGGGCCACCGCACCGGCAGCCCATCTATCTAGGTTAAGGCCGAAATAGGCCCCGATCAGACTTATTACCACCACGCCGGTGGACATTCCGTCCGCAAGGTAATCCCTGGCGTCCGCCACAAGGGCCGGGGAATGGAACCTCCGTCCCATGCGAAGCTGGTAAAAGCCGAATGAAAATGTGACAATTAGGCATACAAGAGCCACGGGCAGGGCAAGTTTAACATCGGGCATTGTCCCGGGTCCCAGAAGTGCCCTGCGGCCTATTTCGTAACCAGCTAAAATAATGGCAATTGAAGTGACTAAGGTTGCAATCGTCTCGGCCTTATAAAGCCCGTATGGAAAGGAGGCGTGACGCCGACCTGCCAGCCACAGACCGACATATGCGGCACTCGACGCGATAACGTCGGTCGCCGAATGGATTGCGTCGCCCAACAGGGCCGACGACCCTGCCATAATACCTGCAATACCCTTTCCAAAAGCCAATGACAGGTTGATAAAAACGGAGACGGCTGCCCTTGTGCGGGCCTTTTTTATCTCATCCAGGCCGGATGAACCGTCAGACGGAACAGTTTGAACCGCTTGAGTCGTTATTTCTTTGTTGCTTTTCATTTTATCGGGTTCATTTTCTATACTGGTTACGGTGCTCAATTAGTTTTTGTTATTCTTCCAAACAAGCCAAGCGTATGTAGATCAATGATAACGTCGGCATCAAGCAGCAGCAATTTTCGCATAGTTCTCTTCCACAAATCCCGCATCATTCAGATAGTCATCTATTTCAACCCGATCTATTTCCAGATATTCGGTAAATGTACCTCTTGATATCTTACCTTCCATCAGACATCTGCAAGCAAGAGATATAAACCTTGAAAGAAACTTGGATGGACTGTCTTTGTCATACAACCTTCTACGCATATTGCGATCCAGATTATGATGGCTGCATTGTCAAGCCCAAAACGTCCTCAACGTAGGCTGCTACGTCTACGGCCGTTTTGGCCTTGTCGCCTTGCCCTCAAAATTTTCGCTCAATCTCGCTACGAAGCCATTCTCGGACAGCCTCCTATGGGAGAGGTTTAAGATCAAACTGCTCAGCCACATATGCGGGAATATCAAGCGTTCCGATTATCACCGGCTGCTGGTGGCAGTCAGAACCGCCCGTAACCATCAACTTCTCCCTTTTTGCAAATGCAAGATGCGCAGCAATTGTCTCAGGGTTATGTCTTGAATGCCAGCATTCAATACCATCCAACCAGGGCAACATTTTTTCCTTGATGATATTATGTTGTTCTTGAATAGACGGCGTCAGGATTGCAAGGGAGGTCCCGTTGGGATCGCTGGGATGCGCATGTATAAGCTTTCCCCCTGCGCCCCTTATCAAATTTGATGCCTCTTCAAGGGATACAGGCATCTTGGGCACATTGCATTTGACTAAGTATTTATCAAATGCCTCCTGTTTTCCTGAAACAACGCCTTTTTTAATTAAGTATTCGGCTATATGGGGTCGGCCGAATGACCCGTCTACGGTGTCCTCAATGGCCTCTAAGTCCTTATGGGTGAAAGGTTCCAGATGCTCCCTGACCAGCTCATGATTGAGCTTCTCGAGGATCTGTTCGGCCCGAATCCTGCGGTATTCCCTAACTTCCCTGAGTTTTTCCGTAAGGGCGCGGTTGTGGATATCATACTGGTAGCCTAACATATCCAATGGAACCGGTTTGGAGTCCCTGTACTCGGGATGTGAAAAAGATATGCTGAGTTCCACACCGGTTATATAATGCATGTCATATTTCGCGGCCAGCTTTTGTGCTGCATCCTGACAATCGATACAATCATGATCCGTAATGGAGATAACGTCTATTCTCCTGTGATGGGCCTCCCTGAATATTTCGGGCAGGGTCATTTTACCGTCAGAGCAGTCCCTTGAATGGATGTGTAAATCGATTTTCATTCTGATACCTGAATATTTTGTAGTTAAGATTCTTTTATATTAGGCAGAGGAAATAGGTCAAGATCAAAAAAGCTCTAATCCATTGACTTTTCATTGTGTCTGGCCTAATTCAAGAGTAAAGATCCGGGTCCGGAGGGCCCGGCTTTGGGTATTCCCAGAGGTGATTTGCTTTTGTGAAGTTTAGTTGACTTATTGAAATTCCAATTATCAAATCCCAAATATCAAACAAATTACAATGACCAAAATTCGAAAATCCAAACAATATCTTGTACTGGAAGGTTTTGGTCATTGAATATTGGAATTTGAGATTTGTTTGTAATTTGGTGCTTGGAATTTATACTTTTAGACACAAAATCCAAGGCAGAACCAACCATCTCTGGCCTAGCCTGAGGACCAGGTTTTAAAAGGCAAATAAAAGACCGCACCGGAGAAATCGCATGCTTGAAAAGATAAGGCAGACCAAGGACTTTTTGGTCTCCAAAATGTCTGAAACGCCCGTTGTCGGGATGATTACCGGAACGGGTTTGGGAGATCTTACCGAGAGGACAGCCGTTGATTTTCGCATCGCGTACGAAGAAATCCCCAATTTTCCTGAATCCACAATCGAAGGCCATAAGGGGACTTTAGTTACCGGCAGGCTCGGGAATAAATCAATAATTGCCCAGGAAGGCCGTTTTCATCTCTACGAGGGCTATACGCCTAATGAGATCACCTTTTCAGTGAGAGTTATGGCCATGATGGGCGTGAAGTATCTGTTTATATCCAGTGCGGTGGGCGGGCTCAACCCCGATTTTGAAACAGGCGATCTGATGGTCGTAACCGATCAGATAAACCTGACCGGAACCAACCCGTTAATCGGTCCAAATCTGGACACACTCGGCCCCCGATTCCCGGACATGAATAAAGTTTACGACCCTGATTTGATCGCATTGGCTAAGGGAAAGGCTTCAGAATTAGGTATTCCGGTGAGGCAGGGTGTTTACGCCGGGCTCGTTGGTCCAAGTCTCGAAACCCCTGCAGAAACACGTTTCCTGCGGATGATCGGCGCTGATACCGTGGGTATGTCCACGGTATCCGAGGCTATTGTGGGGGTGCACTGCGGCCTGAAGATCATGGCTATCGTTGTCGTCTCAAACGTGAACCTGCCCGAGCATATGGAAAAAATTTCATTAGAGGAGGTTATTGCTGCGGCAAAGAATTCCGGCCCCGCGCTCTCGGCACTATGGGAGAAAATTATTGAGAGCCTTCCGGACTAAAAATCCTGGCCAAGAGGGCCAAGCTTTGGTTGTCTCCAGAGGAAATTTGCCTTGTTGGAATTTCATCGACTTATTGAAATCCCAAATTGCAAGCACCAAGTTCCAAATAAATTCAAAATTCCAATATCCAATGACCAAAACCTATCATCTTTGCTTCTTTGCGTTAAACTTCTATTGTCCAAAAGTGTCAGCTAATAAATGAACGATGCCCAAAGCCCCGTTTGGTTTTTTGAATTTCAGTCATTGGGATTTGTCCTTCGACTTCGCTCAGGATGGTGAGCCTGTCGAACCATTTGTGATTTGCTATTTGGGATTTCCACTAACCCAACTACTCCGCTAAGGGATACACAAATTGCTAACTCATCTCCAATAGCACTTTTAGTGCATCAGGTTTAGCAGACCGTTCAAATGCCTCCAATGCCTGCTCAATGGGATATCTTGCAGTGACCAATCGATCAAGGGGCATATCCGGATAGGACTCCATCATGTTGATACCATACTTAAATTGTCCGCAACGCGAACCTATTATTGTCTGCTCATTGACCACGAGCGGCGACAAATTGAGGTTACCCTGAGAAGCTACCGTTGATTTGAGGACAATTGTCCCGCGTGGCCTGCAGAGAGACATGGCTTCGATAATACCCTCGCCTGAACCGGTAGCCTCAACCACGATATCTGCCCCTGCCTCTATCTCACCTGAACCATGGGCAATTTTGAGATGTCGCCATTTGGCCAGATTGAGTTTTTCCGGATGATGTCCAATCAGGGTTACGCTGGCAATTAGTGTTGTGAGTGCCCATGCACAAAGAATCCCGAGTCTCCCGTCACCCAGGACAATGACCCGTTCCGAGCCCTTAAATGCTACCTGTTCCAATATTTCACACGCTGCCGACAACGGTTCGATAAAAATCGCCCTGTGGTCGGGCACGGTCTCCGGTATCTCATGAAGATTGGTAACGGGCAGCATGCAATAATCGGCCATGCAACCGTCAAGATCGAGGATCCCTAAGACCGTGCGGTTGAGACAGTGACGTTCCAGACCATTTGCACACCACTCACACTGTCCGCAGCCCACATTGATCTCTCCTGCCACTCGTTTATTTATCAGGTGCGCATCATCACACTGCTCTATCACCCCGATGAATTCATGGCCCAGAATGCCATGAAATTCCTTGTATCCCTTCATCAACTCCAGGTCTGTCTTACAGATACCCTCGGTCAGGACCCGAATAAGTGCCCAGCCGGGCCTCAGTTTTGGAGCCGGGTAATCCGGCACAAATCGTAATTTATTATCAAAAACAACGGCACGCATGGTAGAAGGTGTCATATGGGTTACGCCCTCCATATTTAGTGTCTGAACGAAAACCCCATTATTTGTCATTTCGACCGAAGGGAGAAATCTTAAATCTCAATATTAACAATACAATAAGATTTCTCGCTATGCTCGAAATGACAGTTTTCGCATTATTTATTCCAAACGGACTTCAAATGATAATATCTCAAAAAACTAAAAAAATCCCCGGGACAAACTCGCGAAACGATATTATGCATTAATCCATGTCTTGACGTATTCATATAAGACATTTACCATACCACTGCAAAAGTTAAAAGGCGGGTCTTGAAGAACCAGATTTTATGGACTCGTGAAAAGTCAGAATGTCCGAAACTGTCATTTCGACCAAAGGGAGAAATCTTATTTATTCAAATAGTTACACCTGCAAGATTTCTCGCTGCGCTCGAAATGACAACAAAACGAGATTTTTTACAAGTCCATCAAGTTTCGTCCCGTCATGAACAGGATCGGTTGGCTTCATATTTCTTAGGTGCTACTATGCAACAGGCAGATATCATTATAAAAAACGGTCCAATTTTGACCATGGATAAAAAAAATACGGTCATTGAAGACGGCCTTGTCTGTATAAAGGGAGACACTATCTCCCGAATGGGGTCCGGCGACAACATACCCGTTGAGGCCAAGAAAATCATTGATGCACACGGCGGCCTGATCCTGCCCGGCCTCATAAACGGTCACACCCACGCCGCCATGAGCCTTTTCAGGGGGCTTGCCGATGATCTTCCCCTCATGGATTGGCTTAACAACTATATCTTTCCGGCCGAGAGCAGAATTGATGCTGATTTTGTTTTTACGGGAACGCTTTTGGCTTGCGCAGAGATGATAATGTCCGGAACGACAACATTTTGTGACATGTATTTGTTTGAAGAAGAGGTGGCAAGGGCGGCCCGAAAAGCCCAAATGAGGTGTCTCGTGGGAGAAGTCCTGTATGACTTCCCTTCACCCAACTACGGACCCGTGGAAAAAGGCCTGGAATACACTGAATCATTAATCAGAAATTGGCAGGATGATCACCTGGTTTCGGTTGCAGTGGAACCACATTCTCTCTTTACGTGCAGCCCCGGTCTTCTGACCTCGGCAAATGAACTGGCATTAAGCTACAAGGTCCCGCTGATTATTCACGTGGCTGAGACATTGACCGAAATTGCCGAGGTAAAGAAAAAACATGGCAAGCCACCTGTTGAGTATCTCCATTCGTTAGGGCTCCTCGGCCCCCACCTGATCGCTGATCACTGTGTGCATATCAATGAACAGGACATCGATAAAATGGCTAAGTACGGAGCAAAAGTAATTCACAATCCGGAAAGCAACATGAAATTGGCGTCCGGTATAGCCCCTGTCACTGAATTATTGGCCCGGGGCGTGACCGTGGGCTTAGGAACGGATGGCTGTGCTTCCAACAACAACCTGGATGTTTTTACGGAGATGGACATGGCAGCCAAACTCCACAAGATCCAAACCATGGACCCAACAGTATTGGATTCCATAACAGTATTGAGGATGGCAACCATCGAAGGGGCTAAGGCATTGGGGATGGAGGATATGACAGGCTCCCTGGAAGCAGGGAAAAAAGCGGATATCATTATTGTGGACGTTGATAAGCCGCACCTGACCCCCATGTACAACCCCTATTCCCATATTGTTTATGCGGCAAGGGGAAACGACGTAAGTCATTCAATTATAGACGGTCAACTGGTTATGGAAGATCGGAAATTGCTGACTCTTGACGTAGAGGAAATCATGGAACGGGCTAAGGAAAAGGCCATAAAGGTGAGGGAATGGGTTTCTTAATTGAATACTGACTATTGAAAATTGAATATTCCTAAAAAGATTAAGTTCCTGTCCCTGACACCTATAACCCTTTGATGTTACAATATGTAAATTATCCTTTTGCGTATTTTGCGCCTTTTTGTCTGCCCTGTGGAATGCGAAGTCTATTCCTCTAAGGCGGCTATATTAAGCTTGATGATAGGAAAAAACATGCCCACAAAGGAAAAGAGGTTTATAGCCCTCGGAAGCAGGCTTTTAGGCGTTCCCGAGGTCCTTACGCTTGGTGTAAGACCAAATTTCAAGGACTACAAACCCATGGAAAGGGAACTGATTTTGGGCGCCGAAATTATCCTTTTCCCCACGCTCAATTATGCCCAGTTTTTCACAACCACGGGCAAGAAGATATTTCCGAGCCTTGAGACCTATCTGTACGCGGATGAAAAGATCAAACAGACCACGCTCTTTTACATGCTTGACGTACCTCACCCCAAAACCAGGATCTATTATCATCTCCATCACCAGGATATTGTCAAAGAATTTGGTTTCCCTTTCATAGGCAAATTAGCGAGGCGTTCATCCCGGGGCAGAGGCGTTTTCAAGATTCATAACCCGCAGGAACTTGGAGAATATCTCAGTCTCACTAAGGTTGCGTATGTCCAGGAATATTTGCCCCATGAGAGGGATCTGCGCGTGGTTCTTATCAATTACAGGCATGTCCTGTCTTACTGGCGCATAAGGAGCCCTGAAAATTTCAGGACAAATCTTTCACAGGGAGGAAAAATCAGCTTTGATAATATCCCGAAGAAAGGTATTGATCTCGCCTTGGAATCCGCTGAGAAGTGCAAGTTTAATGATGTAGGAATGGATCTCATTAAGAGTAAGGGAAAATGGCATGTCATTGAGGCCAACATGAAGTACGGCCGTAAAGGACTAAAGATAAAGGGACTCGACCTGAAAGAAATCATGAGGCAAAAGCTGCTTTCAGGAGAGATTTTTTAAATGTTTAAAAAAAAGAGACATATCTTCATATTACTGTTTTTTCTCCTGATTCTTGTCCCTTTCTGTTTCTTTGTCTTTTTTTATTACACTATTACACGTGACGCTGCGACCCGTATTGAGAGAGGTGCGGTTGACCGCATCATTGCCTCGGAAAGTCCCGCCTTCTATGATGATGGGCACACACCCATTGGTGTTTTTTTTGAAAAAACCCACCGTAAATACATTCGCTACCAGGAGATACCAAAACATTTCATAAAGGCCCTGATTGCGGCCGAAGACAGGAACTTTTTTAATCACCCCGGTTTTGATCTAAAAGCTATCCTCAGGGCCCTTTTGGCCAATATCAAGGCAGGTAAAGTAGTACAGGGCGGAAGCACACTTACCCAGCAAACCGCCAAAAATATATTCAAACGGGAAAAAAGGTCCTACAGGGCAAAGCTCAAGGAATTGATTCAGTCATTCCTGTTTGAACGGAAATATTCAAAACAGGAAATCCTTGAGATGTACTCGAATCAGTTCTTTGTGACCGGGTACGGAAAAGGACTGGGAATTGCTGCCCAGTATTATTTTGACAAGGACCCAAAAAATCTTGACTTAGTGGAATCGGCCTTTGTTGCCGGTTCGGTAAAGGGACCCAACCGGTATAACCCGTTCATAAAAAAAAGCGAGGCGGAAAAAAACAAGGCCAAAAGGTTGGCCAGGTTGCGTAAGGACTATGTGCTTTCCAACATGCTCAAGGCAAATTTTATCACCAAAGACCAATACCAAAAGGCTAAGGAAAGGGAGATCCCGTTTAAGGAAGGTAAAATCACCTACCGGTTAAATGTGATCTTAGACTATATTCGCGAACAACTTGAATCTGATTATTTCAGAGCCATCCTTGAAGAGCAGGGCGTGGACAATCCTGCCATTTCAGGAATGAAAATTTACACCTCGATTAATAAGGATATTCAGGAAGCTGCGCTTAAGAGCCTTCGTACCCATCTACCGGTGATGGACGTCAAGTTGAACGGTTACGGCATCCAAAACACGGCAGACTCGCATAAGGACTTTCTCAAAAATGTCCTTAAAAAACCGCAAGACAATCTGCCCTTTTTGGCTCGAATCACCCAGATTGACGCGGCCAGGGAAAAGGGCCATTTAATTGTTTCTTGGGACAAAGGCGGGGGCATTATCGACTATGAAGGTCTCAAGCCCATTGGTGACGCCTGGCTGAAATGGCGTGCGGGTAACTGGGCCGTGTTTGACAAAAAAAATGTTGCGGCCTTTTTGAAGATTTTTCATACTGGGGATCTTGTGCCCGTCCGATTGATGGTATCTTCGAACGGCATCGGCAAGACGAAATTAATGCTTTCAAGGATCCCGGAATTGGAAGGCGGGGTAATCGTTCTTCAAGGAGGCATGATACGGGCCATGGCCGGGGGATTTTTTAACCGGTTTTTTAACCGCGCTGTTGATGCAAAGCGACAATTGGGCTCAATTTTCAAGCCGATCCTCTATACAGCGGCACTTCAGCTCAAGTGGAACAGTCTTGACCGCCTCCAGAATATGAAGGATCTTTTTCGATTTGAAAACACATTCTACGTGCCCAGGCCGGACCACAGTCCGAAAAGCGAGTGGGTGTCTATGGCATGGGCAGGGGCTAAATCGGAAAACCTTGCCACGGTCTGGCTGCTCTACCACCTCACTGACTATTTGAACATGAATGAGTTCCGACAGGTCACGGATCTCGTCGGGCTTGGACGCAAAGAGGAGGAATCCTACCTGTCTTACAAAAAGCGGATAAGGGATAAACATGGAGTGGTTGTCAACAGGGAGGCCCTCATGGAGGCCGCATTTGAACAATCCAAAAAAGAGATTGAATCGGACATCATCTTTGGAGGGCATGAGGGGATACTGGACAATCTAAAACGCCTGCACTTCAGCATAGACGGTAAAAGACCCGAACAGATCCTTCGATTCAGTTTTAAAAGGCTTCAAGGGCTTAACCTGAAAATGAAAGAGGCCCATGAGATGATGAAAAAGCCGGAACCAATATCCGTTAATGACGTGTTGATTGATGGTTTGGTCACCTCCGGGACGATTGACCTCCTTCAAGAGGAAATGAAAAAGAACTACAGGCGATTAGTGGTCTGCAAACGGTACGATCCCGAGGTCCTTTTCCGGGTCAGAGACTTCAGGACCCTTGTGAACCTGTCTTATGTAGTATATCTTTCAAAACACATCGGAATTTCTACAAAATTGGATCCGGTACTTTCTTTCCCGCTGGGCCCGAATTCTATCAGCATCATGGAAGCGGCCCTGGCCTATCAGACCATTATGACCGGCCATGTCTACCCCCTTTCACCCGATGGTGGTCTTGAACAGGTCCCCATAATCACAAAAATTGTGGACAGGGAAGGAGAGGTCCTGTGGGAATATAATGCCAGGCCTGAAAAGGTTCTGTCTGACAGAATCTCCAGGCTGATAACAGAAATCCTGAGAAACGTCATGGAAATCGGGACCGGCCGAAAGGCAAAGGATGCGGTCCGGGTCTTTGATATTCCCATTCCCACCTTTGGAAAAACCGGAACGGCCAACCGGTTCACAAATTCCAGCTTTGTAGGGTTTGTGCCGGGTCCCGCGGAGAAAAGCGGCCGGCTTGATATTGACAGGGGTTACGTGATAGCAAGTTATGTAGGATATGACGATAATCGACCAATGAAGGGAAAGCACATAGCCATATACGGGGCATCAGGCGCCCTCCCCCTCTGGATTGATACTGCAAATGCCCTTGTAAGCGCCGATTGTTATACGAAAAATTTACAGCCTGCAGACCTGGCATTTGAGCCTGTGCAAATAAATCTGCCGCCCGGTGGCAAAGATATCCGGACCGTACCCGTATCTCCTATTACGGGACTTCCTGAAGGCTTTTCCGATGAAACCCCTGGTCCCTTACCTTTGGCCGGTGTCGTTTCAGAGGTGAAGGCCCGAGGGGATACATGGGAGCTTAAAAGGCGCTTTGAGCCCCTGAAAGGAAAAACAAAATGAAAAAATTAATGACTGTTTTTCTTGTCATGTTTCTTGTATCAGTTTCAGGGTGTATTCCCGTCCTTCAGAAACCTGATGTGGTTATACCTAAATCCGAAAGCCGCATAGGTCCATTGCCGCCCCTCGATCTTCTTGATAGAAAAATAGAAGTTCTCAATGAAATCCTTCACAGAGAAGGCGTCTCAGAAAAAGACAAGGAAATCGCCTCAACTCTTCTGGAATCCTACAAAACATTGAAATTAGCTTACTCCGGGCATCTCACCGAACTGGAATACCGGCACGTCATCAATACCCTTTTTAAAATACTTAGCGCTCTCGATGAAGATTATTTCTCCGAACAAAAGGGTGTGCCTGATTATTCGGGGCCTATGAACCTCTTTTCTGTTAAGCGAAATAAGATCATGGATAGTTATTTAGCCGGGGATTTCAAGGCTGTGATCAATCACTGCCTTGAACTGAAGTCGGTCTTTGGTCCGGATGCCCTGATCCCTGAAATCGGCCTTGTGTTCGCTTTGTCTTTAGGCAAACAGGGAATGTTAAAAGATGCGATAAATATCGGGGAAGGGATTGCCCGTGAAATGGAGGCAAACCCGGATATAATTCACCTGAGAGCAAAGATTGCAGAATGGCACTTAAACCTGGGTCAAAGAGAAAAGGCCCTCCATATGTACGATAAACTGACGGACAATTTGGATGAGAGGGAAGGTATCTTAAAAGGACTCACTCGAAAAATCGCCGGAAAAACCGAACCCAAACCCCCTTCTAATACCAGAACAGACAGTCAGGCTTTGATTCCCATGGATGAGTTTCTGCTGAAAGTGGATGACCTGGTCCAAAAACACGCTTACGATGAGGCAAGACTTCTGTTGATAAAACAAAGGATCCGGTTGGAAGAGGGTCCTGATACGGAGCTTATAGATGAGGCATTGAAGGGAATTGAAATTGCCGAAGAGAAGTTTGAAAAAGAAAAGAGGTCCAGGGATACCTACATAAATGAAACCATTGAAACGGCAAAAAAATTGATTGAGGAGGAAAGCTTTGAGGAGGCGATCGCTAAGATTGATGAACTCCAGAATCTTCGTGGACCCAGTTCAGAGTCAATGGCATTGAAAAACCGGGCCATTGAAAAATTGATCAATCGAGAAAGAAACAGGGCCGCAAAGCTCTTTTTGGCCGCCAAAAAGACAGACGACCGTTTAAAAAAGGAAAAATACCTTCTTTCATCCTACAAAATACTTAAAGCAATAATTGATAAATACCCTTCATCGCCTTTGAATAATAAACTAAAATCTCACATAAAAACTCTGACGGAAGAAATGGAGGGATTAGGAATAACTCCCGAAAGTTGAGACTGGGAGGCTGTCCGAGAAGTCACCAATTCTAATGATATAAATGCCTATTCTCGGACAGCCTCCTGGGTAAAAACAGTCGAATTCCATGATCCCGGAGATTCTCTTTTCCGTTTAATGTTTGCAAAATAACTTAGCGATTATAGGGCTCTGCCCACCATCAGGAAAAAGCTCATGTACCCCATCGACTGGATCATCCTGATTGTCTACATTTTAGTGATCATATACATGGGTTTTTACGTGGGACGTTCCCAGCATTCCCAGGAGGACTACTATTTAGGGGGTCGTGAAATGTCCTCGTGGCAGGTCGCCTTGTCCATCGTGGCCACCCAGGTGAGTGCCATCAGCCTGATTGGCGCCCCTGCCTTCATTGCCATGAAACCTGGGGGTGGCCTTGTCTGGCTCCAGTACGAATTCGCTATCCCCCTTGCCATGATGCTGATCATGCTGACAGTGGTTCCCATGTACCATAGAACCGGAGTTATCAGCATCTATGAGTACCTGGAAAAACGGTTCGGCAGTGCCACCCGAACTATTCTGAGCCTCATCTTTATGGCAAGCAGGGGACTTGCAACCGGCGTGGCCCTCCTTGCCACATCCATTGTCACCAGCGTGTGTATGGACATGCCGCTTTTTCATACTGTCCTTCTCATCGGGGTAATCTCCATTGTCTATACTGCAATGGGGGGAATTCGCGCGGACATCTATTCCGATATTCTTCAACTTGTTATCCTGTGGTCAGGGGCCATTATCTGCCTGTGGGTCCTTTTTGGTCTTGTCGGCGATGATCCCTTTGGCGGAGTGACACGGACAGCAGCGGGCAGGTACCAGGTTTTTAATATGAGCGGCTCAGGCCTGGGAGACGGAGAGACCTTCGGGTTCTGGCCCATGTTAGTGGGAGGCTTTTTCCTTTATCTGTCTTATTATGGCTGTGATCAGAGCGAGACCCAGAGACTCTTGACAGCCAGAGGGGCAAAGCAGGCACAGAAGGCCCTTTTTTACAACGGGATGATCCGGTTTCCACTGGTCATTACCTATTGCAGCCTCGGGATATTCCTGATCCCCTTTTTACACACACATCCAGGTTTCCTGAACAGGCTTGCGGGCCAGTCCCCGGATTTTCTTCTTCCGCATTTTCTGCTGGAATACATGCCCCACGGGCTTTTGGGGCTTTTGATTGCGGGGATTTTTGCCGCGTCCATGTCCAGCCTTGACAGCACCCTAAACTCTTTAAGCGCAGTCACCTGGCGCGATTTCCTCCAAAAGTACTTCACGCGATTTAAAACCATTCCCCGCGAAAAGGAGGTGTGGGTATCAAAAATCCTGACCGTTTTGTGGGGCCTGCTATGCACTGTCTTTGCCCTAAGTATGATAGGAGGCCCGGAGACAGTGCTGGTCTTAGTCAACAAGATCGGATCCGCCTTTTACGGTCCCATCTTAGCCACGTTCTGGTTGGGTATTTTGACTAAGAAAGCTTCCCAGCCCGGGGCAATCACGGGACTCGGGACCGGTGTGGCTATGAATATATTTATGTGGCAATTTTTTGGTAAGGCCGTCTCATGGCTGTGGTGGAATCCAATAGGGTTTTTTACATCTTTTATCGTAGGGTACGGCGTAAGCCTTGCGTTTTCGAAAAAGAGACCGGAAGTCAGTGAAGGGCTCCAACAGAGCCCGGGCAAGCCCGGTCTCCCTCTAATCTATTATCTCGCCTTAACAGGTGTTTTTGGCGGGATTCTTCTTGTGTGTTGGCTCATAGAACGTGTTCTTACGGGAGCACCTTAATTCAATCGTAATATCTCAATAAATCGGGGCTTCTCACCCCCACATGACCCTGCCCCGTCCCCGCTAAAGACGGGAGACAAGGGGGAGGGTTGGGGTGAGGGGGAAGAGCAATTGTTTTACATAACCCAGACATTTTCTTATTTCCCAGGGCCTCAGTTCCAGCGTCATTGTCCCGCAATAGCCAATCCCTTTCAATTGCTGAAATATCCTTTTGAAATCAACGATCCCCTCTCCCACAGGCAGATGAAGATCATCATCAGGTGAGTTTCCACCACGGTTGTCATGCACATGGATATGCTTAATCCTGTCAAGGTGCTTTTTCATGAACCCATAACTGGTATTTTGTTTTGATAAAAGCTGGGCGTGGCCCATGTCCAGAGTCATGTTCAAATGAGGTAATGTCTTGAAAACGCCCGCTAAATGGGTTGCGGTCTCGCTCAGGTTCTCAAGACAAATGGTAATGCCTGCATCTGTTGCAATCTCAATAAGCCTTTTGAGGAAACCGATCTTGTAGGCGATTGCATCCGGGGTCAAAAATCGGGGGTCCAACCAGAGATGTATGGTCAAAAGCCTCATATCCAGATCGGGCATGATGGAAAGGACCTGAACCAGCTTGGGCATATAAATACTTTCAAGGGTTTCTATATCATTCGGGTCCCCTTCCCGGGGTCCGTGGCACAGGTAATAGAGACCGGTTTTCTTCTTTAAGTCGATATAGGTGTCTTTAAGGGACTGGAATTTTTCCGGATCAATAATAGGAATCTCAGCAAATTGAAGCCCTAATTCATGCAGGGCCATAACATCTTCCGGACTTCGGGCAGTGCCGCCCAAATGAATTGATTGCTTATCATTTGTCGTATCCATAGTAAAACGGTCCCCCCCAATTTAAGCTCTTTTAGAAACTCATCCCGAGTCAGGCACGGGAAATTACCCTCTTCTCTCTTGTTGAATCCCGGGTAGTTAAATAGAGCCCTGCACTCACAAACAACGCTACAGAACATATCAAAAATGCAGCGGAATATGCTTCTCCGTTTTGTGTCAGATCCCCGCTTATCTGTTTTATGACGCCTCCGAGTCCATGTATAAAGACCCCCGCGCCTAACATGGTGAAAAAATTAATGCCGGCCATTGCCGTCCCCGACATCTCCTCGGGCATAAGCTCTTTGATGTGCGCATAACTGATCTGGTTGAAGGAGGCGAAAAAACCAAGTACAAAAAAGAGAGCCCCTAACAAGGGGAGGTAGAACGTTCCTTGCCACTTAGACAGCACAAATACTGTTAGAGCGGTGATGCATGAGGCTAAGATGACTATGCTTTTCCTCGATCTGAAAACACGGTCCGAGAGCATACCGCCCGTTGGAGAACCTAAAATGAATGCAATGCTGATCATGAGGAGAAGATTGCCCGCTGTTACATGGGAGAGTCCAAGGTATTCCATGAGAAAGGGGCCGGCCCAGAGCGCCTGAATAGAGGCAAACGATCCGTAGCGAAGAAAAATGCTAAAGGAAATAGCCCAGAAACTCCAGCTTGAAAAAAGCCTTTTTATGGATACTGTCAAGGGAAGCGAGTTTGCTCGATCCGGGGATCTTACGATGGGGGTTTGCTTGCCGGAGGGTCTGTCCTGAACAAAAAGGAACAGACATATGATCAGCAGGAAATTGAGACCGGCAAGGGCGTAAAAGGAGCCTCTCCATCCCAGGGATTGCACCATCAGGGCCAGTGGTGTCGTGGCGGCAAGGCTTCCCAAAGTTCCTAATGCCAGGACCAAACCGGAGAGGGATGCGAATTTTTTCGGCTCGAACCAATAGGTCAGGAGTTTTAAGGTGCCCATGAAGTTGGCCGCCATACCCACTCCAAGGAGCGCCCGGCCCATAACGCCGCCCGCAAGGCTGGCAGTGCCGGCAAAGATCAATGTTCCGCATACCCCGATGACATTGAGAAACAGCATCGTGGTTTTTGCACCGACGCGATCCAGGATGGGCCCAAGGGGCAACTGAATCAGGGCAAAGGCATAAAAGAAGGCTGCACCCAAAAGACCCAGATCATTAGGTTCCAGGTTAAGATCCCTACTTAGGTCGGGGGCAATAATGGCATTTGATGCCCTGTAAAAAAGGGAGATAAGAAAAAGAGATGTGCAAACCGCAAATAGTGTCCATGGCCGTGATTTCATAACGCGGTCTTATAGCAGGCTCGCCGGAAAATAACCACCTAATACCTAAACATGCCGTTTTCATAAACCACCGTCTTTTTGCCGTTATTTAGATAGGCGGTGACGGTTTTTTTCTCGGTATTTACCAGGTCCCAGTGGAGGGCTGAATCGTTAAATCCTAATTTTCTTTTCCTCTCTTTGGTAAGCCTTGCCGGGTCTCCCTCAAAGGTGTCGGCATATGAGTCCCCTGCGGCGAGGTGACAATTCCCGTAACGGCCTCCGTAATTTTCATCATACAGGGTATTGGCCATGAACCTG
Organism: Deltaproteobacteria bacterium; assembly: GCA_019310785.1. GTDB lineage: Bacteria > Desulfobacterota > DSM-4660 > Desulfatiglandales > Desulfatiglandaceae > JAIOSR01. The sequence goes on from JAFDDR010000006.1 coordinate 58,590, forward strand.
TTTATGCGGGAAAAGCGTTTATCGGTCAGGGAAAACTCCCCTACCCTGCTGGCCCCCTTGTCCATGGCAAGCTGTTTGACGACAAAATCCCTTCCTTTTTTGGCCTTTATCTCAACTACGGAGCCTTTCTTGAAAACAAGCCTGACTCCTTCCACATAATTTCCGCTTCGAAAAGACGGCTGGTTTGCATAATACACACCTTCCGTTCCCCGCCAGTCCGGGGAGAGAAAGATCTCGAAACTGGGGATGTTATGGCCCGAGATCCCTATCCATTTTCGTTGTTTTCCGGGCACAACCTTCAGATCCATGCTTTCAGATTCAATATGAAAGTATCTAACCTCCATGCTGTTCATCCACTTCTTTACGGCCATGGCATCTTTGTAAATGGTCTTCCATGCACGAACCGGATCGACCTTGTCCAAATAACATGCCTTGATGACCTGGTTGGTATATTCCTTCTCTGAGAGCTTTGCCTGTTTAGCTAATTCCATGGTAGGCAGGGTGCAGAGGGTCCATCCGAACATTCTGCTGTTTTCCCGTTTCTGGAGGATCTCCCGCAACGGCTTGCTGGCCACGGCAGCTTTTCCGATTCTCTTTGGATCAATGTCGCTCAGATGGGTGAGCGATTCCGGGGCTCGCAGATAGATATTCCCATTAAGACTGTTGAGAAGTTCTTTTTGTCCCGGCGCTATAAAGACTAACTGCCTGTTATTCGATTTCCCGTAAAAGTTGTGTTCCATAACAGGTGTCAAACCCTGGCGAAGGACCGGGTGCATTCCCATGTCCAGGAGTTTACCCTGAAGGGTTTCCGCAAGTTTAACAGCCGCCGGGTCAAAACGGACCAATATAATGTCATTCCTCTTAAACCTGCCCTTTCTTGCGGTTTTCAATCCCCATAAAAGCACATCCGAATATTTTTCCAACTGTCTCTTTGTCAGCATTATTGTACCTCCATGTTCTTTTTATGTACATTCTTTCTCACAGCGTAGCGCAGGGCTTTAGCCCTGCATCAAAATGGCAGAGCTAAAGCTCTACGCTACAAAAAAAGGCTATGTGCCGTCGTAGGGTGGGCCACTTGACGAAGTTTCCAGCATGGCCTGTCTCAGTTCTTTCTTGGGAATCTGGGAACGAACCTTGCCATTTATTAAAAACCCGAGACCCAGAACACGGTCCTTCCCTTGGACAAGAATCACATAACCCGTATCCAGATCCATGTCCACAGGAAGTTCTTCTCCGGCCACAAGCCTTGTCAGTTGTTGATCGTCAATCTCAATCCTTGCCTTTGTCGCGGCCTGCCCGAAAACCTGGATCAAACGTGTCGTGGGTTTTACAAATACGCTGATCTTTTGAAAGGCCCTCAAACCCACTTTTGAGACCTTGAGTTGTGATGCGGACATGACCTCCAAAACCGCATTGTTTATGAGTTGCCAGCTACCCTTTCGCTTGAACAACAGGTAGTTATCAAACATTTTTTCGGGAATTCCAAAACGGTCTTCCATGTATGAAAAAATGCGCCGCCGGTCAGTTTCTTCTGCCAATTCGGGCCATGAAGAATCCCACTGAATCGATTCTGTGGGGATAGAACCTGGCAGTCCTTTCAAGTTGTTTGTCATAGTTTTTATTTCCCCATTTGATTAGTCCCGGATCGTAATCCAGGCCCACATGAATGGGAAGCAGCTTTGCGTCCCGGTTATCCAATAAAAGATTGACCACTGATTCGTTTTCTTCGGGGTTGTACGTGCACGTTGAATACAGCATCTCACCGTTCTTTTTCAGGAGATCAAACCCACGGAGCATAATCTTTTTCTGCAGGTCGGAAAGCTTTGCCTTTGTGCCGGTTTCCCGGTATGTAAAATCTTTTTTCGTCTGCCTGAACCTCCCCTCTCCCGAACATGGAACATCGGCCAAAATATAGTCAAACCGGTGTTTCATGGGGAATTCCTGGGCCTGGTACCCGGTGATAACTGCGTTAAGGACCCCCAACCTTTCAAGGGTGTGCCCCAAGGGGATTTGTCGTTTAGGGTAGAGTTCATTTGCAACAATAAACCCCGTGTTATGCATCAATTCGGCTAAATGTGAGGTCTTTCCGCCGGGAGAAGCGCACATGTCAAGCACGTAGGCCCCTTGTTCGGGCCCAAGGGCTATGGATGCAAGACAGGATGTGAGGGCCTGAGGATGAATATGGCCCAGAAAATATTCCAAGAGATTTCCGGAAGAATTCAATTCCGGAGCAAGATACAGGGAGTTATTCTTTCCGGTCGCGCTTTTAAGGTGAATCCCTTTAGCCTCTAAAGAGTCCACCACCAAAACCGGCTCTGCTTTTATTAGGTTGACCCTGAGGTGGGTGGGAAAGGGATTGTGTAGACTTTCCTGGAAAAGGGAGAAGTCGGGGATGATCTCTTGGTACCGTTCAAAAATGGGTTTCATGTTTTACAGTGATCAACGTAGCACATGGATGAAGATATAAATAATGGTTATTTTCCAATAACATGGTTTGCAATGACTATTCTCTGGATCTCGGAAGTGCCTTCATAGATGGTGAAGACCCTTGCGTCACGGTAGTATCTTTCCACGGGAAATTCCTTGATATAGCCGTACCCGCCGTGAATCTGAAGGGCCTGGTAGGCCACCTTGTTGGCCATTTCAGAGGCAAAGACCTTTGCCATGGATGCGGCCGCTGAAAAATTCTCTTCCCTGTCCCTCATGGCAGCGGCATTAAAGGTCAGCAGCCTGGCCGCCTCGATCTGGGTGGCCATGTCCGCGATCATCCAGCGTATCCCCTGGAACTGGGAAATGGGTTTATTGAACTGGACCCTTTCTTTTGCATAGCTTACTGCTGCGTCCAAACAGGCCTGTGCCAGACCCACGGACTGGGATGCAATTCCGATCCGCCCGCCGTCGAGTGAGACCATGGCAATCTTAAACCCGTCCCCTTCCTCGCCCAAAAGATTTTCTGCGGGTACACGGCAGTCCTCGAAAATCAATTCTACCGTATCAGAGCCCCTAAGGCCCATTTTATCCTCCTCTTTCCCGACAGAAAAGCCGGGGGTTCCTTTTTCCACAATAAAGGCACTAATGCCTCGATGTTTTTTCTCCTTGTCCGTATAGGCGGTCACAACCGTAACATCCGAATTCTTTCCGGTTGTAATGAACATCTTGGTCCCGTTGATTACATAACTGTCCCCGTCTCTGACCGCTTTTGCCTTCTGCCCTGCCGGATTTGAACCGGCGCCGGGTTCTGTTACGGCAAAAGACCCGATCTTCTCCCCTGCGGCCAATGGCTTTAAATAGGTTTCTTTCAGATAGTCTGAACCGAAAAGGTATATGGGACCGCAGGCCACCGAGTTGTGGACCGACATTACCACTGCCGTAGAAGCGCATGCATAGGCAACTTCCTGCAGCGCTGCGGAATAGCTCACCGTATCCGCTCCCACGCCATTGTATTCGGCCGGGACGTTCATGCCCATAAGTCCCAGTTCACCCATCTTTCTGATATTTTCCCCTGGGAATTCCTTTGTCTTATCCCTCTCTGCGGCGGTAGGCAAAAGGACCTCACGGGCAAATTCCCTTACCATTGCCCGAATCATTCTTTGTTCTTCAGTCAATTCATAGGCCATTGATACACCTCAGCGTCTTGTAACTCTTTGATATTATTATTTTTTATATCACCTATGGCGTATATAGCACAACCAGCAATTCGGCCTTTTCTGAGCTTATGTTTCTGAGCTTATGGGTAATGGAGGAATTGAAATGCAGGCTTTCGCCGGGTCCGAGAATATTCTTGTTGTCACCGACCATGACCTCTACTTTCCCCTTGAGTACATACTGGAATTCTTCACCTAAGTGCTGGTAACTAACCCCTTTGTGATCCGACTTGGGATCAATGGTGATCTTGAAGGCCTTTAGGTGTTTATGCCTGGCCTCAGGTGTAAGGATGGCATATGTATAGTCCTCGGTTCTCTTTTGATAATCGTCTTTGGTCTTCTTTCCTGCCTTCTTCTTCTCCTCTTTTAGGAGGATGCTCGAATCTATTTCAAGTGCCCTTGAGAGCTGGAGAATAACAGAGACCGGCGGGGTCACCTCTCCCTTTTCCACCTCGGAGATATATTGTGTGGTCATGCCTGTCTCATTGGCAAGATTCTTGAGGGTCAGCTTTTTATCTCTCCTCATTTTTAATAGTTTCTTACCTATGGGCTGGGTCTTTTTTTTAGCTGCCATGAGTACCTCCTATCTATAGAATTCGCTATGGATTTGTGTAAAATAGCACCTGGCGTTCTGCAGGACTGGATGAATTAGGCATTTGGTTTAAAATCAAACCTGCCTTTCATCAACTAACCTTGAACTCTGAACACCTGAACGTTGAACCTGACCAGTTACGTCTTTTTATACATACGCACCATGCGGTAGACAAAACCAATTAAAAGAGTAGCGCTTATCAGGATGATCAAATTTGAAGAGAAAAAGGTCATGATGAAGTAAAATGGGTCTTTCAGTTGGTAGGCCGCCATCAGAAGTTGAATTCCGAAAACAAGGAAAAAACAACCCATCAGCGTGAGAAGTACCTGTCGTATCCACCAAAAAATACCCGACATATTTCCTCAACCGACCCCTTTTCAGAGGCCTTTGCAGGTCATGACAGGAGGGGAAATGAGAATCATTTAGCCGTTAGAAACGCCTATTGCAGGGAGCACCAAGTTGTCACAGGCAGTATAGGGGTCTGTCTTTCCCTCCACTATAGACTCTACGGCCCGGTCAAACTCACCGGTTTCGGTGATTTTGTCTAACACTTCCTCGATAAGCCGGCTCTTTATCATATCCCCCAATTCCTGGCGCACCTTGTCCTCTCTTCTCCTGACCTGCCGTTCACCGCTAAACTCGGTGAGGTACATGTTATGCTTATCGATTTCTTCCAAAAGCTCTTTAACACCTATGTCAAAGACGGCCTGGGCTTTAAGAATTGGTGGTTTCCAGCTACCTTCTTCATATTTCTTTTGATCCATTTCGATCATTAATCTCAAATCACTGAAGGTCTTGTCCGTGCCTTCCCTATCCGCTTTGTTAATCAGGAAAATATCGCCTATCTCAAGAATTCCTGCCTTTATGGCCTGGATATCATCACCCATTCCCGGGATTACCGTGATGACAGTGGTGTGAGCGCTTTTTACCACGTCCACTTCATCCTGGCCGACACCGACAGTCTCCACGATTATATAATCTTTGCCCATCGCATCTAAGACATCAATAGCGCTCCGGGTTGACTGGGTCAGACCGCCGAAATGGCCGCGAGTAGCAAGAGACCGGATAAAGACCCCTTCGTCCAGACTGTGTCGCTGCATCCTGACTCGATCCCCCAATATTGCGCCACCACTGAAGGGGCTTGTCGGGTCAACGGCAAGGACGCCCACGGTTTTATCCCGTTTCCTCAAATGGCTGACCATCTGGTCCACGAGTGTGCTTTTTCCAACCCCCGGGGCCCCGGTAATGCCTAAGATATAAGCATTTCCCGTAGAAGGATATAGTTCCTTCATAACCTGTCTCACCCCGGGCATCCCGTCATCGATATCCCGAATTAGACGGGCTACGGCCCGCACATCGCCTTTAACAACCTTTTCCGCTACGTCATTCATAACGATTCAGTCTCACCTCGGCTTTACGTTTTCCTTCACCCACCTGACAATATCATCCAATGGCGTGCCGGGCGTAAAGATCTCCTTTATGCCCGCTTCTTTGAGTGGCGCGATATCATCCTCCGGAATAATCCCTCCCCCGCATACGACGATATCGTCCGCACTCTTCTCACGCAGGAGTTCTATGGTCCTGGGAAAGAGATATTTGTGGGCCCCTGCCAGACTCGAAAGCCCTATCATATCAACATCTTCCTGGATGGCAGCCTCGACGATTTCTTCAGGGGTCTGATGAAGTCCCGAGTAAACTACCTCAAAGCCGGCATCCCGATATGCCCTGGCAATAATCCTTGCACCCCGATCGTGACCATCCAATCCCGGTTTTGCTACCATGACCCTTAGCCTTCTTTTTTGTGTCATAACACCTCCGAATTCCGGGGCGTTGCTTTAGAGTTTCGAGCTAATATTTTTCTCAACTCGCAACGCGTAACCCGGAACACGAAATTAATAGATTCCCGGATCCCTGTATTCGCCATACACCTGCCTGTACACGTCACATACCTCTTGCAGCGTGGCGTAATTTTTTACAGCGTCAATAAGAGGTTCCATGACATTCAGGGTCCCGGCACATGCCTCCCCTACCCTTTCGATGCTCTCCTTCACCAGTTTGTTGTCCCGTTCATTTTTGAGCCGGTTGGTCTTTTCTATCTGCAGGTTTTCAAGCTCCTCATCAATCTCAAGGACTTCGACCGGAATATCCTCATCAGTGACGTACTTGTTGACCCCCACTACGGTCTTTTCTTTTTCGTCGATCTGTCTCTGATAATGGTAGGCTGCATCAGCGATCTCCAACTGGGGATAATTCCTTTCAATGGCTGCAAGCATGCCACCCATGTCGTCGATCTTCTGAATGATATCAAGTGCCTCCTCTTCTATATTGTTGGTCAGGGTCTCAACAAAATAAGACCCCCCCAGGGGATCAATGGTGTTGGCCGCCCCGGATTCCTCTGCAATGATCTGCTGGGTCCTGAGGGCAATGGTTGCGGCCTCTTCAGTGGGTATGGCCAAAACTTCATCCAACGAATTTGTATGCAGGGACTGGGTCCCACCCATGACCGCGGCCAATGCCTGGAGTGCCGTCCTTACCACATTGTTGTAGGGCTGTTGGGCGGTGAGCGAGCATCCGGCGGTCTGTGTGTGAAATCTCAGCCACCAGGACCTTGGGTCTTTGGCCTTGAACCGCTCCTTCATGACCTTAGCCCATATGCGCCTGGCTGCACGGAACTTGGCAACTTCTTCAAAGAAATCAAGGTGGGAATTAAAAAAGAATGAAAAACGGGGCGCAAAGTCATCCACATTCAAGCCGCGACCGATTGCTTCCTGGGTATAAGCAATGCCGTCTGCCAACGTAAACGCCAACTCCTGGACCGCCGTGGACCCGGCCTCCCTGATATGATACCCGCTGATGCTGATGGTATTCCACTTAGGTACCTCATTAGTCCCGAACTCCACAGTGTCCGTTATAATACGAACCGAGGGTACGGGCGGGCACATGAAGGTCTTCTGGGCGATGAACTCCTTTAACATGTCATTTTGTATGGTGCCGCCGATAATCCTTTTGTCAATACCCCTTTTTTCCGCTACAGAGATGTACATGGCCCAGAGAATGGATGCGGGCGGATTGATGGTCATGGATGTGGTGATCTTGTCAATGGGAAGACCGTCAAACAGGTCTTCCATGTCCATCAGGGAATCAATTGCAACCCCGCACTTGCCACACTCCCCCCTGGCCTTGGGGGAATCGGTATCGTATCCCATCAATGTGGGCATATCAAAGGCAGTGGAAAGTCCTGTTTGTCCCTGGTTAACTAAGAGATGAAACCGCTTGTTTGTATCCTTCGCACTCCCCAACCCTGCAAACATACGCATGGTCCAGAAACGTCCCCGGTACATAGAGGGCTGGACACCCCGGGTAAAGGGATACTCGCCGGGAAAACCAATGTCATTCGAAAAATCCAGATCCCTGACATCTTCAGGGGTGTAGATTCGCTTGATCTCCCGGTCTGATACTGTGGAAAATCTTTTAAGCCTTTCGGGATTGGAAGAAAAGATCTTGTCCAGTTTCTTCTCCCACTTTTTATGCCCTTCTTCTACATCTTCAAAAACCTTTCGGTCAAAAACAGAGGACATGATGCACCCCCTTTGGATTGATGATTGTTTATTCTTCCATTAAAGATCTGATCAATGTTAAATGGCACGGCCTTGTTTTTTGTTTAGAAAAATACAATTTTCAAGCACCAAATTACAAATAAATCTCAAATTCCAATATCCAATGACCAAAACTTTCCAGGACAAGGCATTGTTTGGTTTTTCGAATTTTGTTCATTGGGATTTATTTGATATTTGGGATTTAGTATTTGGAATTTCAATAACTCAATGAAATTACAACAAAGCAAGTCTCCTCTGGGAATAACCAAAGCCTGGTCCTATAGGTCAGAGTTTTACTCCTCATCCTTTAATGAGATTTTTCGCTATTACCAGGCGCATAATCTCGTTCGTACCCTCATATATCTGACATATCTTGGCATCCCGCATATGCCGCTCCATGGGGTAGTCCTTGCAGTAGCCGTATCCGCCCAAGACCTGAATCCCCTCGATGGACGCCCTCATGGCCGCGTCAGAGGCATACATCTTGGCCATGGCCGCAGCCTTTTCATACGGTTTCTTGTTGTCTTCCAGCCATGCGGCCCTGAGGGTAAGCAGTTCGGCCGCATCCAATTCGGTGGCCATATCGGCTAACTTCCACTGAATGGCCTGGAATGCCGTAATGGGCTTACCAAACTGTACCCGTGTCTTAGCATACTCCACGGCCTCTTCCAACACGGACCGACCGATTCCGAGGGCCTGTGATGCAATACCCATCCTGCCGCCATCGAGGGTGGTAAGCATCTGCCTGAACCCCTCGCCCTCGTTCCCGAGAAGGGCATCCGCGGGCAGCCTGGCATCTTCAAAGATCATTTCTGCCGTGCCGGAGGCTAAGATACCCAATTTATCCTCAACTCGTCCCACCTTGAAGCCGGGCGTATTATCGAGATCCACCACAAAGGAAGAGATCCCTTTGTATCCCTTGCCCTTTTCCGTTATGGCTGCAATCACGGAATAAGATGACACATTGCCGTTGGTAATGAATTTTTTCTCACCATTAATAACCCATTCATTTCCATCCCTCACGGCCGTGGTGAGCATTCCTGCAGGGTCCGACCCGGCGTTCGCCTCGGTCAGGGCGTAGCATCCGATTGCTTCACCGGCTGCACATGGGTATAGAAATTGTTTTTTTTGCTCTTCGGTGCCATATTCCTGAACAGGGAAACAGTAAAGCGAGTTATTCACGGACATGATAACACCAGTGGAAGCGCATGCCTTGGAAATCTCGATCAGGGCAAGAACATAGCTTACATAGTCCATGCCTCCTCCACCGTATTCCTCGGGTACGGCAATGCCCATCATCTTTAGCTCCCCCAACTGTTTGATGATCTCTGCGGGGTGCTCATGTTTCTCATCCAACTCAGCGGCCTTTGGTTTGATCTCGGTTTCTGCAAACTTTCGGGCCATATCCCTAACCATCTGTTGTTCTTCAGTCAATGCGAAATCCATTTTAACTTAACTCCCCTTTAAATTCAGGTTTTCTTTTCTCCAAAAAGGCCGACATCCCTTCTTTGCCGTCCGGACTTGCCATGCAAAGCCCGAACTGGTCGGTTTCCAGGGCGCAGGCAGAACGCAAATCGAGGTTATATCCCCTGTCAATACATCGTTTTACGCCCATAAGCGAGAACCTGCCTTTGGATGCAAGTCCCTTGGCCGTTTTCATGGTCTCTTCCCACAACTTGTCTGCGGGGAACACCTTGTTTACCAGTCCGATTTCCTTTGCCTCCTGGGCACTGATGAGTGCACCGGTCATGCAGAGCTCCTTTGCCATGCCCTTTCCAACGAGTCTCGGAAGGCGCTGGGTCCCGCCAAACCCGGGAATGATCCCAAGATTGATCTCCGGTTGGCCGAATTTGGCATTCTCGGAGGCATAAATAAAATCAGACGCTATGGCGATCTCAGTCCCACCCCCTAAGGCAAACCCGTTAACGCAGGCGATAACCGGGATAGGCAGTCCTTCCATACGAAAGCCCAACTCATGAAGTTTTAACGAAAAATTCCTCAATTGAAGGGGGTCAAAGTCGACCATTAGCGAAATATCGGCACCGGCCACAAAGGCCTTGTCTCCCTCTCCGGTCAGGATAAGCACCCTTATTGACTGGCTCGCTTCCACTTCGTCCAGGGCCTTGTGCATCTCTTCGACCACATCGATGCTGATTGCGTTCAATGCCTTGGGACGGTTGAATTTAATAATTGCCACGTTCCCTTCTGTCTCAAAAATAATGTTTTCATATGCCATCACAAATCCTCCAATGCTAAAAAACTTTTGACAGGATTACAGGATAAACAAGATAAATATCCTGTATATCCTTAAATAAAGATTTTGAGTTACACCACGTATACAGCTCCCCAGGATATTTTTGGCTATAATTTGCTAAATGCCTACATCTTAATTACATTTTATTTTGTAAGTAAACTTTCTCAAAGACAGGATATATTTTTTGATTTACAAGATTGAAATAATCCAGTTCATCCTGTTAATCCTGTCAAAATATTAGACTTTTTCAAGGACCGTTGCCATTCCCTGGCCCCCTCCAATACATAGCGAGGCCAGGCCAAGGCTGTGTTCACCCCTTAACATCTGTCCCATCAGTGTAACGATAAGGCGGGCCCCTGAACACCCGATGGGGTGTCCGATCGATATTCCGCTCCCCAAGGGGTTGGTCTTTTCCATGTCGCATTTCAACTCTCTAATGCATGCAATGGCCTGGGACGCAAATGCCTCATTAAGCTCGATGACACCAAAATCATCAATGGAAAGGCCTGTCTTTTTCAAAATTTTTCTCACTGCCGGTATCGGACCAAGGCCCATATAGGCCGGGTCTATCGCGGCATATGAATAGGCATTAATTTTGACAAGGGGTTTCAGGCCTAGATCTTTTGCCTTTTCACCGGACATTATGAGCAAAGCAGCGGCCGCGTCATTTATACCGGACGCATTCCCCGCAGTGACCGTTCCGTCCTTTTTAAAGGCCGGGCGAAGTTTGGCCATCTTTTCCACACTCGTATCCATGGGTCTTTCATCAGTATCAAAAATAACCGGGTCCCCCTTTCTCTGGGGAATGACTACCGGCACGATCTCCTCCTTAAAGAGCCCGTCGGTGATTGCCTTTCTTGCCCTCTGGTGGCTCATGGCCCCTAATTCGTCCTGCTCCTGCCTGGAAATGCCATAGGTTTCCGCAATGTTTTCCGCGGTAAGCCCCATATGGTACCCATAAAAGATCTCGAATAGACCATCCATGATCATCAGGTCCACAAGGTCTGCGTTGTTCATGCGGGCTCCCCAACGGGCCGCCGGAAGGGCAAAGGGAATAAGACTCATGTTTTCCATGCCGCCGGCTAAAATCACATCCGCTTCGCCGGCACGGATCGCCTGTGTGGCCAAGGCCACGGCCTTCATACCGGAAGCGCACACCTTGTTTATAGTAAATGCACCGGTTTCTTTGGAAATACCTGCCTTGACCATGGACTGCCTGGCTACATTCTGTCCCTGGCCGGCACCCACAACGTTTCCCATAATCACTTCGTCCACCTGCACGGGCTGAAGTGAATCATCATAGTCATAAACCTCTTTTTCCAGATCAATCATTCCCCTGCCCTTCAGGGCATCCGGCTCGAACCGCTTAAGGGCTTCAGTTGCAACCGGCCTCAAATTGGCTTTCTTAAGGGTTTCTTTTAACACCAGGGCGCCCAACTCCACAACGGGGGTTGTCTTTAAACTCGCGCCAAAGGTCCCTACCGGCGTCCTTGCACCGGAAACAATCACCACGTCCGTCATAGTTTCATCTCCTTATTTTTATATTTTATAAAATCGCATAACAATTTTATTCATTATAAACTACAAGAGTAACGGCCTCACCGCCACCTAAGCAGAGAGAGGCCTGTCCCACTTTTGCACCTCTATCCTTCATGGCATATATGAGGGTGGTCAGGACCCGGGCGCCGCTTGCTCCGATGGGGTGGCCGATTGCCACGGACCCGCCATGTACATTGACCTTTTCGGGATCGATCCCGAGTTCCCTGTTTATGGCCACAGATGAGGTACTGAATGCCTCATTGATCTCGTGTATGTCAATGTCCTCTATCTTTAGATCATCCTTGGCCAGGACCTTTGGTATGGAAAGGATAGGCGCAACAAGCACATATTTCATGTCAATTCCGGCCGCGCCCTGCGCACCGACACGTACCATGGGCTTGCATCCCAACTCGTCTGCCTTTTCCCTTGACATGACCACCAGGGCCGATGCCCCGTCACTGATTTTGGATGCATTCCCCGCTGTCACAAGACCACCCTTTTTAAATGCCGGTCGCAGTCGCGCTAATCCCTCCGCTGTGGTCCTGGGCTCTCTTAGGGGGATCTCGTCCGTATCAAATATGATTGGATCACCCTTTCTAACAGGAACTTCAACAGGTACAATCTCGTCCTTGAATTTGCCTTGCTCAATTGCCTTCCATGATTTCTCATAGGAGTTCAAGGCAAAGAGGTCAGTATCTTCCCGGTTCACCCCATATTTCTCAGACACGAGTTCTGCGCTTATTCCCATGTGAAAATCATTCACATGATCCCACAGCCCATCGTGAACCATACCGTCAATGAGTGTGCCATTGTTCATGCGGTAACCGGTCCTCGCCTTGTTCAGCATATAAGGACATAGGTTCATGTTTTCCTGGCCACCGGCTACAACTATATCGGCGTCATTGCACTGGATGGCCTGTGCCGCAAGCATCACGGCCTTTAAACCGGATCCGCAGACCTTATTCACGGTTATGGCGCAAACCTCCCAGGGAAGACCGGCCCTGACCGTGGTCTGCCTGGCTGGATTCTGTCCCAGTCCATGGGGCAGGACACTCCCCATGATCACCTCGTCGATATCTTCGTTTTTTATGCCTGCCCGGCGAATGGCCTCCCTTATCACAATGGCCCCGAGATCGGTCGCGGAAATAGAACTGAGCGATCCTACAAAATCACCAACAGCCGTTCTGCAAGCACTTACAATAACCACATCTTTCATTATAATTCCCCTTTTCATATCTATTCAGTGAAAAATTGAGTCTAATACATTCACCAAAAATGGCAAACCTTTTTTGCGATTAACGTTTGATAACCTCGTAAAGACTTTTTTTACTTGTCATTTCGACCGCAGGGAGAAATCTTTAGCGTGTAAGCGACTGAAAACATAAGATTTCTCCCTGCGGTCGAAATGACAGATTCGCTGAATTCAAATTTTTATAAGTTCATCAACGTTTCAGTTGATTGATATAAAATCGCATCTGGGTGATAGTTTCCACCCAGATGGAAGTGTCTTTGCTTGCTGAGTAAAGGGTAGCGGCCCCGTTTAAAGAAATTATTATAAAATTCGAAATTTCCCTATGGTTCAGACCTCCCTTTAGCAATCCTTTATCATCGGCATCTTCCAACCATTTTTGCAACAATCTCGAAAACTGTACAAATCCTCTGAGAATATGCCTGCTCATCTTATCCGACTGCCCGGAAATTTCAACTAACATGTTAACAAAAAAACAGCCACCGTCAAAAACATCTTTGCCTAAATAATTTTCTAAATGATTTTCAATGGTTACTTCTATTCTTTCAAGTGGATTGGTAATATTTTTCGTGTTTTTGAATGCGATATTTCTCCATATTTTTACGGCTTCACCATAGACTGAATACCATATGTCTTCCTTGCTTGCAAAATGTCCATAAAGGCCACCTTTTGTCAGGCCTGTTGCCTCAAGGATGTCGTTTATCGATGTGTTGAAATACCCTTTAACCGAAAAGACCTGCAGGGATTTTTCCGTAATGTTTTGTTTGGTTAAAATACCTTTATTTGTCATAATTCATTTAGCTTTCACATATAATATACCGACCGGTCTTTTTATTTTTATACTCGGCAGCAATGCCTGTCAAGAATTTTTCAATCAAATTCCCTTGACAAACCTGTCAGTCAACAGTTAAGCAAAACCTGAGTTGATAATTCTAAAACCTTACTTCAAAACATGAATTAAAGGAAACCAGAAGGGGTATATTATGGCCATGAACCCAATCGCAAAAGAATTAAACGAGATTATCAGGAAAGGCAATGAGCACGTCTATGAAATGCTCTCAGAGGTTGGCAAAAACCTTTTTTTCCCAAAAGGCATACTCTCCCAGAGCGCTGAGGCCAAGGAAAAGGCCCACAGATTCAATGCCACTATCGGCATGGCCACTGAAAAGGGCAGGACCATGCACCTTGCTTCTGTCATGGCCATGTTGAGCGGCCTTAAACCCAGTGAGGCACTTACCTATGCCCCGTCTTTCGGGATTATGCCATTGCGCCAGACGTGGCAGGAAGCCCTGTTTGAAAAGAACCCTTCTCTAAAAGGTAAAGATATCAGCCTCCCAGTGGTCAGCAATGCTATTACCCACGGCCTGAGCGTGGTCTCTGATATGTGGGTGGACCCTGGCGATGTAATTATCCTTCCCGACAAAATGTGGGGGAATTACAACCTCATTTTTGCAGTCAGGAGGGGGGCTGAGATCGTTCATTATGACTTGTTTGACGGCCAGGGTAAGTTCAACCTGAATGCGTTTGAGACACGCGTGCAGACCGAGGCCGAAAACAGGGAAAAGATTATTGTCATCCTGAACTTTCCCAATAACCCCACCGGGTACACAATAAACCATCAAGAAGCTGACAACATAGCGGATATCCTGATTAGAACGGCACAAGGGGGTACCAATGTCCTGGCGCTCACGGATGATGCATATTTCGGGCTCTTTTATGACGATAACGGCCTCAAAGAATCCATTTTTACCGAACTAATGGGACGCGATTCCCGGCTTTTGGCCGTCAAGTTAGATGGGGCTACCAAGGAAAACTTTGTCTGGGGATTGAGGGTAGGGTTTGTTACATACGGCGGATCGTTTGACGGAGAATCAAGACCCGCTTATGACTCTTTGGAGAGAAAAACCGCGGGGGCCGTAAGGGGTTCCATTTCAAATGCGGCCCATTTGAGCCAGGAAATCGTACTCAAATCCCTTAAGTCAGATGAATACGCGGCTGAAAAACAGGAAAAGTTTCAGATCATGAAGGACCGGGCACAGGAAGTAAAAAGGGTCTTATCGGACCCCAAATACGAACATGCCTGGGAGCCCTATCCCTTTAATTCAGGGTATTTCATGTGCCTGAAACTGAAAACGGTTGATGCCGAACCCCTCAGGGTACATCTTTTGGATAAGTATGGAGTGGGCCTTATTTCCCTTGGTAAGACCGATCTTCGCGTGGCCTTTTCATGTCTGGAAAAAGAAGATACACAGGAACTTTTTGATATCGTGCTTAAGGGCGTGAAGGATTTGGAATAGTTCACTTTAGTCACTTCAAACTTTAGCTCACTTCCATCATTTATCCTTGTTATCTCCCATATCGAACTGGAAAAATTGTCCCGATTTGGGAGATGTGGGCTTCGGAGAATATTCTTTGGGCTCAGTACCTTCTTTGAACGCCTGAAATACGGTCTTTTTGGAATAGGAACTCGCCAAGAGACCGGTCTTTGAGTCAATTTTCGCAAACACGACGCCTTCAGGGACCTGAAAATCAACCATCGGCCTGTCCTTCAGGACATCGGACATAAAAGAAAGCCATATGGGGCTCGCGGCCCTTGAACCTGTTTCTCCCTTTCCCATGGCCTTCCGATCATCATAACCTACCCACACACCTGTCACCAGACCCGGCGTATATCCCATGAACCAGGCATCCCAAAGGTTGTTGGTAGTCCCGGTCTTGCCTGCAGCCGGCCGTTTAAGGGCCTTGATCCTCCAGCCCGTGCCCTCCTGTATTACGGCCTTCAAAAGGTCGGTCATCACATAAGCAGTTTCCTTTGAAATCACTTCATTTGCTTCAGGCTGGTTTTCCTCGATGATTTGATCACTCCGGTCTACAATCCGTTTTACAAAAATCGGCTTTACCAACATACCGCCATTGGCAAAGACCGAATAGGCCCTCGTAAGTTCCATCAACGAAAGCCCGGAAGAACCTAAGGCTAAGGAAAGATCCGGGCTCAGTTCGGATTCAATACCCATATTTCTTGCATATTGAACCGCATTCTTAACTCCGATTTTTTTCAGAATCTTAACGGTAATGACATTCCTGGACTTGGCAAGAGCTGTCCTAAACAATGTGGGACCAAAGAATTTTTCCTTGTAGTTTTTTGGCTTCCAGACCTCATTGTCGGGATTTTGGTCCGATACATAGGGGGCATCGATGATGATTTCAGCCGGGCTCATGCCCCAGTCCAGGGCAGCCGCATAGATAATCGGCTTGAAGGCCGATCCGGGCTGGCGCCTGGATTGAATGGCCCTGTTAAACTGGCTGACGGAAAAATCCCGGCCCCCTACCATGGCTTTCACCTCTCCGCTCTCAGGTGCCATACAGAGAAGGGCACCCTGAATCTCCGGGGTCTGTTCCAATGAAACCTCCCAGACAAAGGGAGATAGGCCCTCTTTCAAGACACGAACAAGGACAATATCTCCCTTCTTTAGGATTTTGGAGGGCTTCTTTACTCTAACAGCATAGTAGGGGACCTTAGAATTGGGCTTTCTGGCCCATTTCATCCCTGAAAGCGGAAGCAGGGCCTTATCATCGCCGATACGGACCACGACCTCTTTTCGTTCGTCACTCACCTCCTCAACAAATGCCTCGACGACCGAACCTGCCGTTGGCGGGTTTAGAAGATATTTTTTTGAGGCCTGCAAACTAAAATCATCGAATCCTTCCGGGTCAACATGCATTAAAGGCCCCCCGTACCCTTCCCTCTTATCCAGATCGAACAACCCCTTTATCAATGCCTCTTTGGCTGTTTGCTGCATTTCCAGATTCAGGGTTGTGTAAACCCTGAGCCCTCCACGTAACAAAAGGTCCTTCCCGTATTTCTCTAAGACATATCGACGCACATGCTCTGTGAAGTAGGGGGCCTTTGCAAAGGTGTTCTCCGTTCTGCCCTGAATTTCAAGCGGAATTTCAAGGGCACGACTCAACTGCTCGTTCGTGATGTAGCCTTCCTGCGACATCCTTTCAAGGACATATTTCTGCCTGGCCCTGGCCCGGCTAAAGTGCGAAACAGGTGAGTATCTCGCCGGGGCCTGGGGCAGACCGGCAAGCAGGGCCGATTGCGTAAGGGTCAGATCTTTGGCGGATTTACCAAAATAAGTGCGCGAGGCCGCCTCCACGCCATAGGCCCCCTGCCCTAAGTAGATCTGGTTCAGGTACAAAAAAAGGATTTCTTCCTTGGAAAAACTCTTTTCAAGCTGCACGGAAAGAATAGCTTCTCTGACCTTTCTTCTGTAGGTCCTTTCCGTATTCTTGAGAAGAAGTGATTTGGTCACCTGCTGGGTAATGGTACTCCCGCCCTGTTCTATTTTACCTGCACGAAGGTTCTTTAAAAAGGCCCGGAAGATGCTGATGATATCTACCCCTTCGTGCTCAAAAAATCTGGCATCTTCGGCCGCTACAAAGGCATGGATCAGGTGCTGTGGCACCTGCTCCAAGGGAATAACAATCCTCTTTTCCTCCCAGAGCCGTCCGATCACCTCTCCGTCATCGCTGTAAATCTCCGTAATGATAGGGGGCCTATACTCCTTGACCGAATCTATTACAGGCAGGTTGCTGGACCAGATATACCAGAAATAGGCACCCGTACACACCCCGGCAAAAACCACAAAGGAGAAGAACCAGAACGTAAATTTAAATAATCGTTTCATCGTATTATTTTAGCTGTTTGAAAAATTGAGCAATATTGCAAATTCACTGCAAGGGTGAGGTGGCCAGGTTTAGATATTGCCTTGAAAAATGCCTCACCCTTGCAAAGAGCTAAAGTATGTCGCTTCATCTCAGCGTTCTCCGGTCGAGGGTCCGGTACTGGATGGCTTCGGCCACGTGCGGCGCCGTTATTTCCGATGCACCTTCCAGGTCGGCAATGGTCCGGCCGATTTTCAATATACGGGCATGGGCCCTGGCACTCAATCCGAATTTGTCCATGGCCTTCTCGAGAAGCACATTGGATTCGGAATCAATCTTGCAGAACTGCTTGATTTGGCGGCTGTTCATGCCCGCATTGTTATGGATTTTGGACTTATGAAATCTCCCTAACTGAATTTTCCTCGCCTTTATAACCCTTTCAAAGATCTCCTTTGAAGAAGCACCATCATTGACATCTGAAAGGTCTTTATATGGGACAGACGGTACTTCCAAGTGAATGTCGATTCTGTCCATCAGGGGACCGGATATCTTTGAACGATATCGTTGTATCTGAAGGAAAGAGCAGCGGCATTCCCTTTTGGGATCACCCAAAAAACCGCAGGGGCAAGGGTTCATGGCCGCCACCAACATAAAATCCGCAGGATAGGTCACCGTCGAACTGGCCCTGGAAATTGTTACCTTTCCGTCTTCCATTGGTTGTCTCAATACCTCTAACACATTCTTCCTGAACTCCGGCAGTTCATCCAAAAAAAGCACACCGTTGTGCGCAAGACTCACCTGACCCGGTCTGGGGTTCTGACCCCCCCCGATCAAACCGGCATCGGAAATAGTATGATGGGGAGACTGAAAGGGCCGTATGGTTATCAGGCCGTAGCCTTCAGGCATTAACCCCATTACACTGTATACCTTGGATGTCTCAAGTGACTCTTCGAAACTGAGCGCCGGAAGAATGGTGCAAAGTCGCTTTGCCAGCATGGTCTTGCCGGAACCCGGGGGTCCTATCATGATCAGATTGTGGCCGCCTGCAGCCGAGATCTCAAGTGCCCTCTTTGCGTTTTCCTGGCCGCGGACATCCTTGAAATCCATATCAAAATCAGGTGCTTGAAAGAGTTCGCTGGTTTCCACACTGAAAGGATCGATTTTTGAAATACCTGTCAGGGTCTCAACAACCTGGTAAAGGGCATCGACAGGATGGATATCTATTCCTCCTACAACGCCTGCTTCAGGGGCATTTTTCGTGGGCAGGAAAATACCCTTAAAATTCAACTCCTTTGCGTTAATGGCCATGGGTAGAACTCCCTTTACCGGTCTGATAAGACCGTCAAGGGCAAGTTCCCCCAAGAAAAGATAGTCGGAAAAAGCCGATTTTTGAACCAATCCCGTGGCAGCGAGGATGCCAAGCGCCATGGGCAGATCAAATGCGGAACCCTCCTTTTTTATGTCTGCAGGGGCAAGGTTTACTGTGATACGGTCGGATGGGAAATTGTAACCGGAGTTTTTGATAGCCGCTTTAACCCGCTCCTTGCTCTCCCGCACGGCCCCCTCCGGCAAACCCACCGTGGTGAAGGAAGGCAGGCCCTGGGAGATATCCACTTCAACCTCAACGATATAGGCATCAATACCGATGACGGCACTGCTGAAGACTTTGGCTATCATAAAATATGGAATCCTTTAAGTAGTGCCCATCCATTAATGAAATTAAGGACACTAAGTTATTTTTATCCTTTACACTTAGCATATGAAGTTGTATAAAGTAAAGTTTATTTCAAAAAGCGTCCCTCGCCCTGCTAACGCGATAAGCAGGATTATTCTCTTTACAAAACAGGGGAAAATTATGGCAAGAATCACAGTGGAAGACTGCTTGGAAAAAGTCGATAACCGATTTGGATTGATTCACCTTTCAGCCAAACGGGTTCGCCAATTAAGAAAAGGTGTAGAACCTCTAATTGATTGCAAGAACAAGGATGTTGTCGTATCTCTCAGGGAAATTGCTGCCGGAAAAATCTTTCAGACCGAAAAAGTAGAAGATGGTCTTCTGATTGAAAACGGGGAAGAACCAGCACCGAAGGAAATTCCCGAACAAACATCTGAGATTTCTCCGGATCAAGAGCAAGGAAAACAGGAAGCGGAGACTGAAGGCAAGTGACAATGCATAAAAGGGATTACTACGAAGTTTTAGGCGTTTCCCGGGATACAGGGGACGAGGAAATCAAGAAGGTATACAGAAAACTGGCACTGAGATACCATCCTGATAGAAACCGTGGAGACAAAGAGGCCGAAGAAAAATTTAAAGAAGCGGCAGAAGCATATGAGGTCCTGAGAAACGGAGAGAAAAGGCAAATTTACGATCAGTTCGGCCATGAAGGTCTCGAGGGGAGGGGTTTTAGAGGTTTCACCGGTTTTGATGATATCTTTTCCAGTTTCGGAGATATTTTTGGTGACTTTTTCGGGTTTGGAAACCGAAGGGGGGCAAGTTCCCGTGCCAGAGAAGGGAGAAGCCTTAGATACGACCTGGAATTGAGTCTGGAAGATGCGTTTTACGGCAAAGAAGAAGAAGTTGTTTTTGACAGGCTTGAGGCCTGCATGGCCTGCAATGGTTCCGGCGTAACCCCGGGAAGTGAACCCCAGGTCTGTGCCACCTGCCAGGGGAGAGGTCAGGTCATACGATCCCAGGGATTTTTTCAAATCAGCTCAACCTGTCCCTCATGTCATGGTCAGGGACAGGTTATCACCGACCCGTGTAAAGACTGCAGGGGCGGTGGGAAAGTCAGGGTTGAAAGGAAGATCAATGTAAAGATCCCGCCTGGCGTTGAAACCGGCTCTCAATTGAGATTAAGCGGGGAAGGTGAAAGCGGAGAATACGGAGGTCCCCGTGGCGATCTTTATGTGGTCATCCATGTGAAAGAGCATGAGTTTTTTACTCGTGAAGGCGATGACCTGATCTGTCAGATCCCTATCTCATTTGTACAGGCGGCCTTAGGGGATACCTTGGCGATTCCTGTCTTAGGTGATGAATCGGATTATGATCTAAAGATACCCCGTGGAACGCAACCCGATGCTATTATAAAGGTCGCCGGAAAAGGGATGCCCGGTCTCAGGGGACATAGTCGAAGAGGAGACCTTTATATCAAGGTCATTGTCAAGATTCCCCAAAAGATTAATCAGCATCAGAGGGAGCTATTGGCTGCATATGCCGAGACAGAGGGATTGAAACTTTCGAGCGAAAAGAAAAAGAAGAGAAATTTCTTAAAAGTGAAACGGAAATAGGAACTCACTCCCGCCGTCTTCTTATTCCTTTACATTTCGTGTGAATAGTGATACAGAATCACTTTATTTCTTGCTCAGGGGTTAATATTAATGGCCACGATGACGAAAAAAAGGAAAGACTACTTTAAGAAATTGCTAACTAAAAGGTTGGATGATCTTTTGGTGGAGGCTAACAAGACTGTTACCGGCATGACCGACCAGGGACAAAATTTTCCCGACCCCACTGACAGGGCCTCTCTGGAGTCGGACAGGAATTTTACCCTGAGGATTCGCGACAGGGAAAGAAGGCTGATTGCAAAGATAAAAAATGCCCTGGACAGGCTTGACATCGGAACTTTTGGTATTTGTGAGGAATGCGGCGAAGATATTTCCGACAAAAGGCTAAAGGCCCGCCCTGTAACGACATTATGCATTAATTGCAAAAAAAAGCAGGAAAATCAGGAAAAAGTTAAGGGGATATAGGTATATTTACGGAAGACAGCCCGCATCCTCTATTCTGAATTCAACTGACCCAGCCGGTGCAGATTCAATGCCCGGCTTTTTTATTACCATTATACAGCCGCTTTCAAAAATGGTACGATTAAAATTATGTCCGACAGGCAGAATAAAAAACATCCCGACAAGACCCACGAAGAGATCATAACGACCCATATCAATGCCGATTTTGATGCCCTGGCATCAATGATTGCTGCAAGCAAATTGTATCCCGGAGCAACCCTCGTGTTTCCGGGATCCCAGGAAAAAAATCTCCGTAATTTTTTTTTAGATTCCACTTCATACCTTTTCAACTTCGCAAAAATAAAACAGATTGATTTTGACCGGATCAAAAGGTTGATCCTCGTAGACACCCGGCAAAAAAGCCGGATCGGCAAGTTTGCCAAATTGGCTGGCAGGCAAGATGTTGAAATCCACATCTATGATCATCACCCTGATTCCAAAGAAGATATCCGTGGCGATGTGGAGGTCATCAGAAAAACCGGATCAGCCACCGCAATACTTACTCGCATGATCAGGGAGAAAGGCATTCCCGTCTCCCCTGATGAAGCGACTATTATGTGTCTGGGTATCCATGAGGATACCGGGTCCTTTACCTTTTCTTCCACAACGGCCGATGATTATGAGGCGGCCGCATGGCTCACCGAACAGGGCGCAAACCATAATACCATAGCCGACATGCTCACGAGAGAACTCACTGCAGAGCAGGTATGGCTGCTGAACGATCTTACTCAGGTCGCCACGACTCGAGTTATCAACGGGGTAGAAGTGGTCATTTCCAAGGTTGCCAGGGATGAATATATCGGGGATTTTGCCGTCCTTGTACACAAGTTTATGGAAATGGAAAACCTGAGCGTTGTTTTTGCCTTGGCCCAGATGGAAAACAGGATATACCTCGTGGCCCGAAGCCGGATCAAAGAGGTGAATGTGGCGGAAATTGCCCGTGCCCTTGGGGGCGGAGGGCATCCGCAGGCAGCTTCGGCAACCATAAAGAACAAGACCCTGGTCCAGGTGGAGAGGTCTTTACAGGCCCTGTTGAGAAGCAGGATCAATCCTACGAAAAAGGCTAAGGATATGATGTCCTCGCCTATAATCCATATCCCTCCAGAGGAGACGGTCAAGACGGCCGCGGATCTCATGACCCGGTATAACATCAATGTCCTTTTGGTGTTGGATGATGCGAATGTTCTGAAGGGATATGTTACGAGACAGATTGTTGAAAAAGCGGTGTTTTTTCAGCTTGAAGATATCAAAGTGAATGACTACATGAATATTGAATTTTCCACCATTCATCCTGATGCACCCCTCAAGGATGTACAGCAGTTGATTATAAGGAACAAGCTGAGAATCCTGCCCGTTGTGGAAGACAAAAATGTATTAGGGGTGATTACCAGGACAGACCTCCTGAATATTCTGGTGGGCGATCCGTTGATACCCGAATTCCTCCATGATTCCAAAAATTCCTCCCATTTTATACGAAAAAAAAATATGGCAAGCATAATGAAAGAACGCCTGCCGAGAAACATCATCAAACTGCTCAAGGACTTAGGCCATGTTGCCGACATATTGGGATTTAATGCCTATCTTGTGGGCGGATTAGTGCGGGATGTATTATTAAAACGTGGTAACTTAGATGTGGATATTGTCATCGAAGGGGACGGTATCAAGTTTGCCCATGAATTTGCCGAGCACTTTGAGGCCCGGATAAGAAGTCACAGGAAATTCGGGACGGCCGTTCTTATTTTTCCGGATGGTTATAAAGTGGATGTGGCCACGGCCAGGATGGAATATTATGAATCCCCCGGGGCACCGCCTATCGTCGAGACCAGTTCCCTGAAACTGGATCTTTACCGGCGCGATTTTACCATAAACAGTCTTGCCATAAAACTGAACAAGAGGGACTACGGCACATTAATCGACTATTTTACAGCACAAAGAGACATCAAGGAAAGGGTACTTAGGGTCCTGCATAACCTCAGTTTTGTGGAAGACCCCACACGGGTATTCCGCGCTGTCAGATTTGAACAGCGATTCGGCTTCAAAATCGGAAAGCTGACGCTTGCATTAATCAAAAACGCAGTAAAGATCAATTGTTTTAAGGACATAACAGGACGACGTCTCTTTTTGGAGCTCAAGCTCATACTGAAAGAACAGGACCCTGTAAAGGCCATCGAAAGGATGAACGAGCTTGATCTTTTGCAGTTTATTTCTCCCCAAATCAAGCTCACAAGCGGCCTTCAGGCCCTGCTGGAAGAGATAAGAAGTGTCATTACCTGGTATGATCTTCTTTACTTAGAGGAACCCCTTGAACCATGGAAAGTCTACTGGCACGGGCTCACTTCTTCCCTTGACACCAACTCCTCGAGATCTTTGGCCGAAAGGGTAGGAATGGTGGATCTGAACAGCCGCAATTTGCTCTCCCAGAGGAAAAATTCCAAAGGGCTTTTGGATGCACTTTATAAATTTGACGGGGACAACTATCAACTCTATACTTCACTTGTGTCTTATGATACAGAGACATTGCTTTACCTCATGGCAAAGGCCAACAATGAAAAGATCAAGCGCCTCATCTCCAACTATTTTACCAGGTTGAAGGGAACGAAAATTCAATTGACGGGAAAGGACCTGATCTCCATGGGTATTAAACCCGGTCCGATTTTCAAGAAGATCTTTGACCGTCTTCTGGAGGCGAGGCTGGATAACCTGATCAAAACTAAGGAAGATGAAGTTAAGTTTGTCGAGAAGAACTTTGTCCAATGAAGATTGATATAGCCGCCCCAGAGGAATAGACTTCGCATTCCACAGAGCAGACAGCCTGCCAGAAAGAAGTCGGGTAAGCACAAAATACGATGATTGATTATATAGCCGAAAATCATCAATTATCAATCGACAATCATCAATCCAAACGGGAGTACAACGAATGAAAAAAAAGAGGATCCTCAGTGGAATGAGGCCTACCGGAAAAATGCATCTTGGACACCTGCATGGTGCCCTTCTCAACTGGAGAAAACTCCAGGAGGAATATGAGTGTTCCTATTTTATAGCCGACTGGCATGCCCTTACCAGCGAGTATGAACATCCTGATATTATTCAAGAAAGCACCTATGGCATTATAATGGACTGGATTTCAGTGGGGCTTGACCCGGACGTATCCACATTTTTTATTCAATCCCACATAAAGGAACACGCAGAGCTTCACCTTATATTTTCCATGATCACTCCCCTGCCCTGGTTAGAGAGAAATCCCACTTACAAGGAACAGCTCCGGGAACTCACCCAGAAAGACGTATACACTTATGGTTTTTTAGGCTACCCGGTACTTCAGGCAGCGGATATTTTAATGTATAAGGCCAACGGGGTGCCGGTCGGCGAAGACCAGGCTCCTCACGTGGAACTGACCAGGGAAATCGCCCGCCGATTCAACCACCTGTATGGAGAGGTGTTTCCGGTTCCGGATGTCCTTCTCACCCCCACATCAAAGCTGCTGGGAATAGAC
>JAFDDR010000290.1 GCA_019310785.1 Deltaproteobacteria bacterium
AAATATTCCAGGACGTCGGAATCATCTATATCCGACTTGTTTCCGAGGTCAATGCACTGACTTATGCCGGTTTTACCAAAACTCATAAACCATTCGATAATATTGGTGGCAAACTGCCCGGTCTGGCAAATGAAAGAAGCGTTGCCTTTGAGCGGCTGTTTGGTGTCTATCATGGAGAGTATAAAATCGTTGTAAGGATTAGAGTAGCCTACTGTATTAGGTCCGATTATCCGTATCCCGTATTTATGGGCCGACTCAACCAGTTCCTCTTCTTTTTTCCTCCCCTCTACCCCGCCGTCAGAATAACCCCCCGCAGCCACTACCATTCCCTTTACCCGTTTCCGCGAACATTCCTCAAGCAGTGTAAGATTGCCGTCAATCCCCAGCAGGGAAAAAACCAGCTCGATTTCCCCGGGAATCTCCGAAATACCGGCATAAGTTTTGATGCCTAATACGGGATTACATTTAGGATTAACAGGATATATCTTCCCCTTATAGTTAAACCTGACAAGGTTATTTATCAGTATGTTGCCGGGTCTCATAGCCTGGTCGGAAGCACCTCCCGTCTTGTTCTGAATTAGATGTTGGCATACTGTCTTTCCCAAAATCGGCTGTTTCCAGCTTGTTTACCACCCGCTCGAAGACCTCCTTCTCTTCCTGACTCAGAAGGGAGAGAAACATGCCGTTGTTGTCGTGATAGAGTCCGGTCAGCTCCTCCCTCAATCCTTCTGCCTTTGCCGTGAGATGAATCCTTATGGCTCGCCTATCTTCAGGATCGGCCCTCCTCTCAGTAAACCCATCCCGCTCCAGACGATCCAAAAGACCGGTAAGGGTGGCTCTGTCCAGCGCGACCTTCTGGGCCAGAACGCTAATAAGGAGCCCATCTTCTTCGTAAAGTGCAGTGAGCATGAAAAACTGGGTTGGAGTCAGTCCATACGGGGTGAGCCGTTCCTTAGTAATTCTTGACATCTTCCGGGCCACCTTTCCCACCAAAAAACAGAGGCAATCT
The DNA here is from genome assembly GCA_019310785.1 of Deltaproteobacteria bacterium. Taxonomy (GTDB): domain Bacteria; phylum Desulfobacterota; class DSM-4660; order Desulfatiglandales; family Desulfatiglandaceae; genus JAIOSR01. The sequence goes on from JAFDDR010000290.1 coordinate 1,010, forward strand.
TTGAAGAGCATGGTTCTTCCCCCGATAAATGTTTGCGAAAAGAAATTAAGCACTCATAACGTATGCATACAAATTATATTTGTACTAAATGCATATTTTTGGGATTTCTGTCAAGGGATAATTCCGGCCATGGGGACATCCTCACATCTCTCGCATTGCAAAATGATATTCCATTTATTCCCTTGACATTTTCTCGCATTTCCACAAAAATACCGTATAAGATATTTTAAATACCAGATATGGTACTCAACTATGAGCCCAAAGAAAACATCCCATGCCCCGGCAGTAGAACGGGCGCTTGATGTCATCGAACTCCTGGCAGCAAGTGAGAGGGATTTGGCCCTTTCAGAGATTGTGAAAAGGAGCGATATTCCAAGACAGTCTCTCATCAGGATACTGAATACATTGTGTGACAGGGGGATAGTGCATAGCCGTCAGGCTAAGCTAATTCCCAATTGAAATATGACAAGTTAGAGGTCTAAATTCCAAATCACAAGCACCAAATTTCAAACAATATCATTGGTTATTGCCTTAAATCCCGAGTTTCTGAATACACCGTTTAGTCTCGTTGTATCCTTCAAGAATGGCCTCTTTGGCCCTGTAGAATTCCAGGAGTTTCATGTGTCCCAATCTTGGCTGAATCAAAAGGTCCGGTGGGTCAGCCTTTAATCGTGCAGAGGTAATCTGTTCTTCCATTATAGTAATGGATGTCACCAGAACTTCAAAGATGGTGGGCTTTTGGCCTCCAGCCATCCACTGCTTCACATGAGTAAGTGCCGGGATATCAACCGCCTTTGATTTTTTGTTCAGCACACCCAGCACTTTATTGATCCCGGTCGGTATCTCAATCTCATTTATTTCCGGTTCCATATTTTCGGGTTTGGGGGAAGGAGGCTTCTTGAGTCCTCTTCTTGCAAGGATATCGTGGTTGAGGTCGATTGCTATGACAAAATCGGCGCCCATTTCCCTCACCACACTAACGGGGACCGGATTGACCAGCCCGCCATCCACTAAGGTCATATCATCCTTTTTGACCGGGGTAAATATTCCAGGGATTGAGATGCTGGCCCTTACCGCCTCAATGATATCTCCTTTATGAATGGCAATTTCGTTTCCGGTAGTAAGATCGGTTGATACGGCCCTGAAGGGTATGGGGAGGTTTTCAATGTCCTTTTCTTGCACATGGCTTTTGATGAACTCCGCAATCCTATTCCCGTCGATCAGCCCTGATTTGGGAAAGACCACGTCCAAGAAATAAATAACCCTTTTCCAGTCCATCCGGAGAGCTGAGTCTTTCAACGAGTTGATATTCCCGGCGGCATAGACAGCCCCCACAACTGCACCGGCACTGGTGCCTGCAACATAATCAACAGTAATGCCTGCATCGGCCAGCGCCTCAATTACCCCGATATGGGCCCACCCACGTGCTGAACCGCTGCCTAAGGCCAGCCCTATCTTTTTTGGACGTTTTTGTTTCTTCAAAACCTAACCTACATAAGTGACATTGAAACCCGGGGACTTGAGAGCTTCGGCTATTGGCCCAGCATCTTCGCTCTTTACTCTTAAGACTGTAAGTCAGTCCTCTTCCTCGGGTTCCTTGATAGTTATTATGCTCACCAAGGATGTTCATTATCTTGACCGGATAAGCAGCAGAGGCCGGTCTGCACGATTCAAAATGCCAGCCGCCACACTCCCATAGAAAACCCTGGATAAACCGCTCCGACCGTGGCTGGCGGCTGCAATAAGATCTGCGTTTTCACTTTCAGCAGCAGCTATGATCGCTTCTACGACAGGGCCATTAACAACACGCACTCTGGAATCAATGCCTTTTTCACGGAACTCCCCTTGTATACCAGCGAGATAGGCTTCTGCTTGCTTTTTTATTGCCTCTATTTCTTCATGATACTCCTGGTACTGATTAAAGAGACCATCTTCAGGCTCCATGATAAGCGGAGACGGTTCCACCACCTGCAGGAAAATAACTTTTGCGTCAAAGCGCCGGGCCAGTTCTTCCACGTGGTTTAATATCGACTCCGCTCTTTTTGAACCGTCTAAAGGGACCAGTATGGTATGATACATATTACAATCCTCCTTGCTGATAGTGATGGGACGAGTTATGCTGCTTTGTTATGTTTTCAATCAATGGGCATTTTTGAAGATGAAGAGCGGACAGCCTCCTAGTCCCGGGCATCAGGATCACCTCCGCACAAAACGACTTGCCTTCTTCCATAACCCCAGCCCGGACACCCATGATCTCCATTTTTCTATTTCCGGTGATACGTAACTGTCAAATCTGGCCAGAT
>JAFDDR010000291.1 GCA_019310785.1 Deltaproteobacteria bacterium
AAATCCCAAACACCAAGTTACAAATAAATCTCAAATTTCAATATTCAACACGCGGCGCAAGGGCCTGCGCTGCGCGTGACCAAAACCTTCCAGGACAATACAACGTTTGAATCTTTGAATTTCGGTCATTGGGATTTATTTGTTATTTGGAATTTGTTATTTGGAGTTTCCACTATCGCCTCTTCTCCCTGAAGGGATACTTAACCCTTCTGTTATCTTATATTGCGGCGATTATAGTACATACTGAGTTCCTTCTTGCCGTGTGCAGGGAGCTCGATCTCGAATTCAAGGGTATGAGCGTCCTTTCGTTTGTATTTCATGTTGCATTCCGCCATATCCCACTGTCCGGGAATATGCTCGATCATGGTGAGTATTGCAGGTTTGTCTTTGAAATTCTCGATTGTTGCCTTTATCAATTCATCCGTATCGTAGAGAACGACCCGGTTCTTGTTGTTTCGGCGGACATTGATACGCTTTTCCCGCAGCTTGTGCTGGGTCACCACAATGTCACGGCTGTCACCGATGTATACTTTCATTGTTTCGCCCACCGGCACCATCCTAATGGTATCCTCGCCTAAAAAGATCGTGCTCTTGTGCCCGTCCTCCTGGAAAACGCGCACCTTCCCGTCATAAAGGGCAAAGGTACCAAGGCCCGAGTCCTTGGTGTTCCTGATCCTGAAGCTGACAGGGATACCCACGTTGATGTCTAATTTTTCCGGATCCCATGGAAGCTTACCCGCGTCAAATGTCCAACACTCTTCGATGGAGACCCCGCGTTTGTTCAAAAAGAGGAGCTGTTTGGTCTCCTCATGCCTGACATTCTGTTCAAAAGACAGGCTGTCATCCAGAAAAACAGAGGCATTTTCAAAATCCTCGCCCGAGAAATTACGGAGAACCAAATAGCTCTTCAGATTCATTTTGGTCTCGGTTTTGTCGGCAATGCCTTTATAGGTAATCAGCCGGTCGATATTGGAGAGCAGATAGCTGATACGCACCGTCACCTCAAAGGCGTCGTCACAGTGGATTTCCCAGACTAATGCTGCTTCATTAGGAGGGTAACCGACGCCTAAGAGGATAGCCTTATATGGGTGCGTGAGCACGTTCAGGCGTATCGAGTCCGCGTCGATACTCACACCTTTCCATGAAAAATCTACCTTGTTAACGCCTTTCTGAAGAGTAAGGACTCTTTCCTCCTCAATCAGGGTTGCCCTGGGATTGTCAAGACGGATGATGGTCTTTCCCCTTTCGGGCAGAGCCACCAATTTGATCCTGGCATGCACCGGCATTGCAAGCACAATAAAAGATATTGCTAAAACGAGCAGGCTGTATATCCGGCTTTTACCTTTCATCTCCTTTTCTCCTTTGCTCAGCTTCCTCTATATTTTTTTCGGGCCCTATCCACAATCCCCTTGCGCCTCAGATGGTCACGGGGATCGACATTAGGATTCTCCAGGATCTTCTTTAAGTAGATCTTCTGCTTTTCGATTGCCTCACCATACATATCCTAATGAATGCCCCACCTTGCCTTCCCTGAATTCGTGATAAAGGAACAGGAGTTTAGACAGGTATGTCCGGTCGGCCATCTGGGCTAACAGGTCCGCCGCTCCTAACATCTTTCCTAAAAGCTCCCTTTCTCTCGAAGAAAACTCAATCCTGGCAATATCCGCGGACAGATCGGTGCAGAGGATCATGTCCCGGCCATTCTTCACATCTTCCACTGGCAGTCCGTACGCCGAAGCATGTCTTTCCAGAAAATCCATGCTTCGCCGCACATGCTGGGTCGTGTACTTGGCGCCGGTGCCTTCCCTGTCGCCTTCCTTCCGGATATATCCTGTATCGTGGAGAAGAGTCGCGATCAGACCCAGGACAATACCGCGGTTGGTGAAGGTATTGCCGTCAAGAATGCCTCCGTGAATCAACCGTGCCATGGCCAAAAAGGTGTCTGTGATGTGGCGGAGATCATGGTACTCAGTATTGCAGGCATAGTATCCGTCCCTGTTCTCATTGTAAAGGCTGACCGTGGAATGAAAGGCCGAAGTGACCGGATCTGGATTCAAGTCTTGAGAAATCAGTTTCAGTATCACCCGGCCCTCGGCCAGGACTGCCTCAGGAGAATCCATGCGTACAAGCTCAGAGAGTTGCCTGTGCATCATAATCCTTTCCTGTCACATCGCCTCTACCAAACCCTCTCCCCCGTGCGGGAGAGGGCAGAGCCTGCCCCGTACTCGATACGGGGGTGAGGGGGCAATCCTCAAATTTTTGCGAAGTTACCAAGTCACAACATAAATCAGAAATAAGATTCGCTTTTAAGCTATCAATATTTGTGGGAATTGTAAAGGGTGGTTTTGAGGGCAGGAAAGGTGGTGTAAGCCATCCGTTCACGGTCTAAAAAGGCCATTCTTTCTGAAGATCAAGCTATTTATCTATTTGAGAAGGTCCCGGTAGCTTTTGACTAATCTTACCGCGAAACCGCTTCCCTTTCCACCAAAAAAAAATCCCGGAAATGCCAAAGATGAAACAGATCCCCATCAAAGCCTTTTCGTATCTGGAAACAGAACTCCCACTTGAATCTCGAACCTGTTGCTCTGCTATCAGTTCCTTTAAGTCATTTACAGGCACCAAGACCTCAAGCCTGTGGCCTATTTCGTCGTCCACTACCACTTTCCAGTTGCCTGGCGCATCCGGAAAGAAACAGAATCGGCCATTTCTGTCTGTTCTGCCTGATTGGAAAGTCAGTTTTGTCCCGGGAGCCGCAATCTTTACCTTAGCATAACTCATGGGCTCGCCAGTGTCGTATTGGGCGCTTACGACCATGCCTCCTGTATCTACTCTTCCCATTACACCATGGGCGTAAAGGATTGGAGGCAACATGAAAAACGTGAACAGAAAAAAGATATAATCCGAACAGTACGGCAACCGGTCTACTTCGTATGCAAAAATAGATAACCCATAAGTTGCCTGCAATAAACAGCAATTGAGTTAAAGGATATCCGAATGTCTTGTAACTATCTGCTTGAGCAAGTTTTTTTATCCTGAGTCTTATCATCCCCGCTACAGTCAGCATGGCAAATAAGGACAGCGTAAAACCAATATATAAAAGCAGTTTATCAAAGGACGCTGTAATGACCATAAGGATGGCAATGCCCGCCTGAAGAAAAATG
>JAFDDR010000090.1 GCA_019310785.1 Deltaproteobacteria bacterium
CTACATTACCGGGCCCAGTTCCCTTATTTTATCGGTCATCTCCTGGGCCACTTGCACGAATTCCTGGCCTTTGCCCGCATAGAGGTTGAACACGTTTATCCTTTCCGGTTCTATGTCCAGTTCTTCCAAGATTTTTTTGACGTGTTCCACCCTCTTGGCCGCCTTGGTAATTCCGCTGACATACTGGCAACTGTCTTCCTGGCAACCTGCCACGTAAACGCCGTCCGCCCCTTCCTCAAAAGGTTTAAGAAGGTGCAGCACTTCAATGCGGCCGGTACAGGGAACCTGGATCATCTTTACATTTTCAGGCAGTCTCTTTTTCATTCCTTCGGCTACCTGTACCGCAGATGAGGCGCAATTCGTGCAACAAAAGGCGATGATTTGCGGTTTAAAGTCATTCATGATTATTAACTCCTTTTTTGAACTGACGATTTTCAACCTTCCGGTTTTCAATCGACAATCCCTTAATCTTCAATAGTCAATATTCAATAACAGCGAGGGCGCTTCGATCAGCATCTCATCACTGCATGTGGACATGATAATGGCCTTCCCCGGACACTCGGCTACACACATTCCGCAACCCTGGCAGAGCCCGGGATCTATAAAGGCCGCACCCCTTTCATGATCTATAACGGGGACATTAAAGGGGCATGTCCTGACGCATGTGCAGCACACGGCGCATTTTTCAGGCACGACCTCGGCCACCAGTCCTCCCACCTGGACCGTGTCCTGAGATAGGATCTCAAGTGCCCGTGCAGAAGCGGCCTTGGCCTGGGTGATATTCTCGGCCATATCCTTGGGATACACCGCAAGCCCTGCCATATAGATTCCCTTGATACTGGTATCAACGGGTTTGAGTTTTTCCGGGGACTCGGAAAAAAATCCGTCGTGGTCGAGATTTATTCTGAATATTCCGGCCAATTCCTGGTTATTAGTCCCCACAATTGCCGTTTGAAGTGAGACAAAATCGGCCTCAAAACTCAGGGATCTTTCGAGTATTGGATCGAAAACCGTCACCTTGAGATTGTCCTTGCCGTCTGATGATTCAACGACCGGCTTATTATCCAGGTCATAACGAACAAAAATAACACCCTTGTCACGCGCTTCCCGGTAAAGCCTCTCCCTTTCACCAAATGTGCGCATTTCTCTATAGAGGATATAGATATTCATGTCCGGGTTTTTGGTCTTCAGATCAACTGCGGTCCGAACAGCAAAAGAGCAACAGATATTGCTGCAATGGGTACAGTCGGGCTCCCTGGATCCCACGCATTGGATGAAAACCGCGGTGTCGGCCTTTTCAACAGATGAAGGGTTGTCAATCATCTTGGCGCTCAGTTCGGACCAGAGATAAACGTTCTTGTTCTGCCCGTAAAGGTATTCTGTCGGACTTATGGAATCACCGCCCGGCGCTAAAATAGCCACGCCGTGGGATATGTTCTTGTCTTTCCCCCTTTTATCAAGGGTTGTCACAAACTTGCCGGCGAATCCTTTATTCTCCTTGACCGTGGTTTTGATCATTACCGTGATGTTCTTGTCCTGTTTGGCCGACGAGATAAGTCCTTTCAAGTATGCCTGAACATCATATCCCTGCCATGTTGTCCTCACATGACGGCCGTGTCCCCCGAGTTTTTTGTCCTTCTCTACGAGGGTGACCTTATAACCTTCCGCGGCAATGGCTAAGGCACTCTCGAGCCCGGAAACGCCGCCGCCCACAATCAGGGCACTCTTGACGACCGGAATTTGTCTGATTGATGGCGGGGAAATAAGGGTTGCGCGGGAAACCCCCATGCGGAGCCTGTCCCGTAGCTGTAAATGGGCCGATTGCGGATCAAAGACCCGCAGGTCCACGGTTTCGTAAAGGTACGGGTTCAGTCCTGCAAGTTTAAGGGCTTCCTCAAGGAGAGACTTGTGTATCACAGGAGTGCAACTGGCAAAGACCAGCCTGTTTGCGCCGCTTTCCTTCAGTCCATTGACAAGGGCAACGAGGATATCGCCTTCTGTTCTTGAGACCGAGACGATCCCCGGAAGTGTTTCAGCATATTTTTCTATTTCCGTTCCAAGGTCGGATAGCATGCCGGGACAGAGGTTATAGGCCAAAAAGACCTTTGGTTTTTTGCCTGCTGTTTTTGAAGGTTTCGGATATTCCACAGGCGGCGAAAAGGTCTCGGGTTCCAGGCAGGATGCTATTTCCGATACAGATGCGGCCGCCTGGGTAATGGATTGGCCGATATCAAAAGGACCGCTAATGCCCCCGCAGACAAAGATACCGCGTTTATTGGTAGAAACAGGCCTGAATTGCCCGGTCTTGATAAACTGATCTTCACTCAAATCTATACCTGTTTTTCCGGCCAATTCAATAGCCTCCCCGGATGGTTTGAGGCCAACAGAGAGGACGACCATATCAAAAATCTCAAGCTTGAGCTCTCCCTTCTCATCTGCATACGAGATTGCCAGATCATCGCTTCCCGGAACCGAGTCAACCGTGTGAACCCGGCTGCGAATAAGGTTGACGTCCTTTTCGATGGCCGCGTTCAGGTAATCCTCGAAACCCTTTCCATGGGTCCTCATGTCCATATAAAAAATGGTCGTCTCAATATCATCATTAAATTCTTTTGTATTCACGGCTTCTTTGAGTGCATACATGCAGCAAACAGATGAGCAGTAGGGTGCATCGCACAGGTTGATATCCCTGGAACCCACACATTGAAGCCATGCGATCTTTTCAGCGGTCTTGCCGTCAGAGGGCCTTTTAATAATCCCCTGATCAGGCCCAAGGGGTTTCTGGCGCTGCTCATACTCGACGCTGGTAATGACATTGGGGAGGCTGCCGTATGCATAGGTGTCAAATACTGTGGGGTCAAAGGTTTCAATCCCGGCTGCAAGGATAATTGCCCCTGCCTTTATGTCATCATTATTGCTTCCTGTCTTTACAGAGACCGTGAAGTTTCCCAAATCACCGGAGATATTTTCCACAGTGGTATTAAGCATCACATTGATATTCGGATCCTGTTCGCAGGCCGCAATCTTTGGATCCAACTTGCAACATGCGCAAAGCGGGTAAATGCGGTGAAGGCCTGGTACCATGCCGCCCAATGTATCCGTATGTTCTATCAGATGGACGCCGTAGCCTGCATCAGAAAGGGAAAGAGCGGCTTGAATTCCGGCAATTCCACCGCCCATGACCATTACAAAGCCCTTAGGTTTGTCTTGACCCATAACGTCTGTCTCCTAACTATCTAAGCATTTGATTTATCAGCACTAATTAGTTTGCGAGTAAATATGCGGGTAGAAATGGAGCACCTCAACCAATGCTGAAAAGCCTGTTTTTTATTTTTCGGGGCATTCTCGCCAACACTGCTTGTGAATTATGTTACTTGGCACAATACCCGCTTTAGTGTCAAGAAAAAATGTTGCTATTTTCAGGTGCAGGCGAATCATAGCGTTTCTAAATGCTTGATAATTGGCCGTGCCTCTGATAATCTTACAAAACGGGGTACATAGAATAGAGAAGTTTAAGGTTTGAAGATATGGCCAGGAATTGTTGCTGGAATTGTAAGTACTATATTGTAAAGGGCGACAATGAGCCATTTGTATTGAGCAGCGCCGCCTCAAACGTCTGCACTTTCAGTGATGATGAAGATGATGACCGAAGCTGGGAAGAAAGGGCATGCCCGACGCCTCCCGGCTATGTGTGCCGGCACTACAAGGAAAGGTTTTATTAATTAGTGCTCATCCATAAACTAACGTTTTTGGATTCGCGCTATCAGACGTTCGGCTGAGCTCACGTCGAAGCCATCAGCATTCAGCTTTCAGCAAAAGACATTAAACGTATCGGAATTTCCGGGACTTATCAGAGTCATAAAAGCGAAGTGGAGTTAAGTTTGTTATGCCTATTTACGAATATCAATGTATGGCCTGTGAGAGACAGTTTCAGAGCCTTGTGATGAAGAATGAGGACGAGGAAAGCCTGCTTTGCCCTGAATGCGGCAGCCCCAATCTGAAAAAGCTTATTTCCAGGGTCGCTTACCATGTTTCAGAAAGTGATCGTCTCACGGCCTTTGATCCCAAGGGGGTTCAGAGTGATAGCTTCTATAAAGATACCCGAAACATTGGTCTTAGCGCCAAAAAGCGGGCACAACAGATGGGTGTGGACTTGGGAAGCAGCTTTGAGACAAAGCTTGAGAAACTGAGAACCGATCCGGGCAGCGTGTTGAGAGATAGTGAATGACAGGCGTTGCAGGTTACGGGTTTCGAGTTAGAGTTCCCCTTATTCCATATGTGAGATAAATCAATATGTCTATTGAAGGAGATGTAATCCTGGTTTACTACCAGGGTAAACCATCCGTTTATGCCCGGATAGAGTTGATTGAACCTGATATCAAAAAGGACTGGTATCACTTGACCCTTTTAATCCTCACCGTTCCTGCCCGGACAGTGACCTGGATTTTGCGTGAAGAATATATTAACGGCGCCCCTTTTACCATGGGGGGCACACCCATGAGGTTAGAAGAGGTTAAAAAACTTCCCTTGGAAAGGGAGCGTGAAGAAGACGGGGGAAAAAAGGTACCGGGAAAACCAGCAACAGTAATCCCTTTTAAAAAGACCTGAACAGGAGTTTGGCTCAAATGGGCTCATTTCAAATGTTTATCATCCGGCTGATTCTTTCCATGATGTTTGCCGTTCTTGCGTGCCGAATCTTTTTTCAGGGAACCCCGCTCATAAGGGTTTTCGGCCTTGGCATAATCTTGCTTGGTCTGGCCTATTTATTTGAATATATAAGAAAAAGAGATAAAGGGGGAAATCATGGGGACTAAAAAATATGTCTATGCCTTTGAACAGGGCGACGGGAAAAACAAGGAACTCTTAGGTGGGAAGGGAGCCAACCTCTGTGAAATGACCCGTATAGGTCTCCCTGTGCCGCCCGGTTTTGTCATTACCACGGAAAGTTGCTTGGCTTATCTGGAACAGAAGAAAAAAGGGCTGCAGACGGACCTGGTAAAACAGATCAGGGAAAACATGGTAGAGCTGGAGAAAAAGACCGGAAAAGGTTTTGGAGACGCAAAAAAGCCTTTGTTGGTTTCGGTGAGATCAGGAGCGGCAATGTCCATGCCCGGAATGATGGATACGATCCTGAACCTTGGGCTCAATGAAGACACGGTAAAAGGGATGGTCCGCCTTACAAAAAATGAAAGGTTCGTTTACGACCTGTATCGCCGGTTGGTCCAGCTTTTCTCCTCTGTTGCCTTAGGAATGAAGGATGAAGAATTTGATAATATATTCACCAAAATAAAAGATAAATATAAAGTAAAAGAAGATGTTGAATTAGATGCAAATGCACTTAAAGAAACCTGCGACCAGTTCCTGGATAGTGTCAGGAAAAAGACCGGCAAGCCTTTTCCCCAGGACCCTTATGAACAGTTGTATTTGGCCGTGGAGGCGGTCTTTAAGTCGTGGACGGGAAAACGGGCCGTGGATTACCGGAGGGAGTTTAAAATTACCAAAGAAATGGCCGATGGTACGGCAGTCAATATCTGCACAATGGTCTTTGGAAATATGGGGAATGACAGCGCGACCGGGGTGGCATTTACGAGGGACCCGGCTACAGGGGAAAACCGCTTTTTTGGAGAATATATGATAAACGCGCAGGGCGAAGATGTGGTGGCCGGTATACGGACCCCGAAACCGATAAGGAAACTCAGAAAGGAGATGCCCGACGTTTATCCGGAGTTGGAAAAATTGAGGCATACCCTGGAAAACCATTACCAGGAGGTACAGGATCTTGAGTTTACAATTGAAAGGAAAAAACTGTACTGCCTCCAGACCAGAAATGCCAAGATGAATGCGTCTGCCTTTATCAAGACATCCATTGACATGGTCAACGAGGGTCTTATCTCGGAAGAAGAGGCCCTTCTCAGGGTACAGCCCGATATGCTGGCCCAGCTCCTTTACCCACGGCTTGATCCCAAGGCCAAGGTCGAGGTCTTAGCCCAGGGGCTTCCTGCATCCCCGGGGGCCGCGTCCGGTAAAATCGTATTTGATGCGGACAAGGCAGAATCCAAGGCAAAGTTAGGAGAGAAAGTGATCCTCTTGAGGGAGGAAACGAAACCCGAAGACATACACGGCTTTTTTGCGGCCCAGGGAATACTCACGAGCAGGGGAGGCAAGACCTCACATGCGGCCGTGGTGGCGCGAAGTATGGGAAAGCCCTGTGTTTCCGGGTGTGATGCCATTCACATCAATCCCGGTGCAAAGGAGGCGGTTATTTCGGGTGTGACCCTCAGAGAGGGGGACGTGATCACTATTGACGGTACTACGGGAAATATTTATCAAGACAAGGTTCCCACCATTGAACCGGAATTTGTTGAAGACCTGTTAGTGCTGTTGGAGTGGGCGGATGAAATCGCCAAGATCAAGATCATGGCCAATGCGGACACGCCTGATGGGGTTTCCAAGGCCAAGAAATATGGTGCCGTGGGTATCGGATTGTGCCGGACGGAAAGGATGTTCAACCAGCCGGAGAGACTGCCCGTTGTACAGGAGATGATATTAGCCGAGACCACAGAGGAGAGAAAGGCCGTATTAGACAAGCTTCTCCCGATCCAGAGGGAGGACTTTAAAGAGATATTCCGGATAATGGATGGTTATCCGGTGACCATTCGCCTCCTGGACCCCCCGATACATGAATTCCTGCCCTCTAGCCAGGAACTGGTGGAGGAGATCGAACACCTCAAGGAATTGAGGAATACGGTAGGCGGTATGGCCGCTCTTCCTGATACATTGAAGATGTTGGATCCGGAACTCTATGACCGGCATGCGGCAAACCTCGAGGTAATCACAAAGGGTCTTGAAGTTCTTAAGAGCGAACACCTGACCGGGGACCTGGTTGAATCAAAGGAGACCATGCTGAAAAAGGTAAGGACCCTGGCAGAGACCAATCCCATGTTGGGTCACCGGGGTGTGCGATTAGGTATCACCTATCCTGAGATATACTCCATGCAGATCAGGGCCATCCTCGAAGCCGCCGCCGAACATATCCTGGACGGGGGGCAGATAATCCCCGAAATCATGGTTCCCCAGGTATGTACGCTCGAGGAGTTGAAGTGGGTTCACCGATTTGTGGTAGACATACAAAAGGGAGTAGAAAAGAAGTTCAAGATCAAGGTGCCCTATGAATTCGGCACCATGGTTGAGGTGGTCAGGGCGTGCATGCGGGCAGGGCGTTTAGCCGAGTTAGCCGAATTCATATCTTTCGGGACCAATGACCTGACCCAGGCCACTTTCTCGTTTTCCAGGGAAGATGCCGAGAACAAGTTCTTGCCCTTATACGAGGAAACAGGGATACTGCAGGATAATCCCTTTGAAGTCCTGGATCTTAAGGGGGTAGGGCGGCTTATGATGATTACGATCGAATGGGCGCGGAAAACAAGGAAAGATATGAAGGTCGGGATTTGTGGTGAGCAGGGGGGCCATCCCGATGCCATCCGGTTCTGCCATCATATCGATATGACCTATGTGTCCTGCTCCCCGCCCCGGGTGCCCATTGCCAGGTTGGCAGCGGCCCATGCAAAGCTGAAGGAAAAGGAGTTTAGTATAGTTTGACACCTTGTTGATTTGGATTAATTGAAAGACCGTCGGTTTTGCGAAGGGTTGGGACGGGGAGACGGAGGGGTCTAAATAACAAATCACAAGCACCAAATTACAAACAATATCCAAATCTCAAATACAAATGACCAAAACCGTTTGTTATTTCGAATTTTGGTAATTGTGATTTGTTTGTTATTTGGGATTTGATATTTGGAATTTATTTCGTATTCAGATGGAGGATATCTTTAGCCTGACGGCTATGTCTCGCCCCCTTGTCAAAGCTTTCCATTCCATTACGCCCTGTAATGTGACAGTTCATATAATCGCCGGTTCAATTGGGCCAACCTCTCCCTGGCCTGCCGGGTATCCTCATCAGATCCTTCCTGGTCCTTCATAATATCTTCATTGACAAACCGGATTGCATTTTTAAAGTTGAGCCGGGATATGGCCTCCATGTGATCAATGAGGCCCAGTTTGTGGAAACGAAGGCCCATGTAATTCATATCGTTCAGGATGTCCCCTTTTTTGGACTTATTTTCCTGCTGAATAAATGCTCGGGTCGCGATCCAGTAGGATTCGAGGAAGGTCTTGGCCAAAGCCGCCCAAATCGGCACCTGATCAAAGCCGAGCCTGGTAAGAGTGTATCCCCCATTGTCATTCGCCCGCGTGATGAATAATCTTTCCAAGAAAAAGGAAGTAATCCTGTAGACCTCCTTTGTGATGTCTTCCTCCTCATTATAAACGAATTCATTCTTGAAGAGATTTCTTAAAAAACAGTAGTCATTTAGCACTGATTCGTGGGTCTTGACCTCATCCTTCCCGGTCAGAAGAGAGACAGCCACAAAGGCATGGCCGATAAAGCAGTGGATAATGCTGTTCTTATAGTATTCCAGTTCCGGTTTTTTCTCTTCATCCACGTAATAGAAGGTTTCGGCCCCGTCCACATCCTCGAGGAAACTAACAACCTTTCTGTTGACCAGAAGTGCAAGGGTCTCTTCAACCGTTTTTTCAAATTGGTCGAAGGTAGTGGCTATGGGGATTTCATATGTCTTGAGAAACCCGAGGAGGATTTCCATTGTGGCGGTCAGTTCATAAAAAAGAAAACCCCGACGATGTTTGGTGAGGATGGCTGATGCAGTAAGGGACAAAGGGGTCACAAGGGTTGTCTTGTTAATAGATCGGATCAGTTGAAAGGCTAAAGGTTTTAAAGACTCTTGTTCGAGGACCTCTTTCTCGTCAAGGTATTGATTGAGTGAAAGGGGCTCGCCAAAGCGGATGTAAATCTTCCCATATTTCCTTTTCAGAAAACGCCTGGCCTTTATCATCTGTTTAAAACTTTCCCGGTTTTTTTCAGTGCCGCCCAGCTCTTTCAGGTAGGACTTTTCCTCTAAAATGCGGTCATAACTGATGGAGGCCGGGACGAATACCAGGTCTTTGCAATATCCATCCCGCTTTGCCTTTAGCAGGATAGAGAGAAATCCGGTCTTCGGAAGAATCAGCTTGCCGCTCCGGCTCCTTCCTCCCTCAATAAAAAATTCAAGAGGATGCCCCTCTTCAAGGAGTGCCTTGATATACCTTTCAAAGACCTGTGAATAGAGCCTGGCCCCTTTAAAGGTTCTGCGGATAAAAAACGCCCCTGATTTTCTGAAAATATGGCCCATGGGCCAGAAAGCCAGATTTTTGCCTGCTGCGACTCGGGGCATATGCATATGGTTGAGCACAAAGACGTAATTCAGCACAAGGTAATCGATATGGCTTTTGTGAGACGGGATGTAGATAACATTGCCCTTTCTGGCCCAGTCCCTTACCATGGCCAGCTCTTTGGGATCTGCGTCAATACCCTGGTAGATTTTTTTCCAGAACCACGTCAGGGCAATGAAAAAAAACTGCACATAAGCGACATTGTAATCCGCCGCGATCTCGTCAAAATTGGCGCCCGCCTCTTTTCTCAACTGCTTCAATCGTTTTCCGTTTCCTGCGGCCATTTTTTCAATGGTTTCTGTAATCTCCCGGTCCTTGAGCACCTTTTCTTTGAGCTGCTGCCGGGATTTCATAATGGGACCTAATATCACCCTTTTCTGCCCGTCAATGCTTTCAATGAGTATTTGCCTGATTTCCGAGGTCATTTCTTCTGCTGGCCTTGCTTCGGGCTGGCTTTCCATGTATGCCTTGAGATTGAGGGGCCTTCCAAAGTCAATAAACGCCTGGCGGTGATGTCTGAAAAAAAGACCGATTTTTCTTACAAATCCCGGCTTATCTTTGAATCCAAAGAATATGTCCAAGAGGTTTGGGTGTTCCTTTTCCGGGGTTTTTTTGTAAAGAATCAGTTGTGGGACAATATAGATTGGCCGCTCCATCTCTCTCTGTGTTTCGATGAGAAAATGGAGATGGTCTTTCTCTGCATGGATGAAGCGTTTTTCAAATCCCTTTGGATCCACAAGGCAAATAAGAGAGCTGGTACCTTTCCGAATGGCGTCTCTGAAGAAACCGGTCTTATAAGGATCAGGAAACCTGCCGTTTTTGAAGAAATAGGCAAGGTGGAATTTTATGACCCTTATGAGTTGTGAAAGGGGTAAAACCAAGGACATATTCATGTCAAAGGAAATCTTGGGGTAGGGTAGGCGTCCCCTGCGGAAGCGGTAGTGGTAAAGGAGGTAGTCCAGATGCCCCCTGTATTTTATGGCATAGACGACCGTGCCCTCCCTGTGCATCCGTTTAAGGTCCCCGGTCATATTTTCATCAAATCGAACGAGCTTGAAGAGCCTGTAAAGAAACCAGCTCAAAAAATAACCGGGTTTATGATCAAGTACAAAGGGATAAAAAGGTTTTTTTTGAATAGAATTCATTATTTATCGACCCGCCCTTACTGGTGCCGTCCCGCAAACGTCTCGATTTCCTTGTCTGACAGTTTTCTGTCTTGATTTAATAGTCCCATCTCTTAGATAAATCAATTCAAATCAGTGATAAAGTCCTGCCTGGTCCAGGTTGCCTGTTACTTCCATAGCCAAGCGCAGATGCCATGCGTCACAATTAATCCAGGGTAAACCTCCGGCTGTGCCGGAGGTATTTGCCGTGCGCCAAATTTGTGGTGGTCCGGTCTTCAAATATTTCATTGCCTTGAACCCGCCGGAGGCAGACAAGCCCTGAACCTGTACAAATGGAAAGATGGTTGACAAATAAAAATGTATAATTAAGAATAATACAAAGCGTAACAGTGTGATTTTAAAAACCCGGGGGAGAAAATTATGTATAAACCGATGTCCATATCCAGCTTGACTTTAGATCCTGTGACAAACAGCCCTATTGTCATTCTCAAGGAAATTGACGGTGATCAGACACTCCCCATATGGATTGGGTTGTTAGAGGCTACGGCCATTGCCAGTGAAATGGAGGGCATAAAGTTTTCAAGGCCAATGACCCACGACCTGTTGAAAAACATGATGGATATGGTCAACATCAAAGTGATCAAAATCGAAGTCTGTGATCTAAAAAACAACACCTATTACGCCCGCATCCATTTCAAATATGGTGAGGAGATAATGTCCATAGACGCCAGGCCGAGTGATGCCCTTGCCCTTTCCCTTAGAGCGAAGGTACCTATCTTTGTGGCAGAAGAGGTGATCTTGCACTCCAGCGAGATAGATCTCAAACCCGAACCTGAGGATAAATCAGAAAAAGGAAAGAAATGGCAGGAGATTTTAGAGAGCCTCAAACCTGAAGATTTCGGGAAATACAAGATGTAAGAAAATCCCAGAACCAAACCAAAATACCTGAAATTGCAAATTTTAGGCATTTTGACGTCAACCGAGAGCCCACCCTATTTTCGCCCCGTTTCATCTTCCCCCTTTTCATAGTGAATTCAATATTGTATAAAATTTGCCCCTTTTCATAGTGAATTCAATATTGTATAAAATTTGTAACTACTCAGGTTGTCAGGTTCACGGTTCACAGTTCAAAGTTAATCACTTTGCTATTTTCTTCATATCTCCTCTGCAACAAAGAATTTGCTCCGGATTTGTGTGCAATAGCTCCTGGTGTTCTGCAAGAACTGGATGAACTGTGCGTTTGGTTTAGAATCAAACCTGTCTTTCATCAATCTAACCTTGAACCCTGAACTTTTGAACGTTGAACCTGAGCAGAGCACCAGGAAAAAATCAAGAGAAAAAGTTGACTTTTTTTAGGCAAAACTCCTCCATTCGGATCAAAGCCGGTTTTTGAAATTTAGATTAACCG
>JAFDDR010000091.1 GCA_019310785.1 Deltaproteobacteria bacterium
ATTGGATGGGAAACGACAGGCAGGAGTACCCATCCCGAGGCAGCGTCATGATCATCTCTGCCCGGGACGTATGCCCGTATGTACCGCCATGGTGCCCAACATAAATCGGCGGTATGATACGTCCTTAAGGCCGGCGCTCCTCATGATCGAGGCTACTTGTTCTGGTGCCATGAATGCCTGGGTGGACTCGGGCAGGTACATATAGGCGGCCCTGTTCCGGGTGAGCAGGTGACCTAAAAGGGGGATCACAACCTTCAGATGAAAAACCACAAAGGGTCTGAGCGCACTGCGCGGGACCGGTGAAGTATCGAGGCACACCACGCGGCCACCGGGCTTGACCACGCGCATTTGTTCCTCAAATGCCTGTCGTACATCTATCACATTTCGCACCAGATACCCCGAGGTAACGGCATCAAAAGTGGCGTCCGGGAAAGGCAATTTCAATGCATCTGCATGGCACCAGTAGACCTTTTGGCCTGCAGGTCGCCTGCGTCCCATATGCATCATCCGAAGGCTGAAATCCGCAGCCGTCACGCTCAGGGTCGAGTCGCGGCGAAGTGCCTCTAATGCAATATCCCCTGTGCCGCTCCCCACGTCTAAGAGCCGCCCGCCATATGGCAATGCCGCCTTCTTAACTACATGCCTGCGCCAGTACCGGTCCCGGCCCAGGGTCATCAAACGGTTCATCAGGTCGTAACTGCCGGAGATGCGGCCAAACATCTTGCGCACGCGTACGGCTTTCTCTGGTTCCTCAATCGTCATCATATTCCATATAAAACCTGTAAAATGCCGCCAATACCAGGGCATGGGTTATGTCTCCATGGCGGATAAGGCGGGGGATTTCGGAAAGTGGCCGGAGCAGGACCTCGATATCCTCCTTTTCATCCTGATGCTGGTCTCCGGCCAAGGAAACATCTCTTGCAAGAAAGGTGTAACAGTGATTGTTCTGTATGGCGGGGTTGGGGTGGACGCTCCCTAATGATATCATTTCCAAGGCCCGATAGCCGGTTTCTTCGTGCAACTCTCTCATTGCTGCCATTTCAGGCGTATCATTTCTTTCCACAAGCCCGCCCGGTATCTCTAAGGTAATCTCCTGGGTGCCGTGACGGTACTGCCTGACCAGGACCACCTCGCCCTGCGGGGTAATAGGAATGACATTTACCCAGGATGAGGATTCCAGGATGAAAAAATCGTGATCCTGGCCGGTACGGGGTGATACGGCCCTGTCTGTGCGCAGACTGAAGACGCGATATGACTTGTCCCGATTGCTTGAAAGCACTTTCCATTTCTTGGGGGGCATCTGTTGCTCCTTGTTTTATTTCGTCTTAGAAAGCCACGGACTCGGCGTGGTCAGTGATAATGGCTCTGCCTTGAAGTTTTGTGTCCAAAAATACAAAATCCAAGCACCAAATTACAAATAAATCTCAAACTCCAATATCCAATAACCAAAACCTTCCAGGGCAAGACATTGTTTGGGTTTTCGAATTTTGGTCATTGAAATTTGCTTGATATTTGGGATTTGATATTTGGAATTTCAATAAGTCAATGAAATTCCAACAATGCAACCCCTCCCCCTGGGGATAAACAAAGCCAGGTCCTCTGGCCAGGATTTTTACTTAAAAAAGCGACCGATATCCGACAGTTCATGGCTTACGGGAATCTCCGGGAGGCTGTCCAAGAAAAACCTGCCATACCGGCTGGTCACGATTCTGGTATCAAGCACGGACAAAATGCCCCTGTCGGAATTTTTCCTTATCAACCTCCCCAGGCCTTGCTTCAGGGATATAATGGCCGAAGGGACCTGGTACTCCATGAAGGGGTTTCCGCCCTGGTCGCGTATGGCATCGATCCTGGCAGCAATTAGGGGTTCACCCGGGGAGTCAAAAGGGAGCTTGTCTATGATCAGACAGCTCAAGGATTCGCCCGGCACGTCCACGCCCTGCCAGAAAGAGCCAGTGGCCAGAAGGACCGAGTGGATATCCCGCCTGAATCCCTCCAAAAGTACCGAGCGGGGCGCATCACCTTGTCTGTAAATGGTATAAGGTATCCTGCCTTCCATGATTTGATGAACAAGGTTCAAATTGTGGTAACTGGTAAATAGCACTAAGGCCCGGCCATGAGTCATTTTCAGGATGTCCATCACCCTCCTTGCCACCTCTAAGGCGAAATCAGGCGCGTTGGGGGGCGGCAGGTCCCTCGGAATATACATGAGTGTCTGGGTTTTAAAATCGAAATGGGAAGGATAGATTCCCTCTAAGGCGTCTGAAATGCCTAAGCGCGTGCTAATATAATCAAAGGTCCTGTTTGTGGAAAGGGTGGCAGAGGTAAACACGACACCCTGCACTTTTTCATAAAGGAGTTCGTTCATCCTGCCGGATATGTCAAGGGGGGATGCGTGAAGCACCAGGCTCCTTTTTCTCTTTTCGTACCAGTTGAGCCATTGGGAATCTCTCCTTTCCAGGATTTGATCCAGAAGATCCTCCATGTCCCTTGCGCGCACCGGCATTGCCTCCAACGAAGCATTATCCGATTCCCCGAAATCTGTCTTTTCATGAATATACTTAAGCCCCTGCCGAATCTCCCGGGCCGGGCCCTTACTCATTACCGAGAGCGTTTCATTGTCCAGTCTGCCCTTGTCCCCCCTGTCGTTAAAGAGAATCCTCAGCCTTTCAACACCGGTCCTTATGGTATTCAAATGTTTTTTTAGCTTGTCTCTGTCTATATCCTTAGAATCTTTTGTCTCTTTTTCCAGATCATTTACCAACTCCGTCAACTGGTTGGTACTCAGGGTTTCTCCTAAAAAAGAGGTGGCGACTTCCTCGACACTGTGGGCTTCGTCGAACACGGCCACCTGGAAGCGGGGGATAATTTCCCCGAATCCGCCTCTTTTCACTTTCATATCGGCAAAAAAAAGGTGATGGTTCACAATGATTATTTTAGACTTGGCAGCCTTGCTGCGAAGCCTGCTCAGGAAACATTCATTCAAAAACTTGCAGTCTGCACCAAGGCACTGGTCTGATGTGGAGGAGAGAGCATCCCAGAGCGTGTCATTATCCGCCAACCAGGGAAGCTCGGCGCGATCGGCAAACAGTGTCTTTCCAAGCCATGCCTCCAGGCCCTGCCTGGTCTTATCCGTAGCCGTTTCCAAAAGGGAGGTCTGGGCGAAATACTGGTGGTATCTGTGAAGACACAGGTAATTTTTCCTGCCCTTCATGATTATGGCATCTATTTTAAGGCCGGTCGCCTTTTCAAGGAGGGGTAGGTCCTTAAAAAAGACTTGTTCCTGAAGATTCTTGGTCCCGGTGGAGATGACCCCTTTTTTTTGGCTCAAAATAAGGGGCACAAGATATCCAAATGTCTTTCCGGTGCCGGTGCCCGCTTCCATGATTGCAGGGGTCTTTTCTTGAAGGGCTTCCTGGATGAGGAGGGCCATTTGCATTTGAGAATTCCTGAACTCAAAGCCCTCAAGAGATCGTGCCAGCATCCCGTCCGGTCCTAAGATGTCTTCAATGGTAAGAGAGGTATGGGCCATGGGGCAAACTCTCTCAACCCTGGATTTTCTGGTGCAGTTCTCTGAGGCGCTGGCTCAGGACCTTACAGATCCGGAGGGCAATCTGGGGGTATTCTCTTACGATTTCCGCAAATTCCCGCTTGTGAAGGACTAAGAGGTTTGACTGTTCGGATGTTCGGATTGTGGCGGACCGTACATCGCCTTCAAACAGGGCCATCTCGCCAAAATAGTCCCCGACCCCTATACGGTCCAGTTCCATTTCACGTTCTGTTCCCTGACCCTTAATCACAGAGACCTCTCCTTTGATAATGAGATACATGGTCTCTCCGGGTTCACCTTCTTTGATAACCAGCTCACCCGAAGGGTAAACCACCTCTTCGGTAACCGATGCTACGGCAGCCAGCTCGCTTACGGAAAGGCCTTCAAATATGTGTATTCCTTTCAGGTGTATTATCTTATCCGGGATAGAGATTTCTGTTGCCATGAGTGCCTCCCTTCCGGCGGTATCTTCGTTTTCAAGAGTGATAACGCATTGAGCAATCCAACGGATATAGTCATTTTCCGAGTCCAAAAGAGGTTCGATGATCTCTCGATCAATGCCTTCGCTGCCCTCCCTGACTACAAGATGGAGGGTAAGAAGGACAGTCACCCAGTCCTCTTTGGAAAGAAGCCGGGCGAACAGGTCGTCTATATTGGAATCGAAATCGGGTAGATAAAAATTCTTCCTGCCAATTGACATGCGTTCGGACATGGGACGATCTTCCAGAAGAGGGATAAGGATTCCGGCTAAAGAAGGATCCATCATGTCCTCCAATGCCTCCATACTGTTTGATCGCTGACGGTCATCTGCCGAGGATATGCCCCTCCAGATGGTCTTCATTTTCCCGGACCGGTCCTCCGTGGCCAGGACCCTGAGCACGTTCTCCATCTGAAAGAGTCTTTTCTGATCCAGATGGTCCATGAGCAGGTCTCTTTCACGACCCTCGGGAAGATGACTAAGACCTTCTCCTTCCACCATGTACGTGTAACCCTTCTCAATCTGGGAACGGGCAAATCTAAAGAGGTCCAAATCCTTTATGTTTAATGATTCCAACAGCTCGAATATGCCCTCCCTGACTTTGCGTCGTGGTATTGCGAGCGATTCCACCAGGACCTGGGCATTATTATAGGAGGCAGTATGAATCTTTTCTTTTGCAAGGACGTGGACTCGCTCTGAAGAGTCATCCATCAGTCCGATGACCCTCCTTAAAGTGTCATCGTCATTAATATCAAGCGCTTCCAAGGCGGAAAAACGGACAGGTTCCAGGGGGTGAATGAGGTAGGGAAGGACCGAAGCATTTATGTCTTCGGCCCCGAGGTTGTAGAGCCCCTGAAATATAAACGGCAGGATCGAGCTGTCCCCTTCCTGATCCAACATCTCCTTTAGCCTGGAAATATATGTGTTATCCTTTGACTCACCCGCCGCGATGATACCTGCTTTGCGTTCATTTGTGCCGTTAGATTTCAGCCACGCATCAATTATCCCCCTGTACTTCTGCGGCGTCTGCCGGTAAAGGGCGGCCACAGCATATGCCTTTACCTCCGGGTGTTGACTGGTTGTAAAGACATTCAGGATCAAATCAGATGAGAGCCGGGCCGGGAGCCGGTTGGCCGCTCTGACAACGGCCGTCATAAGTTCGGGTTTTTCAGGGTCTGATAACTCCCTGAATATCTGAATGGCGGCCTCGCCTGCCTCGGGAGAAAGTAGAGAAAGCAAATTGATTCTGGTCCTGTCATCCTGTCCCTTTAAAGCAGAGAGAATATGGGCGTCGAGCTCTTCCATGCCTAATGATTTCAACAGGCGGGCATACCACAGACAGTCATTCCCACGGGCAGACAAAAAGGCCTGAACGAGCTGGGACTTGACCTTTTTGTCCGTAAACACGTGACTTACATCATGTTCTTCCATGGTCTTCAGGTCCAGCATATCCCTGGATATGAGGTCCAGCAGAATTTTTGAGTAACCCTTTTTGAGAAAAAATGTCGAGGTAATCCATCCGCCCACAAATAGACAGGCCGCAACGGAAAGGTACCGTGGGTGTACAAGATCTTCGGAAATCATGATAAGGCCCGAGCCCATGAGTATCCCAAGCCGCACCACGGTGCCCCTTAAAAAGGGTCTGACAACGGAGCGGTAAGTTGCCGGCACAAGGCCGACAAGCACGGCCCTGGCAGGGTTGTTAATGGTGGTCCTAAGGACATTGGTGGATATCCTTGCATACATGGCCGAAAATATATCAAACCGCAACAAAAAAGAAGCGAATGCGATCATATAATTAATGGGATGAAACATCAGGGCGACAGGCAGTCCCCATCGGCCATATATCCTCCCCACAAACAGGAGAATAATCAAGCTGATGACATTCAGCACGCCCCGGAAATAACCGAAGAATTTAATCATGCCCCCTTCAGTGGCGAATGTCTGGTCAATGGCAAAGTTGAACTGATAGTTCATGATGGGAATGACCACATTGGGAAGGAGGGTTAACAGAATAAGGATTTGTACAAGCTTAGACTCCTTGACCATGGGCCAGACCTTTTTAAATTCCGCTATGACAGAAGGTCGTGATTTCCCCTTTTTGGCCTTCTTGTCGGAGAGGAGCAGGGTGGGGAACCGGGTCCCCATTCTTTGTACGGCAATAGCGCCTAACATGGTGGTGCCTAAATAGGCGAACATCAGGTTGTCTAAGGAAATAGTCTTTGCCAGAAACGGCGTTCCGAAACTGCCTAAGATCCCCCCAAGGACCCCTCCTGCCGTTATAAGGGGAAACAGGCGTTTTGATTGTCTCGTGTTAAAAAGGTCATTGGCCAGGTTCCAGAACACGAGCCCTAACAAGACCTCATACTGGGACTTGAGGATAAACAGGAACGGATACAGCAGGTCGATGCCCAGGGGGATGACAAAGCGAAGCCCTGCTACGGAGCCTCCGCAAAGGACAAGCATGTAACTCAGAAGACGGCTCCCCGGGAGCCTTGCCATGATGGGGGTCATGAATCCCATGATAAAAAAAGTGGATATGGAGTTGACCATATAGACGATGGGAAGGTATTCCACACCGTATCTTTTCAGAAAGGCCGTCTCTGCAAAATTGTTGAAAAGGATATTGGAAGTGCGAATGAGGAAGAGGAGGATGGCGCACCAGAGAAACAGACTGATTTCATCTTCATAGATCTTGAGCCATTTGCCCAATATTTTCAGCATCCGGTCCCCTTGATTTTAAATGGGAGAAGTGGGTTTTTTCTTAGATTGTGAAATTACCTGGCAGCATATGTAGTGTCAAGGGTTTTGATAAGGAATAATCCGACAGGGATGGTCTATGTTATAATCAAGAAATTTAAATATGGTTTGAAATTTTCAACAAAATCACATAGAGTTGACCCTCTATTCAGATTCACGGTTAAAAAACGATGAATATATGCCAGTATGAAGATAAGTCAACCAAGCGTGAACCTTGAATCGTGAACTTGACAACCTGAGGTACGGATCTTTTAAGATAAATTTTCAAAAACGATTTTATGGGAGAAACAGCAAGTTAGACATGACAAATGCAATTATTACCGGTACCGGCAGCTATATTCCGACCATAGAAATACCAAATGATCATTTTTTAGGCCATGACTTTTATGGAGCGGACGGGATAAAACTTGAGAGGTCTAACGTTGAGATCATTAATAAGTTAGAGGAAATAACGTGTGTCAGTGAGAGGAGATATGTAAATGATAAGCTAAATACATCTGACATGGCTTTTTTAGCTGCAGAACAGGCGTTAGATGGCAAAGACAGGGAAGATCTGGATTACATAATCGTTGCTCAAAATTTTGGGGATGTGAGCGCCGGCAGCACAAGGTGCAATATGGTTCCAACCCTTGCTGCCAGGGTAAAGCACAGGCTGAAGATAGCAAATCCTTATACCGTTGCCTTTGATATTCCCTTTGGTTGTCCCGGCTGGCTGCAGGGCATGATTTTATCTGATTATTACATAAAGTCCGGTGACGCAAAGAAGGTCCTTGTTATTGGTGCGGAGACACTGTCAAGGGTTTCGGATGCCCATGACATGGATAGCATGATATACGCTGATGGAGCCGGAGCCACCCTGGTTGAAGCAACGGATAAGGATGCCGGAATCCTATCACATGTCACGAGATCGGATACCCTTGAAAATGTATATTTATTATGGGCCGGCAAGACATATAATCCACATGATGGCGGGAATGAATTGTTCATCAAAATGAATGGGCACAAGATATATAAGTATGCAGTCAAGACGGTACCTGAAGTCGTAATGCAGAGTCTTAAAAAGGCCGGGGTTACATTAACAGATGTGAAGAAACTCTTGATACACCAGGCCAATGAAAAGATGGATGAGGCCATATTGAAAAGGTTGTTTAAGTTGTATAAGACAAAAGATATCCCTGCGCACATTATGCCCATGACCATTTCCTGGTTAGGTAATAGTTCGGTTGCAACTTTGCCGACACTTTTTGATCTATTGCAGCGCGGAAGTCTGGATAACCACAAATTACATTCCGGGGATATCGCCGTATTTGCTTCTGTAGGGGCAGGTATGAATACTAATTCTGTGGTCTACAGGATGCCTTGATGCCTTTTCTGTAATATTTTAGGGATTTAAAAGAGGTCAGGAGTCAGGGATATCATTTTTCATGATTAAACACGGTGGTTTGGATTCGAAGTCAGCTAATGAGGTTAACGCTCACCTTCTCAGGCTCAAAAAAGAGGCACTAACGCTTGGTGCAAGCGATGTCAGGATAATTCCCGCGGATATGGTCCCGGTAGAAGATGAGATCATTGAGATGTGCAGGCCACCCTTTTGTGAACAGTATGGCAAGAGTGCCAACTGTCCCCCCCATGTTATGACGCCGGAAGATGCAAGGCAATGGATCCGGTCTTACAACTCGGCAGTGCTTGTCAAAATTGATGTTTTGCCGGGGGTTCTGTTTTCAGAACAGGGTTTGGAGGTCTTTAGAAAGGTCTTTGTGATCTCTGCGAGGCTTGAGGAATTGTCCGTTGGACAGGGACATGCTTCTTCAAAAGGCCTGGCCGCAGGTTCATGCAAGGCCGTGTTTTGCAGGGATATCCCGTGTGATGCGCTGATCAAGGATGGAAAATGCCGCTGCCCGTCTCTGGCACGTCCATCCATGGAGGCCCTGGGCATCAATGTTTTCAGGCTTGCAAGAGAGGTGGGCTGGGAAATTCATGCCATCTTGAGGAAAAGTGATCCTGATGACATTCCTTCGGCCATGTTAGCAGGACTGGTGCTTGTTTAAAAACTACGGACTAAACCAGCTATTTGTTGAGAAGTCAAATCTCAGGCCCTTTGAGCCATAACAATCCTGTAAAGTCGGCTGTAATCCCTGATCCGGGCTTGATCGCTATAACCCTCGATTTTTTCCACGAGACCGAGTGCCTTTTCGGTCTGATCGGGGGACATTTCCAGCATGATCCATGCTTTTGGCTTCATGTAATCCGGGGCTTTCGTGAGGATTCTTTCGATATAGTACATTCCGCCATCCCCCCCGTCTAAGGCCGATCTCGGTTCATAATCGCGCACTTCAGGGGGAAGGTCATTGTATTCCCCGGAGGCGACATAGGGGGGATTGGACAGGATGATATCAAATTTAATGCCCAGGTTCATCAGGGGTTCCCATAGATCGCCCTTTTTGAATTCAATCCTGTCTGACACCCCGTTTCTTTCCGCATTGAGGCGAGCCAGTTCAAGTGCTCCGTGAGAATTGTCCGTGGCCCAGATTTGAGTGTTTTGAACCTCTTTAGCCAAGGATACGGCGAGTGTCCCGCAGCCGGTTCCGAGATCCAGGATCTTTGGCTCCTGATTTTCCGATTCAGCAAGGGGCTTGAGCAAACGGAGGGCATGCTCCACTAATAATTCGGTTTCGGGCCTGGGGATGAGGGCTCTTGCGTCCACAATGAAGTCCAGGGACCAGAATTCCTGCATGCCTGTGATATACTGCAAAGGCTCTCGTCCGAGGCGTCTCTTGATAAGGGCGCGATATCCTGAAACCTCCTTTTCGGTCAAAGGCTGGTCGAGATTCAGGTAAAGGTTCACACGGTCGGATTCAAGCTGGTGGGCCAAAAGAACCTCGGCGGTCAAACGGGGATTGTCTATCTGCTTTTTTTTCAGGTAATCGGCGGAGACCTTCAAAAGGGCCTTTATGGTCCATGCCCTGGGAATCATGATCCCCCTTTGAGTGCCTCAGTCTGGAAATGGGTGGTTAGTGGGCCTATTAAAAGATCCAGCTCTCCCCGGAGAATATTCTCAAGCTTGTACAAGGTGAGATGGATTCTATGATCGGTGGCCCTGCCCTGGGGGAAATTATAGGTTCTGATCCTTTCACTTCTATCACCTGATCCCACCATGTTCCTGCGCTCCTCGGAGATCCGTGATTGCTGTTCTGCCTGTTCATGATCCAGCAGACGAGACCGAAGGACCTTCATGGCCTTGGCCTTGTTTTTGTGCTGGGATTTTTCGTCTTGACAGGTGACGACCAGGCCCGAGGGGATGTGTGTAATGCGGACCGCGGAATCCGTGACGTTTACATGCTGGCCGCCATGTCCGGATGATCTGTACACGTCAATACGGAGATCATCGGGATTTATCTCCACATCTATTTCTTCGGCCTCCGGAAGCACGGCCACGGTGACGGCGGATGTATGGATTCTACCCTGGGCCTCTGTCTCGGGAACCCTTTGAACGCGATGGACACCGCTTTCATATTTTAGCCTGCTGTAAACCCTTTTGCCTTCCACGAGAATGATAATTTCCTTAAACCCGCCAATGCCGGTGGTGTTTTGGCTGAGGATTTCTGTCTTCCACCCCTTTATTTCCGCATACCGGCCGTACATCCTGAAGAGGTCGGCAGCAAAAAGCGCTGCTTCCTCTCCGCCTGTTCCGGCCCTTATTTCAAGGAGGATATTTTTTTCGTCATTGGGATCTTTGGGAAGGAGAAGCATCTTGAGATCTTTTTCAAGGTTCAACAGGTTTGAGCGGAGCGTCTCAATCTCCTCCCTTGCTAATTGTCTCAGTTCCGAATCGGGATCATCCAGCAGGGATTGATTTTCTTTGATCTCGTTCCGGACAGATTGATATTCCCGCAGGGAGGCAATGATCGGAGTCAGCATGCTGTGTTCTTTGGCATATCTCTGATATGCCTTCTGATCACGAATGACATCGGGCTGGCTTAGGTGCCTTTCAATCTCATCATAGCGTTCTTCAAGTTCTCTGGTTTTTGCAAACATTTCCGTAAAACCTTTTTACAAACGGTTACACAAATAGCAGGGTTTAAAACGGCCATAAAGTCTGACGCCGGATATCGTGGAGTTACTTACCAATAGGTGTGGAATAGTGTAATTGGCGCTTTAAAGGGGACGAAAAGGCAAGGGCGGAAGCTATGTACAGCCGGACTTTTGATCAACGCAAAGCATGATTTTTATGTGGTGGAAAACGATTATCATTTTGTTATCAGGTGTGCTTTGGGACATTAAGCCCCGCATGTCTCACGCTTTTGATTCGCCTTTCGAGGATTCCTTGTTAAACTTGGCATACTTCCTTCTAAAGCGTTCCACCCTACCTGCGGAATCAACCAGTTTCTGTTTGCCCGTAAAAAAAGGATGGCATTTGGAACAGATTTCAACGTGTATTTCCTTGACTGTGGAGCCTGTTTCAAACTCATTGCCACAGGCACAGTGTACGGTCGCCTTATAGTATTTCGGATGAATTCCCTCTTTCATTTTTTATCCTTTCGTAAAATTGCTCTATGCGAAGCGTAACGATTTTATGCACTCATGGAGGCCAGGAACTCATTATTATCACTTGTTCCTTTTATTTTTTCAAGTAAAAA